>NZ_CP053344.1:2198955-2513092 GCF_013113715.1 Herbiconiux sp. SALV-R1
ATGCCCGCCAGCACCCGATCGAGGAAGGGTCGCCTGGTGATCGCGGCGAAGGTGTCGGGGTGGATCGAGTCGAGCGACACGTTCACCCGGTCGAGCCCCGCCTCCGCGAGCGCCTGGGCGCGCGAGGCGAGGCCGATGGCGTTCGTGGTGAGCGAGATCTCGGGCCGCGGCTCCAGGGCGGCGACGGCGCGCACGATGTCGACGAGGTCGCGCCGCAGCAGCGGTTCACCCCCGGTGAAGCGGATCTGCCGCACCCCGAACTCGGTGACGGCGATGCGCGCGAGCCGCGTGATCTCGTCGAGCGACAGCAGCGCCGGCGGCGGGAGGAACGGGAGCCCCTCGGCGGGCATGCAGTAGGTGCAGCGGAGGTTGCAGCGATCGGTGAGCGAGATGCGCAGATCGGTGGCCTCGCGACCGAAGCGGTCGAGCAGGGTCGGCACGGCGGGGCGCTCGGAGGGAAGCGACGCGACCCCTCCGTCGGCGCGGCCGGCGGGGCGCGGGTCGCCCGCGCGCATCCCCGGCATGCCCAGTGCGACACTCATTCCCTCAGCGTAACCCGGCATCGGGTGAGTGCTGTCAGGGAGAACGGATGCGCGGGGCGGCATGAGAGACGACGGCGTGGTCGGAATGAACGACGCGGTCTCTCGACGCAGACGCACGAGCCTCCCGCCGGGCGGCGTGGGGCAGGATGGAGACGTGCGAACCATCGACGACCACCGGCGCGAGATCACGGCGTTGCTCACCCCCGTCGGAGCAGCGCTCGGGGTCGACGTGCTCGCGGTCGACGCCGCCGTCATCGCCGCCGCACCCGAGCTGTACCGCCGCCGCGTTCTCGCCGACGACCTGCGCGCGCCCTCGAGCCTTCCCGCCTTCGACAACTCGCAGATGGACGGCTACGCCGTCGTCGCCGCCGAGCTCGCCGACGCCACCGCCGACTCCCCCGTCACCCTGCGCGTCGTGCAACGCGTCGCCGCGGGTGACGCCGGCGGCGAGCACCTCGCGGGCACGGCGACGCCGATCATGACCGGGGCACCCGTTCCGCACGGCGCCGACGCCGTGGTGCAGATCGAACGGGCCGACCCGCCGGTCTTCCCCGCCGAAGTGCGGGGTCACCTCGGCTCGGGGCCCGCCGATGCGTCTGAATCTGCCCCTCTCGTGGCATTCGGCTCACCCGTCGAACCCGGCACGTTCATCCGTGCCGCCGGCAGCGACGTCGCGGTCGGCGAGGTACTCCTGCCCGCAGCGACCGAGCTCGGGCCCGCTCAGTTCGGCGTGATCGCCGGCACCGGAGCCACCGAGGTCGCCGTGCGGGCTCGCCCGAGGGTGCTGCTGGTGTCGACGGGGCACGAGATCCGTGACCCGGGGGCGCAGCTCGCGCCCGGCCAGATCTACGACGCCAACAGCGCGGCGCTCACCACGGCGCTGCTCGAGATCGGCTGCGCGGTCACCCCGCTGCCCTGCCGCTCCGACGACGACGACGACCTGCTGGCACTGCTCGCGGAGCACGCCCCGCAGCACGACGTGGTCGTGACGATCGGTGGCGTGAGCGCGGGCGTGCGCGAGGTGGTGCGCGACGCGCTCGGGCCGCGCGGCGTCGCGTTCATGAAGGTGGCGATGCAGCCCGGCGGCCCGCAGGGGTTCGGGATGCTGCGGCTGGGCGAGACGGGTTCGCTCACGATCCCCGCGGTCTGCCTCCCCGGCAATCCGGTGAGCGCGCTGGTCTCGTTCGAGGCCTTCCTGCGCCCGGCGCTCCGCGCGGCTCTCGGCCTGCCGCGGACGCTGCGCGAGACCCGGAGGGCGCCGGCCGCGCATCCGTTCACCTCCCCACCCGGGCACCATCAGCTGCGCCGCGGCGTGCTGAACGGCGACGGAGCGCTCGAACTCGTGGGCGGGCCCTCGAGCCACCTGCTCCACTCCTACGCGGCCTCGACGGTTCTCGTGCACGTGCCGGTCGGCACGGCCGAGGTCGCGGCGGGCGACGAACTCGACTACTGGAGGATCGATGGCTGACGGCGACGAGCTCACCCACCTCGCACCCGACGGCTCGGCCCGCATGGTCGACGTCTCGGAGAAGTCCGTCACGAAGCGGCAGGCGACGGCGCAGGCCGTGCTCACCACCACCCCCGAGGTGATGCGGCTGCTGGTGGCGGGCGAGCTGCCGAAGGGCGAGGCTCTGGCGGTGGCGCGGGTGGCCGGCATCCTGGGTGCGAAGCAGACCTCGTCGCTCGTGCCGCTGTGTCATCCGCTGCCGATCTCGTCGGCATCCGTCGACTTCGAACCCGCCGAATCGTCGGTGCGCATCGTCGCCACGGTGAAGACGACCGGCGTGACCGGGGTGGAGATGGAGGCGCTGACCGCCGCCTCGATCGCCGCGCTCACGGTCTACGACATGATCAAGGCGGTCGACCGCGCTGCGGTGATCGGCGAGGTGAAGGTGCTCGCCAAATCGGGCGGGGCGAGCGGCGACTGGGAGCAGGCATGAGCGGCGGCAGGGTGACGGATGCGCGGGTCGTCGTGGCGTCGACACGCGCCGCGACCGGGGTGTACTCCGACGAGACCGGCCCGCTCATCAGGGAGTGGCTCGAGACCCGCGGATGGGCCGTCGCCGTCGAGGTGGTCGCCGACGGCGAGCCGGTCGGCCGGGCACTGCGCGCGGCGATCGACGCCGGTGCGGGTCTCGTCGTCACCACGGGTGGCACGGGAGCGAACCCCACCGACCGCACGCCCGAGCAGACGCGGCCCCTGCTCGACCTCGAGCTGCCCGGGGTGGCGGAGGAGATCAGGCGGCGGGGCACCGCCGCGACCCCGTTGTCGGTGCTGTCGCGCGGGGTGGCGGGGGTGGCGGGGCGCACGATCGTGGTGAACCTGCCCGGGTCGCGGGGTGGGGTGCGCGATGGTCTCGCGGTGCTGGGGGATGTGTTGGAGCATCTCGTGGATCAGGTGCACGGGGGCGATCATGCGCGCGGGGGCGGGCACGCGACGGGTAGCGCTGAGATCACGGCTCCGGCTCCAAGTCCGGCTCCGGCTCCGGCTTCGGCTCCGGCTCGAGGGCGAGTCGCGCTGGCGCGGGTCTCCGAGACTCCGATCACCCTCGAGGAGTGCTCCGACGCCGTGGCTTCAGCGACAGCGGGGGCGGTCGTGACCTTCGCCGGTGTGGTTCGCGACCACGACGAGGGCCGTGGTGTCACCGCGCTGTCGTACACCGCGCATCCCGATGCCTCGGCTTTCCTGCAGGCATCGGCCGAGCGCATCGCGGCAGCTCACCCGGAGGTGGCGGTGGCGGTCACGCACCGGGTCGGCGATCTCGCCATCGGCGACCTCGCGCTCGCGGCAGCCGTCTCGTCGGTGCACCGGGCCGAGGCCTTCGCCGCGTGCGCCGCCCTGGTCGACGACGTGAAGGCGACCGTGCCGATCTGGAAGGAGCAGTCGTTCGACGACGGGACGAGCGAGTGGGTGGGCGCGCTGGGCTGACCACCCACCACCGGGCCGTTCGACCTCCCTTCTCCACAGGTGCGCCCATGAAGTGACTTACCCCCAAAACAGGGCTTCGTTACATCTCAGACACATTCCTGCGCTTCACTGAGGGGAGCACCAAGCGAACGGAGCGCCACGTGGACCTCAACACCGTCACCGCCATCCATCCCGCACGCTCCCGGTCCGACCTCGCCGCCCTTGGTGAGGGCGTGGCGCCACTGGCGGGTGGCTCGTGGTTGTTCTCGGAGCGGCAAGACCATCTCACCGCACTGGTCGACCTCATGGGGCTGCGCTGGGAGTCGCTCGTCCCCGGTGATGAGGGCCTCGAGGTCGCCGCCACCTGCACGTTCGCCGAGCTCGCGGCGATGCCGTCCCGGGGCGATTGGCCCGCGCATCCGCTCTTCTATCAGTGCTGCACCGCCCTGCTCGGCTCGTTCAAGGTGTGGAACGTGGCGACCGTCGGCGGCAACGTGTGCGCCTCGCTCCCCGCCGGCCCGATGACCTCGCTGTTCTCGTCGCTCGACGCCGAAGCCCTCGTGTGGAGGGCCGACGGATCCGACGAACGGGTGCCCGTCGCCCGTTTCGTCACGGGCAATGGCACGAACGTGCTCGGCCCGGGCGACGTGTTGCGCTCGTTCCACGTGCCCACGAGTTCGCTCGAGGCGCGCAGCGCCTACCGCAAGATCGCGCTCTCGCCGCTCGGCAGGTCGGGCGCGGTCATCGTGGGGTTGCTGCGCACCGACGACTCGTTCCTGCTCACCGTGTCGGGCGCGACCGTGCGACCGGAGCAGCTGCGCTTCGACGCGCTGCCCGGCGCCGAGGAGCTCGCGGCCCGAGTGGGCGCGATCGACAGCTGGTTCACCGACCCGCACGGTGCCGCCGACTGGCGTCGCTCCGTCTCCACCGCGCTGGCCCTCGAGATCCTGAACGAGCTGGGGTTGCCGCCGGGTGAGTCCCCGCTCTCCGACTACACCACCGAGCGGTATGTTCCAGAGACTTCTGCGGCCGGCGGCGACGAAGGAGAAGCACGATGAAGTTCGTCATGAACGGCCGCCAGCTCGATGCCGATCCAGCTCCCGGGCAGTGCCTGCGCACCTTCATCCGCGAGCAGGGCGGCTACGAGGTGAAGAAGGGCTGCGACTCGGGCGACTGCGGGGCGTGCTCCGTCATCGTCGACGGCACGCCCGTGCACTCCTGCATCTACCCCGCCTACCGGGCCGAAGACCGCATCGTCACGACCGTGGCCGGCTTGGGCGACCCCGACGACCTGAGCCCCGTGCAGCAGAGCTTCGTCGACAACCTCGGCTTCCAGTGCGGCTTCTGCACCGCCGGCATGGTCGTGACGGCCACCACTCTGAAGCCCGAACAACTCGGCGACCTGCCGCGCCTGCTCAAAGGCAACCTCTGCCGCTGCACGGGCTACCGGGCGGTCGAGACCTCCATCCGCGAGGGCGTCTGCGCAGCAGCGGGCCTGCGAGGCGGCACGGATGCTGCGGGCGGTTGCGGAGGCGTGTGCGGTTCATCGTCAGGCTCGGCGAGTCACACGGCAACGGGTCTCGACGCGGGCGGCGCGGCGGCTGCGGACGCCGCGGTAGCCGATGCCGCCACTCCGAGCCACTCCGTCGCCGACGTCACCGCAACATCCGGAGACACGGCACCCGCCGGTGCTGCGGGGCTTCCCGAAGATGCGCCGGCGAGCGTTCCCACGCCGCGCACGGTGGGGACGTCGGTGCGACCGCCCGCTGCTCGCCGCATCGTGTCGGGTCGTGAGCCGTACACGCTCGACGAGCCCGTGCCCGGCGCACTGCACCTGAAACTCGTGCAGAGCCCTCACGCGCACGCGCGCATCCTCTCCATCGACACCACCGCGGCGGAGGCCCTTTCCGGGGTGCACGCCGTGCTCACCTCCGCCGACTCTCCCCCGCGGCTCTACTCGACGGGCCGCCACGAGTTCCGGGTCGACGACCCCGACGACACGATGCTGTTCGACACCGTGGTGCGGTATCGCGGCCAGCGGATCGCCGCCGTCGTCGCCGACTCGATCGCCATCGCCGAGGCGGCCTGCCGACTCGTCCGGGTGGAGTACGAGCTGTTGCCCGCAGTCTTCGACCCCGAAGATGCCCGCCGCCCGGGAGCACCGCTGCTGCACGGCGACAAGTCGACCGAGATCTCGCGCATCGCGGAACCCGAGCGCAACGTCATCGCCTCCGTGCACAGCGAGATCGGCTCGGTCGCCGAGGCCCTCGAAGCGTCGGATGTGAGGGTCTCGGGAACGTGGCAGACCCACCGCGTCTCGCACGCCGCCCTCGAGACCCACGGCTCCGTCGGCTGGCTCGACGACGACGGTCGTCTCGTGGTGCGCACGAGCTCGCAGGTGCCCTTCCTGGTGCGCGACGAGCTCGCCCACGTGTTCGGCCTCGACCCTGCCGAGGTGCGGGTGTTCACCGCGCGGGTCGGCGGCGGGTTCGGGGGCAAGCAGGAGATCCTCACCGAAGACGTCGTCACCGCCGCCGTGCTGAAGACCGGCAGGCCGGTTCAGTTCGAATTCACGCGGAGCGACGAGTTCACCATCGCGCCCTGCCGGCACCCCATGCGCGTGAAGGTCGAGCTGGGCGCGAACCGTGACGGCACACTCACGGCGATCGCGCTCGACGTGCTGAGCGACACCGGGGCCTACGGCAATCACGGGCCAGGGGTCATGTTCCACAGCGTCGGTGAGACGGTGAGTCTGTACACGGCAGCGAACAAGAAGATCGACGCCGAAGTCGTGTACACGAACAACATCCCGTCGGGGGCGTTCCGCGGGTACGGGCTCGGGCAGGTCGCGTTCGGCATCGAGTCGGCGATGGACGATCTCGCCCGCGAGCTCGGCATCGACCCGTTCGAGCTGCGCCGCCTCAACGTCGTCAAGCCGGGAGACCAGCTTGTCGCCGCGCACGTCGAGGGCGACGACCTGGTCTTCGGCAGCTACGGACTCGACCAGTGCCTCGACCTCGTCGAGGCCGCCCTGCACCGGGGCGCCGGCACGACCGACCCCGTCGTGGATTCCGCTGCAGCGGCTCTCGCGACTCCCGCGGGCGGCGCGATACCCGCCGTGGTGAGCGCACCCGAGGGCCCGGAGTGGCGAGTCGGCACGGGCATGGCCGCTGCGATGATCGCGACGATGCCGCCTAGGGGTCACTTCTCCACGGTGTCGATGTCGCTCGAGTCTGACGGTAGCTATGTCGCGGCGGTGGGCACCGCGGAGTTCGGCAACGGCACCACCACGGTGCACACGCAGATCGCCTCGAGTGTGCTGGGGACGGCGGCGGAACGCATCCGCATCCGTCAGTCCGATACCGATGCCTCGGGCCACGACACCGGCGCGTTCGGCTCGGCCGGCAGCGTCGTCGCGGGCAAGGCGCTCTACTCGGCGGCGCTGTCGCTGCGTGCCGCCATCCTGCGCACCGCGTCGGAGCTGGTGGGCGCCTGGAGCGAGGGCCACCTCGAAGCCGACGGTGTGCGCATCGGCGAGCACTTCGTGACACTGTCGGAGATCGCGGCGGCCGCGGGCGGCTCGCTCTCCGCCGAGGGCACGGAGGACGGTTCGAAGCGCTCGATCGCGTTCAACGTGCACGGGTTCACGGTGGCGGTCAACACGACGACCGGTGAGGTGCGCATCCTGCAGTCGGTGCACGCCGCCGACCCCGGTGTCATCCTCAACCCCGAGCAGTTGCGCGGGCAGATCGAGGGCGGGGTAGCGCAGGCGATCGGGTCGGCGCTGTACGAGGAGATGATCCTCAAGGACGGCTACGTCACCACCCAGGTCTTCCGCAGCTACCACCTCCCTCAACTCGCCGATGTGCCCGTCACCGAGGTCTACTTCGCCGAGACCGAAGACTCGGTGGGCCCCTTCGGCGCCAAGTCTATGAGCGAGGCTCCGTACAACCCGGTCGCCCCCGCCCTCGCCAACGCCGTCCGCGACGCCATCGGCGTCCGCCCCCACGAACTCCCCCTCTCCCGCGACCGCGTCTGGAGGTCCCTCCAGGGCTGACCCCGTTCCCGGCCCCTCCCGCCCCCGCACCAGCCGGACCTCGACCGCCGACCTCCGCATCCCCGCAGGAGACGCGCGCCGGCGAGCGATGACCCGAACGCCGACGACAGAACCGCAACTCACGCGGGCCATCGCCCGGTGATCCGAGGGGTAGCAGCACGTCACAACGGTATGAAAATCGTCAGGCAGCACGTCAGAACGGTACGAGAATCGTCGCACCGAGCCCGTTTGGGGGCTTGGGGAATGAATCTCATACCGTTCGCCCAAGGTGGGAGGGCCTCGATCGAGGGAAGACCATGAGGGGGCACCGCAGCGCAGCGGCGGCGCCCCGATGGCGCGAGGCGGGGCGCGGCAGTACGCCCGCGGAGGGCGCGGGGCGACGCGCAGAGCCGCGCGCGCCGCGCGGGTCAGGGGCGGAGGGCGCGGGCGGCGGCCGCGCGGACGGCGGTGGCGGTGCGGGCGAGGGCGGCGGTGTGGAGTTGCCACTGCTGCCAGTGCAGCACGACGTCGATGTGGTGGGTGGGGTCGAGGGCGACCAGGGGGTCGTCGTGGTGCACCTGGAGGTCGGGGACCATGCCCCAGCCGAAGCCGCGGCGCACGGCCTCGACGAAGTCGGCCGACGAGGGGACGAGGTGGCAGGGTGGCGACGACGGGTCCACGCCGCGGCCGACGAGGTAGCGGTGCTGCAGCTCGTCGGCGCGGTCGAACACGACGATCGGGGCCCGCGACAGCGCCGCGAGTGCGTCGTCGCCGCCGAACCAGCGCTCGACGAAAGCCGGCGACGCCATCGGACGGTAGCGCATCGACCCCAGGACGACCGACGAGCACCCCTGCACGGGTACGGGGTCGGTGGTGATCGCCGCCATCACGGCGCCCTCGCGCAGCAGTTCGGTGGTGCGGCTCTCGTCGGCGCGGTGCAGCTCGAAGGCGATCTCGTCGGCGAGAGGCTGCAGCGCGGGCAGCAGCCAGGTGGCGAGCGAGTCGGCGTTGACGGCGAGCGGCAGCGGCTGCAGGCGCGGCGCGTCGTCATCGTGAGAGTGGTCGGGG
Organism: Herbiconiux sp. SALV-R1; assembly: GCF_013113715.1. Lineage (GTDB taxonomy): Bacteria > Actinomycetota > Actinomycetes > Actinomycetales > Microbacteriaceae > Herbiconiux. Next base: position 2,207,510 of record NZ_CP053344.1, read on the forward strand.
TCGCCGTCGACGGATGCCCCTTCCCGCCACAACGCCGCATCCGCATCGCGCCCGAGCGCGTCGACCTGGCGGGCGAGCCGCAAGAGCACCTCCCCCGACGGCGTCGGGCGCACCGGCTTGCTCCGCTGCAGCAGCACACGCCCGGTCTCCGTCTCGAGCGACCGGATGCGCTGGCTGATCGCCGAGGGCGTCACACGGAGTTCGCGGGCGGCCGCCTCGAAGGTCCCCGTGTCGACAGCCGAGCGGAGGGCGTCGAGTCGAGCCTGATCGAATCTCATGAAGCCATGCTAATGACTGAGAAAAAACATTAGCTGGCTTGATGACAGAACGGTCCCTATCGTCGAAGGGTGCACACCGCCTCCCTCGACCCGCTCGCCCTCCTCGCCGGTCTCGGCTTCGGACTCTCGCTCATCGTCGCGATCGGAGCCCAGAACGCGTTCGTGCTGCGGCAGGGACTCCTCCGCCGACACGTGCTCGCGGTCGTCGCGGTGTGTGCCCTGTCGGACGTGGCCCTCATCGCCCTCGGCATCGCCGGCGCGGGCCTCGTCTTCGAGGCGGTGCCGTGGCTCACCACCGCCGTGCGCATCGCGGGTGCGGCCTTCCTCCTCGGCTACGCCGTGCTCGCCGCCCGCCGCGCGCTCCGGCCGGCCGCCCTCACCGCCGATGAGCAGCGCTCCTCGCCGGGGCTCGCCGCCACCGTTCTCACCTGCCTCGCCCTCACCTGGCTGAACCCCCACGTCTACCTCGACACCGTCGTGCTGCTCGGCACCGTGGCGAACACGCACGGCGACTCCCGCTGGCTGTTCGGTGCCGGGGCGGCCCTCGGCAGCATCCTGTGGTTCAGCGCCCTGGGCTACGGCGCCCGGCTGCTGCAACCGGTGTTCGCGCGCCCTCTGGCCTGGCGCATTCTCGACGGTGTCATCGCGCTCGTCATGACCGCCATCGCGGTGTCGCTGATGCTCGGTCTCTGACGCCGACTGCGTCACGAGGCACCTCGACCGCAACGCACCTCGACCACAACGCACCTCAGCCGCAACGCACCTCAACCGCGAAGAACTCCCACAGCCTCCCGCACCCCCCGCGCGATCGCACCCTCGTCGGCATTCACCAGCGCCCCCTCCCGCACCACCGCCCGCCCGTTCACGAGCAGCAGCTCGAGCGGCGGCAGCGCCCCGAGCGTCAGCGCCGCCACCGGATCCGCGATGCCCGCGTGCTCCACCCCGTCGACTCGCCACAGCGCCAGATCGGCGAGCTTGCCGACCTCGATCGACCCGAGCTCCGCCTCGCGGCCCAGCACACGCGCACCACCCCGGGTCGCGACGTACAGGGCGTCGCGTCCGCTCATCGCCGAAGCGCCTCCCCTCAGCCGGTTGGCGAGCACCGCCATGCGCAGCTCGGTGCCCAGCTGCCCCGACTCGTTCGACGCGGAGCCATCGACCCCGAGCCCCACCGGCACCCCGGCCGCGAGCAGCTGCGGAACCGGCGCGATGCCCGCGGACAGACGCGCGTTCGACGACGGGCAGTGCGCGACACCCGTGCCCGTGGCCGCGAAGCGGGCGATCGCCGCGTCGTCGAGGTGCACGCAGTGCGCCATCCACACGTCGTCGCCCAGCCAGCCGAGTTCGTCGAGGTACTGCGTGGGGGTGCGTCCGAAACGCTCGAGGCAGTACGCGTCTTCCTCGACGGTCTCCGAGCCGTGCGTGTGGAGTCGCACCGCCCCGTCGAGCGACCGGGCGAGCACCGCCGCCTCGCGGAGCAGATCGCCCGTCACCGAGAACGGCGAGCACGGCGCGATCGCGATCTTCACCATCGCCTCGCGGGAGGGGTCGTGGAAGCGGGCCACCGCATCCGCACTGGCCTGCAGCGCGTCGGCGGTGGTCTCGACGGCGAAGTCGGGTGGGAGGCCGCCCTGCGAGGCGCCGAGGTCCATGGAGCCGCGGGTGGCGTGCAACCGCATGCCGAGGGTCGACGCGGCGTCGACGATCGACCCGAGGATGTCGCCCGACCCGCGCGGAAAAACGTAGTGGTGATCGGCCATCGTGGTGCACCCCGAGAGCGCACCGACCGCGAGGGCCCCGAGCGCGCCGGGCCCCACCGTGTCGGCGGTGATGCGCGACCAGGTCGGGTACAGCGCCGTGAGCCAGTCGAACAGGATGGCGTCTTGCGCGACGCCCCGCGTCAGCCACTGGTACAGGTGGTGGTGGGTGTTGATGAGCCCGGGCGTGAGCAGGTGCCCGCTGCCGTCGACCCGCTCGACCCGCTCGATGCGGGTGGGAACGGATGCGGTGGTCGCGCCCCGCAGGACCGGAGCGGGCGAAGCGGCGGATGCAGCCGACTCGGCGGCGTCGATCGCCCAGCCGGGAGCCGCGCCCGGGCCCACGGCGACGATCTCGGCGCCGTCGATGACGACGTGTCCGCGCTCGTACTCGGCGCCGCCCGGGTCGACCGTGACGACGTAGGCGTTCTCGATGACGGTGCGGATGACGGGTGCCGCGCCCGCGGCAGGGAGCACGGCGCTCACCGCCCGGCAACCCCGGCGACCCGCGACGCCACGGCGCCCGCCGGATCGGCATTCTCGAGCGGCCGGTGGATGGCGCCCGAGGTGTCGCGCAGCGATCGGGTGCTCGCCCCGGTCTTCACCGCCAGCACCTCGGCGAGGATCGAGACCGCGGTCTCCTCAGGTGACGAGGCACCGAGGTCGAGGCCGATCGGCGAGTGCAGGGCCGCCAGCGCCTCCTCCCTCACCCCTCGCTCGCGCAGCGCGTCGACCCGACGCGAATGCGTGCGCCGCGACCCCATCGCACCGACATAGGCGACCGGCAGCGCGAGCGCCGCCTCGATGAGGGGCACGTCGAACTTGTCGTCGTGGGTGAGGATGCACACCACGGTGCGCTCGTCGACCTCCGCCTCGGCCAGGTAGTCGGTGGGCCAGCGGTTCACGACCTCGGCCGCGGGAAAGCGCTCGGGCGTGGCGAAGACGGGTCGGGCGTCGCACACCGTGGTGCGGTAGCCGAGCAGCGCAGCGGCGTTCGACAGCGCGACCGAGAAGTCGACGGCCCCGAAGATGATGAGGTGCGGCGGCGGTGCGGAGACGAGCAGCACGGCATCGAGCACCTCGCCCTCGCACGCGATGGCGCGCCGCGTCGACCGCCCGGCCCTCAGCGCCCCGGCGAGCTCGGCGGCGACCCGCGCATCGACACTCTCCGTCGCGACGCCGGCGGCGACGCCGGACTCGGACGACGGATGCGCGTGCGCGCCCACGAGGCGCACCGGCCCATCACCGAGCACCACAGCGATACCCGCCGCCCGCTTGTCGCGCGCCCGCTCGAGCTCCACGCGCAGCGACGCCTCGACCGCCGACGGCTGCCCGTCGGGTGCGAGTCGCTGCACCCAGACCGTGAGCCTGCCGCCGCAGGCGAGTCCGACGGCGAAGGCGTCGTCGTCGCTGAATCCGAACTCGCACAGCTCGGGTTCACCCGACTCGAGCACGCGCCCGCAGACGTCGTAGACCGCGCCCTCGACGCATCCGCCCGAGATGCTCCCGATCACGCGCCCGGCAACGGTCACCGCCATCGAGGTGCCGAGCGCGCGCGGTGCGCTGCCGTCGACCGAGACCACGGTGGCGACCGCGAGCGACTCCCCCGCCGCGAGTGCGGCGAGGAGGGGTGCGGCGAGTTCGAGCATCCGGTGTCCTTCGTCGAGGGCAGCTCGCAGGGTCGGGTGGCGACGGGAGCGGAGGTGCCGTGCCCTCACCCTAACGCCGCGAGCCGTGCGGCTCGAAGCCCGCACCGCTGCCGAAACGAACACGTCATCTCTGCAATCAGCACGACACATGAGCGTGTTAGAACGGCTGCATGCTCATCGTGCACGACCCCGTCAGCCTCATGATCGACTCCCGCACCGAGGCGTTCTCAGGCGCCGATGGCGGGAGCCCTGACGCGACGGTGGAGGGCACCGGCCTCGTCGTGACCGACATCGTGCTCGACTCCCACGCCGTCGACCCCGCCGACCTGGCCGCTGCCGATCGTCTCGACGCCTCCGGCTGCGTCATCACTCCCGGCCTCGTCAACGCCCACCACCATCTCCTGCAGAGCGCCTTCCGCACCCTTCCGGGCACCCGCGGCGCGCCGATGCACGTGTGGTTGCCGACGATGGCCGCGGCATATGCCGCCGTGGGCATAGACCCCGAGCTCGCCCGCGCGGCCGCCCGGGTCGGCGTCGCCGAGGGCCTCCTCAACGGCGTCACCACCGTCGCTGACCACCACCTCACCTGGCCGTCGGGAGCCGACACCGTCGGCATCGCCCGGGCCACGGCGGGTGCCGCTCGCGAGCTCGGCGGGAGACTCGCCTTCGTGCGCGGATCGGCGCGCGACGACCCCGAGGAGGCCGCCGCCTCGGCCGACGCCATCGCCGAGGCGCTGCTCCCGGATGCGGTGGCCGGCGTGAGCGACGACGGACTGCTGCAGCTGGCAGTCGGCCCCGCCGGTGTGCACAGCGACAGCGAGGCGACCTTCAGGCTGCTCGGCGAGGTGGCGGAGCGCCGCGGACTCCGCCGGCGCACGCAGGCGAACGAGCAGGTCGACGTGGCGATCGCCCTCGAAAAGTACGGCCGCCGCCCGATCGAGCTGCTCGAGGAGTGGGGCTGGATCGCCCCCGACGTCACCCTCGCCCACCTCTGCGCCGTCACCGACGACGAGATCGCGCTGCTCGCCGCGAACGGGGTCACCGCGACCCACGCCCCGGGCTGCGACCTGCCCATGGGCTGGGGCATCGCCCCGGTCGCCGCGCTGCTCGACGCGGGTGTACCCGTCGGACTCGGCACGAGCGGTGGCGGCAGCAACGACGCCGGGCACCTGCTGGCCGACGCTCGCCTGGCGATGCAGGTCGCCCCGCTCGCCGGGCGCCCCCTCGACGCGCGCACCGTGCTCGGCATGGCGACCGAGGGCTCGGCACTCGGGCTCGGCAGGACGGAACTCGGGCACCTGCGCCCCGGCGCGGCCGCCGACCTCTGCGTGTGGGACGTGTCGGGAGTCGCCGACGCGGGAGTCGCCGATCCGCTGGCGGGCCTCCTCTGGGCCTCGCCCGGACGGCGCCCCAAGCACGTGGTCGTAGCGGGGGAAGTGGTCGTGCGCGACTACCGGCTGGTCGCCGACGACGACCGCGCCATCGCTGCCGAGCTGCGGGCGCTCCTCGCCGCACGCTAGCCGGTCGATCGCCCTCGCCCGCCCCGTTCCGACGCGACCCCGCGCCCCCTAAATCTCCAGCACCAGCCGCGGGCACGCCGCCCGCGACACGCAGATCATCATCACCTCGTTCGCCTCCTGCTCGTCGGGGGTGAGCACGGAGTCGCGATGATCGACCTCCCCCGACACCACGGGCGTCTCGCAGGTGCCGCAGGTGCCCTCCCGGCACGACGAGAGCACGAGCACCCCGGCCTCCTCCACGACGTCGAGGATCGACCGGTCGGGCGGCACCTCCACGGTCAGCCCCGACAGCTCGAGCTCCACCTCGAAGGCCTCGTGCCGCACCGGCTCGGTCATCTGCTTCGCCTCGAAGCGCTCGAGGTGCAGGGTGCCCGACGGCCACGCTGCGGCCGAGGCGACCTCTTCGAGCTCGGCGAGCATCCGTGCCGGCCCGCAGGAGTACACCGCGACCGGGCGCGAGACCGAGCCGCCGTCGAGCGACGAGAGATCGAGCCGGCGACCGTGCTCGGGCGTATACACCGACACCGAGGAGCCGTACGAGGTCACGAGTTCGTCGACGAACGGCATGCGCTCGAGCGACCGGCCCGCGTAGTGCAGTTCCCACGACACGCCCGCCGCCGCGACGGCGTGCACCATGGGCAGGATGGGCGTGATGCCGATGCCTCCCGCCACGAACACGTAGTGCGGCAGGAGGGGCGTCGACGCCGGTGGCAGCGAGAGCGCGAAGTGGTTGAGCGGCCCGCGCACGCGCAGCGTCGAGCCCTCGGCGACGTGGGCGTGCAGGTGCAGCGAGCCGCCCCGGCCGTCGGGCTCGCGCAGCACGGCGACCCGGTAGACGCTCCGGTCGGCGGGGTCGCCGCAGAGCGAGTACTGGCGCTCGACGCCGGGCTGCACCTCCACGTCGAGGTGGGCGCCCGGGGTCCAGGCCGGCAGCGGCGAGCCGTCAGCGGCACGCAGGGTGAGCAGCACCACGTCGGTCGCCACCATCTCCGCCGCGGTGACGACGGCCTCGATCTCGGTCAGGGTGACACCGGTCATGCGCCGGCCCTCCGCTCTTTCACGATGAACAGGTGGTACTCGCCCTCGCCGAGCGAGCACCAGCGGTGGAGGGTTCCGCCGCGGTAGTGGATCGAGTCGCCCGGCTCCAGCCGGTGCTCCCCCTCGTCGCCGAGGTCGACGAGCACGAGGCCCGCGACCACGTGCAGGAACTCGTCTTCGTCGTGGCGGTAGAACTCGCCGAGCTCCCGGTTGTGACCGCGGAACTCCATCGGGATGAACGACACGTCGCCGTGCACCAGGATGCGCGCCTCACCGCCCCCGAACGGCCCCTGCGGCCCTTCGCGCCGGTGCACCACCGACACCCGGGACGCCCCGGCGGGAGGCAGCAGGTCGTCGGTCGCGGCGGCGATCAGCTCGATCTGGCTCGACCCGAGCGCCCGGGCGATGCGTTCGAGCGACACCATGCTCGGCCTCGCCTGACCCCGCTCGAGCTGACTGAGGAACGGATGCGACAGGCCCGCGAGCTTCGCGAGCTCCACCAGGGTGAGCCCCCGGGCGAGCCGGAACGAGCGGATGCGCGCACCGAGGCGCACGGTCTGCTCATCGATGGCGACGCTGGAGGACATGGGTCGGTAACCGCTTTCGAAGGGGTCGCGCACGGGCCGGCGGGAACGGCCGGGGACCGGGTTCGCGAGGGAACACCACGACAGTAACCACGAAGACGCTCCCGCGCGAAATCGGCGCGGAGCGGAATTTACAGAGGGAAATGTTTGCGTTACGTGATGGAAACGCGCTCTCCGTAGCGTGGCCGGTGTTGAGCCCATCAACATCACCGACGTCGGCCCCGCGCCGCGCAGCAAGGAGGGAAGCACCGTGGAGACCCTCCCCGCACAGCTCGCCACCATCACCAACGCGACCCTCGCCGACGGCTCCCTGGTCGACGTCGAGATCGCCGGCGACACGGTCGTCTCGGTCTCCCCGGCCACGCCCGCCGGTTCGGGCGATCGTCGCCACGACGCTGACGCACCCGGCCCCTCCGGCCTCACCCTCGATCTCAGCGGCTTCCTCCTGCTCACCGCACCCGCCGAGCCCCACGCCCACCTCGACAAGGCGCTCTCCTGGGATCTCATCGACCCGCCCATGGGCGACCTCGGCCTCGCCATCGAGTCGTGGAAGCGCTACTCGGCCGGCATGACCGTCGACGACATCGCCGACCGGGCACGCCGCCAGGCGCTCGCGATGCTCTCCAACGGCACCACGGCGATCCGCTGTCACGTCGACATCCTGATGGGTGACGAGCCGATGCGCGGCGTGCGTGCCCTAGTGCAGGTGCGCGAGGAGCTGAAAGACCTCGTCGACCTCGAGCTCGCCGCGCTCGCCGGCCCTCACGCCGCGACCGAGCACGTGTACGAGGCGCTCGACCTCGGTGTCGACCTGGTCGGCGGCGCACCCCACCTCGCCGACGACCCCGACGCCGACCTCCGGCGCCTGCTCGCCATCGCCACCCGGCGCGGCATCGGCGTCGACATGCACACCGACGAGAGCCTCGACGGCGCACTCACCCTGCGCACCCTGGCCGCGGTCGTGCGCGACTGGCCGGCCGAGCGCCCGGTGACCGCCGGGCACTGCGTGCGGCTCGGCACCCTCGAGCGCGCCGAGCTGGCCGAGGTGATCGCCGAGATCGTCGCCAGCGACATCGGCATCGTGAGCCTCCCCATCACCAACCTCTACCTGCAGGGCTGGGAGCATCCGGTCGCCACCCCGCGCGGTCTCACCGCGGTGCGCGACCTGCTCGAGGCCGGAGCCCGGCTCGGCGCCGGCGCCGACAACGTGCGCGACCCCTTCAACCCGGTCGGCCGAAGCGACGCCCTCGAGACGGCATCGCTGCTCGTCACCGCAGGGCACCTCACGCTCGACGAGGCCTACGCCGCGGTGAGCGACGGGGCCCGCTCGGTGATGAGCCTGCCCGCCGCGGGAGTCGCGGTCGGCGCGAAGGCGGAGCTGCTCGCCGTGCGGGGCACCACGCTCTCGCAGGTGATCGGCGAGGCCTCGGGCGACCGCTACGTGGTGCACCGCGGCCGGCTCGTCGCCCACAGCGAGGTCACGCGTCGCATCGCCCTCCCCGACACCCTCACGACGACCGGTCAGCCGACCGTGCCCGCCGCCGAATCCCTTCTCGAAACGAGGTGAGAAGCACCATGACCATCGCCCCACCGACAGCCGCGCCTTCCACGAAGACCGACCAGCTGCTGCACTTCGAAGACGTCGCGATGACCTTCCCGAACGGCACCACCGCCCTCTCGGGAGTCGACCTCACCGTGAACCGCGGCGAGTTCGTGACGGTCGTCGGGCCCTCCGGATGCGGGAAGTCGACACTGCTGCGCATCGCCTCCGGTCTCACCCCGGCCACCGAAGGGGTCACCGAGGTCGACACCACCCGCATCGGGTACGTCTTCCAAGACGCCACCCTGCTGCCCTGGCGCGACGTGCAGTCGAACGTGGAGCTGCTCGCCGAACTGAACGGCATCCCGAAGGCCGCGCGCCGCAAGACCGCCGCCGAGGCGATCGAGCTGGTGGGCCTCAAGGGCTTCGAGAAGCACCTGCCGAAGACGCTCTCGGGCGGCATGAAGATGCGCACCTCGCTCGCCCGCTCGCTCACGCTCGACCCCGAGCTGTTCCTGTTCGACGAGCCGTTCGGAGCCCTCGACGAGATCACCCGCGAGCGTCTCAACGACGAGCTCATCAAGCTGTTCACCGAGCAGCAGTTCGCCGGCCTGTTCATCACCCACTCGGTCTCCGAGGCCGTCTACCTCTCCACGAAGGTGGTCGTCATGTCGGGTCGCCCCGGCAAGATCGTCGACACCTTCCCCGTCGACTTCCCCTTCCCGCGCGACCCCGAGATCCGCTTCACCGCGGAGTTCGCCGAGCTCTGCGGCAAGGTCTCCCACGCCCTCCGAGAAGGCCACCACTAGGAGGCATGACAGCATGACCACCACCCCTCCGGCTCCGCCGAAGAACCGCACCCTCATGCGGCCCGCCACCGTCACCTCGGGGCGCAAGAAGAGCGCCACCTGGGTGCCGCCCATCCTCGTCGCCCTGGGCATCATCGCGCTCTGGTACCTGGTGTCGTACGTCTTCCTCGACGAGAAGCGCCGCTTCCTGCTGCCGCCGCCGCACGAGATCTTCACCGAGGCGTTCTTCCAGCCCGACGTGTTCGGCGACATCATGATCGCGCTCGGCCGCACCGCCGTCGTCGCGCTGGTCGGCCTCGCCATCGCCATCGTGATCGGCATCGCCTGGGCGGTGGCGATGTCGCAGGCGCGCTGGATCGAGCGCTCCACCTTCCCCTACGCCGTCATCCTGCAGTGCATCCCGATCCTCGCGCTGGTGCCCCTCATCGGGTTCTGGTTCGGCTTCGACTACCCGGCGCGCATCATCGTCTGCGTCATGATCGCGCTGTTCCCGATGGTGTCGAACACCCTGTTCGGGCTGCAGTCGGTCGACAAGGGCCAGCGCGAGCTGTTCCAACTGCAGAAGGCGTCGCGCTGGACGGTGCTCACCAAGCTCGAGTTCCCGGCAGCGCTTCCCGCGATCTTCGCCGGCATGCGCATCTCGGCGGGCCTCGCGGTGGTCGGCGCGATCGTCGGCGACTACTTCTTCCGTCGCGGTGAGCCGGGCCTCGGCTCGCTCATCTCGAACTACCAGTCCCGCGTGCAGTCGGCCGAGCTGTTCGCGGCGATCATCACCGCCAGCCTCTTCGGCGTCGTCATCTTCGCCTTCTTCGGCTGGCTCGGCAAGCGCGTCGTCGGCAAGTGGTACGACTTCAGCGCTAGCTGATAATCGGCACGGAGCGCGAGCTGACAATCGGCACCGAGCGCCAGCTGACCCGGTCTTTCCACCCGCACCACAGCACCATCCCTTCCGCATCACCCTGCAGCACAGAACCCAAGGAGTAGCCATGCGCAGCACCCGATCCAGGCTCGCCCTCACCGTGGGCCTCACCGCGGTCACCGCGGTCGCCCTCACCGCTTGTTCGAGCGGCTCGTCGGCGACCGACTCGACCCCCTCCGCCGACCTCACCATCGGCTCCACCGACCTCGCCGCCGCCGGCTGCCCGGCGAAGGTCGTCATCCAGACCGACTGGAACCCCGAGGCCGAGCACGGCCACCTCTACCAGATGCTCGGCGACGACTACACCGTCGACGCCGCCAACAAGCTCGTCTCGGGTCCGCTCATGTCGAGCGGCGAGTACACCGGCGTCGACGTCGAGATCCGCTCCGGCGGCCCGGCCATCGGCTTCCAGACCGTGACCAGCCAGATGTACACCGACCCCGACATCCTGCTCGGCTACGTCTCGACCGACGAGTCGATCCAGCTCTCGGCCGAGATGCCCACCACCGCCGTGTTCGCCCCGCTCGACATCAGCCCGCTCATGATCATGTGGGACCCGGAGAGCCACCCCGACGCGAAGACCGTGCAGGACATCGTCGCCGACGGCGCCGTCATCCGCTACTTCGGCGGCTCCGCCTACATGGAGTACCTGATGGCCGCGGGCATCGTGCCCGAGGCCCAGGCCGACGGCTCCTACGACGGCACCCCCGCGTCGTTCATCGCCTCGGCCGGCAAGGATGCGCAGCAGGGCTTCGCCTCCGCAGAGCCGTACATCTACGAGAACGAGGTCGACTCGTGGATGAAGCCGGTCGCCTACCAGCTCATCAACGACACCGGCTACCCCTTCTACATGTCGGCGATGGCGACGCGGTCCGACGACCTCGAGGCCAACAGCGAGTGCTTCAAGGCGCTCGTGCCCGTGCTGCAGCAGGCCGAGGTCGACTACTTCGCCGACCCGGCGAAGACCAACTCACTCATCCTCGACCTGGTCGACCAATTCGACACCGGCTGGGTGTACTCGCAGGGCGTCGCCGACTACTCGGTGAAGACCATGATCGACGAGGGCATCGTCGGCAACGGCGAGAACGACACCCTCGGCGACTTCGACGAGGCGCGCGTCGCCGAGCTGCTCGAGAAGACCACCCCGGTCTTCACCGACCTCGGCACCGCGCCGGCCGACGGCCTCACCACCGCCGACCTCTACACCAACGAGTACATCGACACCTCGATCGGCCTCAAGTAGCACCCGAGGGCGGTCTGCGGCGTGGGCTCTCCCTCGCCGCAGGCCGCCCTGCTCCGTCTGCACCGCATCCGCACCGCCCGCACCACCCGTTTCGCTTGCAAAGGACCGCCGACCATGACCGCCACCGCCGAACAGATCATCGCCCTCGCCGACGAGCTCGTCTCCCTCCTCGGCCCGCGAGGCGTCACCACCGAACTGCGCGGGCGCGAGAAGGCCTCGCTCGACGGCGCGAAGATGTCGCCCATCCTGAGCGAGCAGCTGCCCCTCGGCCTCGCCGACCTCGTCGCCTTTCCGGCGAGCGCCGAGCAGATCGCCGAGACCGTCGCCGCCGCCGTACGCCACGGTGTCGCGGTGACCCCGCGGGGCAAGGGCACCGGCAACTACGGGCAGGCCATCCCGATGCAGGGCGGCCTCGTGCTCGACATGTCGAAGGCACGTGCGATCGTCGAGGTGGGCGACGGCTACCTCACCGCCGAGGCGGGCACCCCCATGATCACCATCGAGCAGGCGGCGCGCGACGCCGGCCAGCAGATCCTCATGTACCCCTCCACCGCCCAGTCGAGCCTCGGCGGCTTCCTCTCCGGCGGCTCCGGAGGCACCGGCTCGATCAAGCACGGCAGCAACATGAGCGGCGACTACGTGCTCGGCCTCGACGTGGTCTACGCCTCCCCCGTGGCCGAGCTCGTGCACGTGGAGGGCGAGGAGGCCCAGCCCTACGTGCACACCTACGGCACCGCGGGCATCATCGCCCGCGCCACGATCGCTCTCGAGCCCGTTCAGGAGTGGGTCGGGTTCTACGCGAGCTTCCCGGCCTTCGAGAACGCCACCGGCATCATCCGTGAGATCGGCTGGCTGGAGCCCACCCCGCGGCTCGTCTCGGCCGACCTGCCCACCATCGCCAACGCGCTGCCCGCCGACCCCGCCATCCCGCGCGACCGGGCGTCGCTCCGCGCCATCCTCGACCCCTCCACCGTCGCTGCGGCCACCGCCCTCGTCGAGGGCGCGGGCGGTCGCGTCGAAGAGGTGCGCGAGGGGCCGCAGGCCACCGTCAAGATCTCGATGCTGAGCTACAACCACCCCATCGAGTGGCTGCAGAAGTCGTCGCCGGAGACCTACTTCCACGTCGAGGTCTCGGGAGCCGCGCTCGTGGAGCGGCTCGACGAGGTGCATCAGGCCTACCCGGGAGCGATGCTGCACATCGAGGCGCAGCGCGACCACCCCATCGGCATGTTGGCCGCGCCCTACGTGAGCGCCGAGGAGGTGTACGCCGGCTTCGACCGGCTCACCGCCATCGACGTCGGCTACCACAGCCCGCACCAGTGGTTCGTCGACTGGAACGTCGAGCGCACCCGTGAACTCGCCGGCACCACCGACCCCGACGGGCTCCTCAACCCGGGGAAGCTTCCGGCACCCGGCACCCTCACCACCGCCGGCAAGAAGGCGTGACCACCATGACGACCACCCGCAAGCTCGCCGAGCTCTCCGGCAATGCCGCGGCCGCGGCCCTCAGCCCGATTTCCGTCATCGTGCTGCCCACCGGGGCGATCGAGTACCACGGGCCGCACCTGCCGCTCCTGACCGACTACCTCATCGCCGACAGCGTCGCGAACGCGGCTGTCGATGCGGCTGCCGCGCAGGGCCTCGACGTGTGGATCCTCCCCACGATCGCCTACACGAAGTCCGACGAGCACCACTGGGCCCCCGGCACGATGTGGATCAGCTGGGACACCCTCATGCAGACCGTCGTCGAGCTCGGCAACTCGATCGCCGCCACACCGGCGAAGAAGCTCGTGTTCTTCAACGGCCACGGCGGCAACCTCGCCCTGCTGCAGGTGGCCTGCCGGGAGCTGCGCCGCCGCTTCGGGCTGCAGACCTTCCTCATGGGCGCCACCGTGCCGCCCGGCGACCACGACGGCCCCGAAGAACTCGGGCTCGGCATCCACGCCGGCCACGCCGAGACCTCGCTCGTGCAGCACCTGCGCCCCGAGCTGGTCGACCTCGCGGTCGCCGAACCGAGCGTTCCCGCCCACCTCGCCGAGTACGAGCACATCGGCTTCCGCAAGCGGGTGACCTTCGGCTGGCTATCGAACGACTTCGCCACGAACGGCACGCTCGGCGACCCGACCGGCGCGAACGCCGCCTACGGCGAGCAGCTGTTCGACGCATCGGTGACGGATGCGGTGGCCGCCTTCGCCGAGATCGCCCGCTTCGACGCGGCCGGCGGGGCGACGCCTGCCGAGGCCGCCTCGTGAGCCGACCGGGCGCGGCCGAGGCGCTCCTCGCGGAGTGGCTTCCCGCCAACGACGACCCGGTGCGACCGCTGATGACGCTCGGCACCGTCGACTCGTCGGGCTACCCGGATGCGCGGTCGGTGCTGCTGTCGGAGTACGACGACGAGGGCTTCTACTTTCACACCGACTCGCGCTCGCGGAAGGTCGCCGAGGTGACGGCGAACCCGCGGGCGGTGCTGACGCTGGTATGGCCCGGCCGCCAACTGGTGGTGCAGGGCGACGTGAGCCCCGCATCCGCCGACGAGCTCGACCGGGCCTACGCCCACCGCTCGCGCTATCTGCAGCTGCTGGCCTGGCTCAACACACCCGAGCTTGCCGCGCTCGACCAGGAGGAACGCCTCGCGCGGTGGGCGGAGTTCGCGGCCGAGCACCCGGAGGGCACGCTGAGCGCGCCCGAGACGTGGGCGGGCTTCGTGGTGAAGCCCGTGCGGCTCACCTTCTGGCACGGCGACCCCGACACCGCGTCACGGCGCGTGGAGTTCGCGCTCTCCGCCTCCGGGGAGTGGACGGAGACGATCCTCCCCGGCTGAGGCACCGCCACCTCAGCGCGCGGCAACGTCCCCGCGCCGGGCATCCCACTCACGTCGGGGCACGCGCCCACCGCGCAGCGCCGCGCCGCCGCCCGCACCCCACCTCAGCGCGCCGCGGCGGCCTTCGCGGCGGCGGCGATCGCATCCGTCAGCACGGTCAGCAGGCGCGGCGAGTCAAGCTTCGGCAGCACCACTTCCACCAGCACGGCCTTGTCGTCGGCGGAGTGAGCGAGCGAGAGGGCGTCGGCCAGCTCGTCTTCGGTGCGGGCCGTCGTGGTGAGCACCCGGTCGCCTGCCCCGAGCGCGGCGGGGATGAGCGTCCAGTCCCACGGCGTGATGTCTTGGTAGACGGCCGAGGGGCTCTGGATCTTGCGCTCCACCGTGTACCCGTCGTTGTTGAGCAGGAAGATCACCGGTGTGAAGCCGCGGTGCAGGATGGTGGCGAGCTCCTGCACGGTGAGCTGCGCCGCACCGTCGCCCACGAACAGCACGGCCCGGTGGCCGGGAGCGGCGACGCAGGCGCCGAGCGTCGCCGGCACCGTGTAGCCGATGGCCGACCACACCGGCTGCCCGAGCAGCGCCGAATCGTCGGGCAGCACCAGGTCGAGCGCGCCGTAGAAGGAGGTGCCGGCGTCGGCGATGACCGTCGTGCCCGGCCGCAGCCAGTTCTGCACCGCACCCCAGAAGTACTCCTGGCTGAGCGCCTTGCCCGGCACCGGTGCGTCGGCGTCGGGAACCGGCGGGTGCCCGACCGGCACCACGGCGGGCCGCTCAGACCGGCCCAGCACCTCGTGCAGCGCCGCCAGCGAGTCGGTGAGCCGCACGCCGTAGAAGGTGGTGTCGGCGATGCGGGCCGAGGTGAGACCGAGCTCGACGGCCTGTTGCTCGTCGAAGCGCTGCGTGAAGAACCCGGTGAGGAAGTCGCTCATCACGGTGCCGGCGAGCACGAGCAGCGGGGCCTGGTCGACAGCGTCGCGTGCCTCCTCGATACGCGTGAAGGCACCCATGTAGGTGCCGAGCGAGGCGGGGTGCGACTCGTCGAGCACCGCCTTCGACATGTTCTGCGACGCCACGTACACCCCGTCGTGGTCGGCGATGCTGCGGATGAGCGGCTCCTGCGAGGTGCGGTGCACCTGCGGGCCGACGAGCAGCGTCACGCGCGGATGCTCGGCGACCGCCTCCTCGAGGGCTGCGGTGAAGCGGGCGAGCTCCCCCGCATCCGATGTCGCTGCCACGAGGGGTGACCGCAGATTGGCCGAGGGCACCGGGGCGACGGCGACGTCGGCGGGGATGCCGAGGTACACCGGCTTCGACTCGCGGAGGGCCGTCATGAGCGCGGCGTCGATGTCGCGCGTGGCGGTGGCTGCCTTGACGATGGTGGCGGATGCGGTGACCTCGCGATAGGCGCGGAAGAAGTGGTCGTAGTCGCCGTCGATGAGGGTGTGGTGGAGGTGGAGGCCCGCGGCACGCGCGGTGGTGGACGGCATGCCCGTGATCTTCACGACGGGCACGTCTTCGGAGAAACTGCCGGCCACGCCATTGATGGCCGAGAGCTCACCCACCCCGAAGGTGGTGACGAGGGCGCCGATGCCGCGGCGAAGGCGGGCGTAGCCGTCGGCGGCATACGCGGCGTTCAGCTCGTTCGTGGAGCCCACCCAGGTGAACCCGTCGACCGTCACCATCTGATCGAGGAGGCTCAGGTTGAAGTCGCCGGGCAGGCCGAACACGTGGTCGGCGCCCAGCTGCACGAGGCGGGTGGCGAGGTACTGGCCGACTGTGACGACCGCGGGGTGGGAGCTTGTTCCGGATTGTGTCTGGTCACTCATGGTGTCAGCTTAGGGCTCGCCGCCGACGCTCCGGGGGCCCCGAGCTGCAGCCGATCGGCGACCTCGGCGAGCGCTTCGGCGAACTCGCGTTCGTGCCCGTCGGCGGCCCCGCCCGAGAGGTTCACGCCCACGACGCCGTCGAGCTCGAGCAGCCGCTCGCTGAGGACGAGCGCCGCGTCGATCCCCGCGCGGCGGGGGTCGCTGGAGGCGAGGATGCCGTCGAGGAACCCCTCGGGGAGCACGAGCGTGGTGAACGAGCGGAGCAGGGCGGCGCTGCCGTGGTCGACCACCATCGGAACGCAGGCGATGAAGCCCGGGGCGGCGCCCGCATCCCGGCTCTCGGCGATGAAGCGGCGCACGGGCTCGGCACCGCCGGCGTGGTTGACGAAGCAGATCTCTGCGCCCGCCCGCACCTTCTCGGCGAGCCGGGCGGCGCGGCGGTCGTGCGGCGGGGTCGTCGGGGACTCGCCGACCGAGACGAGGTGCCCCGCACGCCGGGCGAGCGCGGCGACCCGGGTGGAGTCGAGGTCGAAGACCGGCTTCGCGTCAGGGCGGTCGCCGGTGAGGGTGTGGTCGCCGGTCACGCAGTGCACCGCGGCGACGCCCACCTCGGCGAGACCGGCGAGCTCGCCCTCGAGGGCGACGCGGTTGCGGTCGCGGCAGTTCAGACCCGTCCACACGGGCAGGCCGCGCTGCTGGATGAGGTGGGCCCGGTAGGCCGGGGAGAACTGCACGCGGCTGCGGCCGGAGTCGCCCGCGAGCACGGCGTCGACGCGGCCGGCGAGGGCGTCAACGCACTCCTCGAGCGACGCGCGGTCGAGGGCGCGGCCCGGGAAGTCGGCGACGACGACCTGCCGGGTGGCGAGCAGGTCGCGCATCGCCGACGCTCCGTGCCGTGGTGCTGTCGGCGAGTTCTCGTCGGGGCCTTCTCCCCCGCCCTTCCAGCGCACGGTCGGCAGGTCGAGGAACACGCAGCGGAACGCGCCCACCTCGCAGCTGCCGTCGAAGTCGACGCCCCCGCACGGGCCGTACTCCATGTGTTTGGGACAGGCCTCCCGCAGCTCGGTCGTCACGCTCATCCGGTCATGGTAGCCACGCGCTGTGACGGGGGTGTTTCAGCGAGGGCTCGCGCCGTGTTCCAGCGGCACCGGGCTGTCGGAGGGTCGCCCTAAGGTGGTGGGGAGCACCGGCCACGAGGTACCGGCACCAGAGCGAGGAGTCATCGATGAGCAACCCCTACGACCTGGTCGTGCATGCCGAGACCGTCTTCGTCGACGGCGAGTGGCGGGCCGCCTCCATCGCGGTGCGCGACGGGGTGGTCGCTGCGATCGCCGAGTTCGACGAGGAGGTCCCGGCGCACCAGGTGGTCACCCTGCCCGAGGGTCAGGTGCTCGTGCCGGGCATCGTCGACACCCACGTGCACGTGAACGAGCCGGGGCGCACCGAGTGGGAGGGCTTCGACACGGGAACACGGGCGGCCGCCGCGGGCGGCGTCACGACCATCGTCGACATGCCGCTCAACAGCATCCCGCCCACCACCACCGTCGAGGCGCTCGAGCTCAAGCGCTCCGCCGCGGCGCCGCAGGCGCGGGTCGACGTGGGCTTCTGGGGCGGCGCCATCCCGTCGAGCCTCGGCGGCCTCGAGCCGCTCTGGAACGAGGGGGTGTTCGGGTTCAAGTGCTTCCTCTCCCCCTCGGGTGTCGACGAGTTCCCCCACCTCGGCACCGAGCAGCTGAACGCCGCCCTCGCCGAGATCGCCGGCTTCGGCGGGCTGCTCATCGTGCACGCCGAAGACCCCGACGTGCTCGACGCCGTCGCCTCCGCGTCTCCCGGTGGGCCGGGCTACCTCGACTTCGTGGCCTCGCGCCCCGACCTCTCGGAGGAGGATGCGATCGCCCACGTCATCGCGGGGGTGCGCGCCACGGGCGCCCGAGCGCACATCCTGCACCTCTCCAGCGCACGCGCCCTCGACGCGCTGCGGGCCGCGAAGGCGGAGGGCCTGCCCATCACCGCCGAGACCTGCCCGCACTACCTGAGCTTCTCGGCCGAGCACATCCCCGACGGGGCGACGCATTACAAGTGCTGCCCGCCCATCCGCGACGAGGGCAACCGCGACCTGCTCTGGGAGGGGCTGCTCGACGGCGCCATCGACCTCATCGCGAGCGACCACTCCCCCTCCACCGCCGAGCTCAAGTTCGCCGGCTCCGGCGACTTCGCCGAGGCCTGGGGCGGCATCTCGGGGCTGCAGCTGTCGTTCCCCGCGGTGTGGACGGCGGCGCGCGAGCGCGGTATCCCGCTCGAGCGGGTGCTGGGGTGGATGGCCGTGAACACGGCGGCGCTCGTGGGGCTGGCCTCGAAGGGTGCGATCGCGGTCGGCGCCGACGCCGACCTCGTCGCCTTCGCACCCGAGGAGACCTTCGTGGTCGCCGCCGACGAGCTCGAGCACAAGAACAAGGTGTCGGCCTACGACGGCAGCACGCTCCACGGCGTGGTACACACCACGTGGCTCGCGGGTGAGGTCGTGCACGTCGCGGGCGACCGCCCGGGTGCGCCCGAGCGGGTGCCGAGCGGGCGACTGCTCACCCGTCCTGGCGCCGGGCTCGACGGCCGTTCCACCGAGTGAACCCCCTTGTAAACAGATCGTAAAATCAGGCGGCGGCCCCGCGCATCCGTTCTTCGGCGGTGAGGGCAGGCGCAAGACTTGAGGCGCGCACCACTCATGCGACCCGGTGCGCAGTGAGCAGGAGAGCATGTCGATCGTCCTCGGACCGCACCAGTACGGCAAGGCGGAGAACCGCATCGTGAGGGTGTACCGCGACACCGCGCGGCATGAGATCCACGACGTGAACGTCTCGACCGCGCTGCGCGGAGCCTTCGACGCGGCGCACCTCGTGGGCGACCAGAGTGCTGTGCTGCCCACCGACACGCAGAAGCAGACCGCCTACTCCTACGCGAAGGAGAAGGGGCTCACCTCGATCGAGAGCTACGGGCTCGTGCTCGGCACCCACTTCGTCGACGACGTCGAGCCGGTCTCGGGAGCCCGCATCGAGATCGAGGAGTACGCCTGGGAGCGCGCCGTCGTCGACGGCGTGGAGCACGACCACGCGTTCGTGCGCAAGGGCCAGGAGGTGCGCACCGCCGCCATCACGGTGGAGGGCAAGGGCGCCGAGCAGAAGACCTGGGTCATCGGCGGCTTCAAGGAGCTCGTGCTGCTGAAGACCACGGGGTCGGAGTTCAAGGACTTCCTCGAGAACTCCTACACGTTGCTGCAGCCGACGACCGACCGCATCATGGCGACCTCGCTGGTGGCCAAGTGGCGGTTCTTCGAGCCGGCCGAGGGGTGGGAGTCGATCGACTGGGAGGCCACCTACGCCGGCATCAAGCAGACGATGGTGTCGGTGTTCGCCTCGCTGCACTCGCTCGCCCTCCAGCAGACGCTGTACGAGATGGGCAAGGCCGTGCTCGAGGCCTACCCGTTCCTCGCCGAGATCAGGATGGCGGCGCCCAACAAGCACCACTTCCTCTACGACCTCTCGCCCTTCGGCGTCGCCAACGACAACGAGGTGTTCAACGCCGACGACCGCCCCTACGGCCTCATCCAGGCCTCCGTGCTCCGCGACGACGCACCCCCCGCCGGCCCGGCCTGGGACATCGCCGGCGGCTTCGCGTAGGCCGCGCCGTCGCTTTCTTGCGGACAAAGTCCGTCCGAAACCACATTCGGACGGACTTTGTCCGCAAAAAGGTGGTCAGGGGCGGGGGGTCAGCTCCCCCGGTACGTCGAGTAGGCGAAGGGGCTCAGCAGGAGCGGCACGTGGTAGTGCGCGGCGGGGTCGGTGAGCTCGAACACGATCTGCACCTCGGGGTAGAACGCGCGGACCTCCTGCTCGTGGAAGTACACCTCGGTGTCGAAGCTGAGGCGGTAGCGCCCGGCGGGCAGCTCGGTGGGGCCGAGCGCGGTGGCGCGCCCGTCGGCGTCGGTCTCGGCCGACGCGATCATCACCCAGTTCCCGAGGTCGTCGTGCTCGAGCCGCACCGGCACCCCCGCCGCCGGCAACCCGATGCCCGAATCGAGCACGTGCGTCGTCACCTTGCTGCGGGCGTGGGCGTTCATGCGTCTCCTTCGGCGAGGGGTGAGGCACCGGATGCTGCGGTCGCCCCGGTTCCGGATGCTGCGGTGGGCGGGTAGAGGGTAGCCAGCCGCAGCAGGGTGATGTCGTGAAGCTCCGACGCGACCGTAGCCGCCTCCGTGGCGTCGTCGAGCTGGAGCCGGCGGGTGAGTTCGGTGAGGATCTCGGCGCGTCCCCGCCCTGCCGCCCTGATGAGGAACACGCGGTCGAAGCGCTCCTCGTAGGCGGCGTTGCCGTCGGTGATCGCCTGGGCGAGGGTCGCATCCGAGGCCTCGGCCGACGACTGCTCCGAGCGGCTGAAGCGCTGCGACTGCCCGTCGCCCTGCGCCCGCTCGCCGATGCGCGGGTGGTGGGCGAGCGCGGCGTCGACCTCGGCCGGGGTGAGCGTGCGGGCCACGGCGTCGGCGGTGGCGAGGAGCTCGTCGTGCGAGACGAAGGGCGCGGCCCCGGCGACCTCGTCGACGAAGCGATCGACCGCCAGGCACGACCTCAGCGCGTCGCGCAACTCCCCCGAATCCACCACGCGTGTCATGACTCGAGTTTACGATGAGCACCATGCACCCCGATGCCACCGAGCCCACCCGCGGCAGGGCGACAGGGGTGCTGCTCGCCGCCGGCGCGGGCACGCGCATGGGGCTGCCGAAAGCGCTCGTCACCGACCCCGAGACGGGTGAGCCGTGGCTGAGGCGCGGCATCCGCACGCTCGTCGAGGGCGGCTGCTCCGCGGTCGTCGTCGTGCTCGGGGCGTGCGCCGCCCAAGCGCGCGAGCTGCTCGCCGCGCGCGCGCTGCTCGCCTCCGAGGCGGGAGACCTGGCCACACGAGGCGCTCACGGGCGAACTATCCCGGGCAGCAGTTCCGAGGTGCCGATCACGGTCGTCGAAGCATCCGACTGGCACGCCGGCCTCTCCGCCTCGCTCCGAACCGGCCTCGACTCCGTCGACGCCTCCACCTCCGACGCCGCCCTCATCACCCTCGTCGACCTCCCCCGCCTGACCGCCGCATCCGTCGCACGCCTGCTCGAGCCGCCCTCCCTGCGCACCGCCCTGCGCCAGGCGGTCTACGACGGCCGGCCCGGGCATCCGGTGCTCGTCGGAACCGACCACCTCGCGAACCTCGCCGCCTCCCTCACCGGAGACCGCGGGGCGCGCCCGTACCTCCGCGCGCACGGCGTCGACGAGGTCGACTGCACCGACCTCGGCGGAGGCGACGACATCGACGAGCCCGTCGACGAGCCCGGCGTCGGACCCAGCGACGAGCCGGTCGACGTCCCCCTGCGAGCCGGCCGGGAATCGGGAACACCGCGCGAGTGACACGGGTTGGGCTCTGCATGACCGCAACAGGACTCACCACCATCGGATTCATCGGCTCGGGCAACATCGGAGGCCAACTCGCGCGACTCGCCGTCGCCCACGGCTACTCGGTCGTGCTCAGCAACTCTCGCGGGCCCGAGACCCTCACCGACCTCGTGGCCGAACTCGGCCCCCAGGCCATCGCGGGTACGCCCGAGGAAGCGGCTGCGGCGGGCGACCTGGTCGTGGTGACTGTTCCGCTGAAGGCCTACGAGCAGGTGCCGGTCGCACCGCTCGAGGGCAAGGTGGTCGTCGACACGAACAACTACTACTTCGAGCGCGACGGACGCATCCCGGTGCTCGACGCCGGTGAGGCGACCGTGTCGGGACTGCTGCAGGCGCACCTGCCGGGCTCGAATGTCGTGAAGGCGTTCAACAACATCATGGCCGCCGATCTCACCACCACGGGGTCGGCCACCGGAACCCCCGACCGCCGCGCGCTGCCCATCGCCGGCGACGACGCCACGGCGAAGCAGCTCGTGGCCACGCTGCTCGACGAGTTCGGCTTCGACGCGGTCGACGCCGGCACCCTCGACGAGAGCTGGCGCTTCGAGCGCGATCGCCCCGCCTACGTCATCCGCATGACCGCCACCGAGATCCCCGCCAAGCTCGCCGAGGCCGTGCGCTAGAACCACGGATGCGGGTGCCCGGCGACGGGGCCAGGCACCCGAACCCGGGAGGCGCTACTCCAACTCGCCGAAGGCGTCGTACAGCGTGTTGATGGCGGCGATGCGCGTGCGGGCGTCGCGGGGCCGCGCGGCGAGCGCGCCCGAGGCGAGCACGTTGACGAGGCTCATCGCGCTCGCGTAGCTGTCGAGCGGGGTCACGCTGTCGATCGGGCACTCGAGCCACAGCTGCGCGAACTCGGCGTACCGCCTGGCCGACGCGTCTCCGATCAGCAGCACGGACACGCCGCGCGCCGCGATTCCCTGCACCAGCCGCGCGAAGCCCGCCGGCCGTCGGCGGAACCCGAAGACCACGGCGACGTCGCGCGCATCCCGGTCGGCGAACTCCTCGGCGATGGTCTGGCCGGGCTGGGGCGCGAGCAGCACGCCCGTGCGCGCCTGCGCCAGCTGCTCGCGCAGGTGCAGCGCCGGCGCGAAGCTGTTGCGCATGCCCACGACCACCACGGAACGGCTGTTGACGAGCAGCGAGATCGCCTGCTCGAGTCGCTCCGGGCCGAGCGAGTCGAGGCAGCGCCGAAGGTTCTCCACCTCGCGCACCAGGTGGGCGCTGAGATCGGCCGACGCCCCGGGCGTCGCTCCCCCGACCGGCACCCCCGACGAGCGCAGCGACCGCGCGTGCTCCCGCACCTCCTGGGCGTTCTCGAAGCCGAGTCGCCGGAACAGCCGCGACACCGTGGCCTTCGACACCCCGCTGCGGTGGGCGAGTTCGGTGCCCGAGTAAATGGCGAGGTCGGTGAGATGGTCGAGGATGAAGTCGGCGGCGCGCTGCTCCTGCGGCGACAGCTCCCCGTAGCTCTTGTCGATGCGCTGCCCGATGGTGAGCGGGCGGTCCGCGACCTCGTCGGGCCGCGTCTGCACGCCGACGCGGGTCACAACCCCTGCTCCGTCTTCGCGGTCTCCCGCACCGGCTCCGCCTGCTCGGTCTGCTCCGCCAGCGCCAGCACCGCCCGCTCGAACGCGTCGATGGTCTTCGCTACGTCGTCTTCGGTCACCTTCTCCTCGGGGTTGTGACTGACGCCGCCCTCGCAGCGCACGAACAGCATCCCGATCTCGGCGATCTCGGCGACCGCCATCGCGTCGTGCCCCGCCTTCGAGAACAGCGACATCGGCCGCTTGTCGCCCGTCGACCTGATGCCCTCGGCGATCACCCCGCGCAGCCGCGCGCTGCAGACGGCGGCCGGTGCCGAGTGGGTCTCCACGCTGTCCCAGCGCAGTCGACGCTGCCGGCAGATGTCGTCGAGCAGGCCCTGGATGACCGTCCAGATGCGATCGCGCTCCGAGTCGTACTCACCGCGCAGGTCAAGGCTGAACTCGACCTTGCCCGGGATGACGTTCACCGCATCCGGGAACACCTGCAGGTGCCCGACCGTGGCGATGAGCTGCGCCGAGCGGGCGAGGCGTTCGATGGCGATGATCGCATCCGCCGCTCCCGCGAGTGCGTCGCGGCGGCGCTCATAGGGCGTTCCCGAGTGGCCGGCCTTTCCGGTGACGGTGAGGATGAAGCGGCGGGCCCCCGCGATCGACGACACGATGCCGAGGGCCTTGTTCTCGTCTTCGAGGTACGGGCCCTGCTCGATGTGCGCCTCGAGGTACCCGATGAGCTCGTCGGGGCGGCGCGCGGCGTCGCCCACCTTCGCCGGGTCGAGACCCCAGGCGGTGAACGCATCGCGGAGCGACACCCCGTCTTCGCCGTGCAGCTCCCACCACGCCTCGTCCCAGGTGCCGGCGAGCGCGCGGCTGCCGAGCAGGGCCCGGCCGAAGCGTGTGCCCTCCTCGTCGGCGAAGGCGACGACCTCGAGGGCGAACGGCAGTTTCCGGCCGGAAGCCTTGATGCGCTCGACGACGGCGATCGCACTCAGCACACCCAGGATGCCGTCGTACTTGCCCGCGGCCGGCACGGTGTCGAGGTGGCTGCCGAGCAGCAGTGCCGGGAGCCCGGGCACGGCGCCCTCGAGGCGCCCGCACTGGTTGCCGGCGGCGTCTTGCCAGGTGGTCATGCCGGCGGCCTGCATCCACTCGGCGGCGAGGGCGTTGACCTGGCGGTGCTCCTCCGAGAGGTAGACGCGCTCGATGAGCCCGTCGGGCATCGAGGAGTATCCGGCGAGCACCTCGCAGCGGCGGAGGAGTTCGGCCGCGGTCGTGGTCTCGGGCACCTCGCGGGTGCCGGCCGCGGTGGCGGAGGCTCCGCCGGCGGTGGCGGGGGTCTCGACCGGGGTCATCGGGCGATCTCCTCGGCGGTGATGGGAGCGTCGTCGGTGAGGGTGCCTGCCGCATCCTCGCCTCCGCCACGCGCCGCATCCTCGTACACCTCGTAAGCTGCCCCCACGCCGCCCCCGCCCACGACGTCGGCGCCCTGCCGGCGCAGCACCTGCTCGAGGGCGGCGAGGGTGGTGAGCACCGCATCCTTCCGGGCGTTGTACCCCATGGTGCCGATGCGCCACACCTTGCCGTGCAGCGGGCCGAACGAGGTGCCGATCTCGATGCCGAAGTCGTTCAGCAGCTCACCGCGCACCGCGTCGCCGTCGACACCGGCCGGGATCTTCACCGCCACGACGTTGTTCATCTTCACCGCGAGGTCGCCGAAGGTCTCGAGCCCGAGCCCGCCCACGCCGGCGAGCATCGCCGCGCCGTGCAGCCGGTGCCGCTCGACCGCGTTCGCGAGCCCCTCCTCGACGAGAAGTCGCGCGCACTCGCGCGCCCCGTAGAGCATGGAGGTGGCCTCGGTGTGGTGGTTGAGGCGCTTCTCGCCCCAGTAGTCGAAGATCATGGCGAGATCGAAATAGTTCGATCGGATGCGCGCGGCACGCACCACGTCGCCTTCCGACGCGATCCCGGCCTCGATGCTCTTGCGGGAGTCGATGACCTCGACGGCCCGCGCCGAGAACGTGGCGGGCGCGGAGCCCGAGGGTCCGCCCAGGCATTTCTGGAGGCCGGCGGTGACGGCGTCGAGGCGGAGCGCATCCGTGTCGAAGTCGTTTCCGCCGAGGCTCGCGGTGACGTCGGTGTAGAACAGCACGCCGTGCTTCTCGCACAGCTCGCCGATGCCCTCGAGCGGCTGGGCGACGGTGGTGCTCGTGTCGCCGTGCACGACGGCGAGCAGCTTCGGCTTCGTCGAGGCGATCGCCTGCTCGATCTCGGCGAGCGTGAAGACGGTTCCCCACTCGCGCTCGATGACGTGCACCTCGGCGCCGGCACGCTCGGCGATCTCGCGCAGCAGGTGCCCGAAGCGCCCGAAGATCGGCACCAGCACGCGATCGCCGGGCTCGACGAGCGACACGATCGCCGCCTCGATGCCCGCGCGCGAGGTGCCGTCGATGAGCAGCGTCTGCTCGTTCGCCGTGCGGAAGACCTCGCGGTACAACCCCATCGTCTCGTTCATGTACGCGGTCATGGCGGGGTCGTACTGCCCCACCAGCTGCGCCGACATGGCGCGCAGCACGCGCGGATCGGCGTTGATCGGCCCCGGCCCCATGAGGAGGCGGGTGGGCGGGTTCACGGGCTGAGCGACGATGACGACTCCTCGAAAATCCTGTTTCTCTCCCCCCATCCTACGAAACGAACGTTTCAGGAGTGTTTCGGATGCGCATCCGTTCTTTTTGGTCGCGCAAAGTGCTCTCAAAACGCTAGATGGGAGCAGTTTGCGCGACCAAAAGGTGGCGAAGCCTGCGGGCTCAGGGCGCGAGCTCGGCGGCGATGGAGGTGGCGAGGCCGATGAGGGGGAGGTCGGTGCCGCGGGGGCCGACGAGGCAGAGGCCGACGGGGGCGGTGCCGCCGGAGGCGGGCACGCGGAGGAGGGGGGCGGAGACGGCGGGGTAGCCGCCGGCGCCCGCCACCGAGGTCATGCGGAGGGTGGCGGCTCGCACCGACGCGATGACCTCGGCGGAGGCGTCGAGCGCGGGCGCCGACGACGACGCCGAGGGCAGCAGCAGCACACGCCCGGCGAGCACCTCGTCGAAGCGGCGGCGCGCGTCGGCGAGCAGAACGCGCGCGGCATCCTCCTGAGAAGCCGTCACGCGCGATCCCAGCTCGAAGCGCTCGGCGATGTCGGGGCCGAGGGCGCCGGGGTGCTCGGTGATCCAGGCGCCGTGCTGACGCCAGGCCTCGGCACCCTGCACCGCGCGGAACGCCGCGAACACCGCGTCGAGGTCGCCGAGGTCGACCTGGTCGACGAGCCCGAACACCAGCTCGTCGGTGACATGGTCGAACGCCGCCTGCACCTCGGGCGTGCACCCGGCGACGAGGTCGGCAGCCACGACGAACCGCGGCTCGAGCGTCGGGAGCGCACCCGGCTCCCCCAGCGTCGCCACCGCCGCCGCCCGCAGCACCTCCGGCGAGCGCGTCAGCCACCCCACCGTGTCGAAGCTCGGCGCGAGCGGCAGCAGCCCCCGCGTCGACACCGCACCGTGCGTCGTGCGGATGCCCCACAGCCCCTGATACGACGCCGGCACCCTGATCGACCCGCCCGTGTCGGTGCCGAGCCCGATCGTCACCTGCCCGAGGGCCACGGCCGACGCCGGTCCGCTCGACGATCCGCCGCCGATGGCTCCCGGCACGGCGGGGTTCGGCGAGGTGCCCGAGTGCACGTTGCGCCCGGCCACGCTGTAAGCGAACTCGTCGGTCTGGGCGATGCCCACCACCGACGCACCGGATGCGCGCAACGCCGCCACCGCATCCGCATCGTCGTTCTCGAACGGCGCCGTCGCGAGGTACTCGGGCACCCCGGCCCCGATGGCGAAGCCGCGCACCGCGAACAGGTCTTTCACCGCCACTGTCATGCCGTCAAGAGCACCTGACCCAGCTGCGGGCACGAGCGGCGCCCCCGCCACCCGCCACACCCGGCCGTCGACGGCGGGGGCGGCGGCGTGCACGTGCGCCGCCGAGATCACCCATCCGGAGTCGAGCCTCGTCCACAACTGCGTCTGCTGCCCCGAGCCGCCCTTCGCCGGAACGCTGATCGACACCACGAGCACGGTGAGCGGGTTCGACCCGGCGATCACCCGCAGGTGCACGTCGGTGAGACTCCGCGGGGGAACGCCCCCGCGGAGTCCTCGGAACGCGCTGATGCGGTCGTGGCCGACCAGCAGCGCCGACGCGTCACCCCGCAGCGTCGCGGGGCCGGGCGTGAAGTACCGGTCGAGCGCGTCGAGGTCGTTGGTCATGAGCGCCGCCTCGTACCCGCGGAAGGCCCGCAGCAGCTCGTCGAGTGTCGCCTCGTCGAGCGCTCCGTCGATCGAGGTCACCCCCTCGGGCGCGTCGTCGCCCGCCGCGAAGACGGGCTCCGGCCGAGCGGCGACACCGGCGGCGCCGTCGTCGAGGGGCTCTCCGTCGGGCCCCATGTGAAGGCCGGCCCTCCGCGCCTCCGCATCCGCGTCGTCGGCGAACTGCGCCTCGAAGTCGTCGACCCAGCCCTCAACCACGGCGCTTCACCCCCGCCGCGACGCCCGCGAAGTCGGCGACCCGCACCCGCGCGTGCACCCCCTTCACGATGTCGACCACCTGCGAGATGTCGAAGTCGGTGGCGGCGCTGAGGTAGGCGTAGGCGAGCGCGCGGTCCATGCCGTAGCGCGCCTCGAGCAGCGCGAGCGCTGCCCGCACGCAGTTCTGCACGGCGACGTCGAGGTCTTCGTCCATGCCCGTCGGCACCAGGAACTCGCTCGTCTCAGCCATCGGGCCGACGAGCTCACCGAACGAGGCGACGGCCTCCTCCTGCGGCACCAGGTCGAAGCGCACGGTCACGCGCAGCGACGCCTCCATCGCGGTGAGCGCGACCTCCCCGTCGCCCTGCGCGAAGTGCGGGTCGCCCACGTAGGCGAGCGCCCCCGGCACCTGCACCGGCAGGTAGAGCGACGAGCCCACCGTGAGCAGGTTGATGTCGATGTTGCCGCCGTGCGCCCCGGGCGGCACCGAGTGCGGCCTCACATCGCCCGCGACGGCGACGCCCATGATGCCGAGGAACGGCCGCAGCGGGAACCGCACGACGGGCTCTCCGCCCGGCACGAGCGGCAGCGCCCCCACCTGCAGCCCCTCGAGGGTGTGCTGCAGTTCGGCGAAGATGCTCACGTTCGCCTCGGCGGCCGGCAGCTCCCCCACCAGCGCACCCTTGCCGTGCCGGTTCGAGATGACGCCGTAGGGCACTCGGGGCGTCGTCTCGACGACGGTCATTTTGAGAAGGTCTCCCGGGCGGGCCCCACGGATGCCGATGGGCCCCGTGACCACATGCGGGCCGTCGGCGGGCGTGCGCGGGTAGTCGGATGCGGCCAGCGCGATCGCGTCGTCGAGCACGAACGAACGGTCGACGCCCTGCGCGGCGAAGAACGCCCGCGGGTCACGGCCCTGGTCTTCGAGGAGGCCCTCGTGGCTGATGGTGTCGATGGTGACCTCGGTGCCCGGGTCGATCTCGAGCACGGGCCGGTCGCCGGCGCAGGGCAGGCGGCCCCACAGCACGTGATCGCGGGTCGCGGCGAGGTATTCGGTGGCACGGATCTCTCCCGCGCCCGGCTGGAGGGCAGCTGTCATCGACATGTTCCCGAGGGTAACGCCCGTTTGCCCCGCGCACCGCCGCCGGGCTACCGTGTCAACGCCCCGTGGGCGCGGCCGGCCCGAATCTGTTACATGCCCGAAACGTGCACGCGCGAGGCTCTAGCTCCACCACCTCATCGACGGGACAGCTCGTGCTCACGAAACTCCGCGCCAGACGCGACAACCTCCACCTCGCGCTCATGCTCGCGCTCACCTTCTCGACCGGGGTGGTCGACGCGGTGGGCTACCTGGGTCTCGACAAGGTGTTCGCGGGCAACATGACGGGCAACGTCGTCATCCTGGGCATGGCGCTCGCCGGTGCCGACGACCTGCCCTGGGTCGGCCCGCTGCTCGCGCTCTTCGCCTTCATGTTCGGCGCCGTCATCGGGGGCCGGGTGCTGCGCCCGGTGAAGGCGGGCTGGACCACCCGCACCACCTGGCTCTTCCTCGTGGTGGGCATCGTGCTGACCGCGCTGGCGGTGACGCTCTTCATCACCCAGGGCAAGCCGCCGCAGCCGTGGGAGCTGCTCATCACCTTCTTCCTCGCCGCGGCGATGGGCCTCCAGGCCGCCACCGCGCGCCACATCGCGGTGAAAGACGTCACCACGGTGGTCGTCACCTCCACCATCACGGGTTTCGCCGCCGACTCGCGCCTCGCGGGCGGCAAGGGTCAGCCGTGGTTCCGCCGCGCGGCAGCCATCGTGCTCATCGCGGCCGGCGCCGGCGTCGGCGCCCTGCTGCTCCTCCTCGGCATCGGCTGGGGCGTGGCCGCGGCCGCACTCGTCACCCTCGTGGCGGCGTTGTTCGGGCACCTCGCCGCCCATGTGAAGTACCCCGTGGCGTAGGCCGGGGGCCCGGGCCGCTTTCTTGCGGACAAAGTCCGTCAAGACGCGCTTTCGGACGGACTTTGTCCGCAAGAAAGTGAATGGGCTGGCTCAGGCCGCCGCCGCCACCACCCGCGCCCGCCGCTGGCACCTCGGGCAGAAGTGCGAGCCGCGGTTCATGAACGACTCGCGCACGACGAGGGTGCCGCAGCGCGGGCACGGCTTGCCCTGGCGGCCGTAGACGTTGAGGCTGTGCGAGAAGTAGCCCGAGGCGCCGTTCACGTTCACGTACTGCGCGTCGAAGCTCGTGCCGCCCTCGGCGAGGGCCCGCTGCAGCACGAGCCGCACCTCGGCGAGCAGCTGCCGCGCCCTGGCCCGGGGCAGCCGGTCGGCCGGATGCTCGTAGTGCACCCGCGCCGCCCACAGCGACTCGTCGGCGTAGATGTTGCCGATGCCGCTCACGAGCGTCTGGTCGAGCAGCGCCCGCTTGATGCCGGTGCGCTTGCGCGCGAGCGCCGCGAGGAACGCGCGGTCGTCGAAGGCGGGGTCGAGCGGATCGCGGGCGATGTGCGCCACCTGCGACGGCACGGCGGCCAGCCAGTCGAGCGCCCCCTCGGAGTCGGGCGCGAGGGCGCCTGCCGCTCCCGCGAAACCGCCTGGGGCGTGGTCGGGTGTGGCGAGCATCCGGTCGACGGCCATCGACCCGAAGATGCGCTGGTCGACGAAGTTCACCCAGAACTCGCCGTGCACCGGATGCTCGATGCCGAGTCTGATGCGCAGCAGGCCGTCTTCTTCGACGCCCGGTGTGCGTAAGAGCACCTGCCCGCTCATGCCGAGGTGCGTGACGAGCGCCCTGCCCGAGGAGAGCGGGAACCAGAGGAACTTGCCCCGGCGAACGGCGGCGAGCATCCGTTCGCCCGAGAGGAGCGCCTCGAACTCGCCCTCGAGGGGGCTGTGACGCTTCAGCGAACGCCGGTCGAACACCTCGACGGCGGCGATGGCGGCTCCGGTGACGGCGGGCTCGAGGCCCGCCCTGACGACCTCGACCTCGGGCAGCTCAGGCATGGCAGGCTCAGCCGAGCTGCTGGAACGCCGCGGCGGCGGCGGCCATCTCGGCGTGCTTCTTGCTCGACCCGTTCCCGGTGGCCGACACGACGTGGCCCTTCCCCGCCGGGCGGAGCGTCACGGTCGCCAGGAAGCTCTTCTGGTGGTCGGGCCCCGACTCCTGCATCTCGTAGACGGGCGCCTGGTAGCCGCGCTGCGCTGCACGCTCCTGCAGGGAGGTCTTCGGGTCCATCGAGATGCCGAAGCGGCTCGGGTCGTCGGCGAGGGGCATGACGAGCCGGAGCACCAGAGCGGTGGCGACGTCCGGGCCCTGGTCGAGATAGGTGGCGCCGATGATCGCCTCGACGGTGTCGGCGAGGATGGACGCCTTGTCGCGGCCGCCGGTGAGCTCTTCGCCGCGACCCAGCTTGAGGTAGCCCCCGAGCCCGACGGTGCGGGCGATCTCGGCGAGCGCGACCGTGCTCACCAGCGCGGCACGCCGCTTGGCGAGCTCGCCCTCGTCGAGGCCCGTGTAGGTGGTGTAGAGCATCACCGTGACGGCCTGGCCGAGGATGGAGTCGCCGAGGAACTCGAGCCGCTCGTTGGTGGGCACGTTGCCGTGCTCGTACGCGTAGGAGCGATGGGTGAGCGCCAGGTCGAGCAGCTCGGGCGAGAGCTCGACCTGCAGGGTCGCCAAAAGGTGCGACCGGTCTCCCTCGGTGTCCGAAGACATGGGCCGCACCTTTCGAACCGGCTTTAGACGTCGGCGACCTTACGGCCCTTGTACTCCAGGAAGAGCGGGGTGCCGGCGGAGTCTTCGACGACCTTCGCGCGGTGGGGAAGGCTGTAGGTGGTCTTGCCGTTCTCGACGGTCTTGACGAGGGTGGGGACCTCGGCCTTCCACTGCGAGCGACGCGCGTGGGTGTTGGAACGTGACTTCTTCCGCTTCGGAACAGCCATGACTATCTCTCTTCTCTTCTGTCGTGCTGCGCGCGGCGCAACACGGCGGTTTCGACACCCGGGCTAGCTGCCGTCGGTGTCCGTGTCTTCGGAAGCCCCCGACTTCTCAGGATCAGCCAGGCCTGCCAGCGCCGACCATCTCGGATCGATCGGCTGGGCAACAGGGGCTGCCGGATGATCGGCCAGTCTCTCCCCCGTCACGGGGTCGAGGCCCGGGCAATCCGGCGTGCACACCGGCTGGAACGGCAGTGACAGCACCACCGAGTCCCTGATCAGAGGTTCGAGATCGACATGGTCGTCGTGAACCTCGTGATCGAAAGCTTCGTCAGAAGAATACGCGAAAAGCTCCTGGAATTCGACTTCGACAGGCTGACGGATCTCCCGGAGGCACCGACCGCACTCGCCGTCGGCCTCCGCCTCGACCTCGGCGGTCACCAGGATGCCCTCGTGCACCGACTCGAGCCGCAGCTCGACGTGCAGTTCTTCGCCGGGCTTCACGGCGATGAGGCCCTCGCCGAGCTTCTCGGTGACGGGGATGTCGAAGGAGTGCTCGCGCATCTCCCCCGGCTTGTGGAGGAGGTCGCGCACGTTGACCGTGTAAGGGGTCTTCTTGAATGTGCTCACTACGAGATTCTACCGTCGCCCGCGGGGGTGGGCGTCGCTGCCGGGTCGACGTCGCACGGCGGGTTGCGGTGGGCGTTCGCCGCGACCACAGCAGCCGCCTCGTCGCGCAGGGCGTCGACGACGGTGCGCACCGCGAGCCGCTCGGCCCGGTCTGGGCGCATGAGCGCGAAGATGTGCCGCTCGGCGACCACGCCGCGCAGGTTCCGCAGCACGATCTCGCTGCGGTAGGCGCCTCCCGCCGTGTAGCAGGGCAGGATGGCGATGCCGAGCCCCGCGGCCACGAAGGCCTCGGTCACGCGCGTGTCTCCGAAGCGCTGCACGACGTTCATCGGGGCGCCGGCCGCCGCCGAGATCTCGTGGATGGTGCGCTCGAACGGGTACCCCCACGGCACCCCGATCCAGCGCTCGCCGATGAGGTCTTCGGGGTTGAGGAGGTCTTTCGACGCGAGCCGGTGCCCGGGCGGCAGCGCGATGTCGAGCGGCTCGGTCATGAGCTTCACCATCACCACCTCGCGGCTCGCCCAGTTCGTGGCGGCGGGGGTCGGCGTGTGCGCGAGCACGATGTCGAAGTCGGCGGTGAGGGCCGGGAAGTCGTCGCTCTCGGGGTCGCGGTCGGAGCAGTGCAGCGTGAGCCCGCCCACGGCGTCGAGCCGGCTCACCACCCCGGGCAGCAGCATCTGGCCACCGGTGGGGAACGACGCGAGCGACACCTCGCCCGTGGGGTCGTTGCGGAACTCGTCCCAGAGCGCGTTCGCGTGCTCGATGGCGACGGCCACGTCGGTGGCGCTCCTCGCCAGCGCCCGTCCGGCGTCGGTGAGCACGATGCCGCGCCCCGACTTCTCGGTGAGCGGAAGACCCGCCTCGCGCTCGAGCACCCGCAGCTGCTGCGACACCGCCGACGGGGTGCGGTGCGTCGCCTTGGCGACCTCGGTGATGCTCCCCCGCTCGGCGAGTTCGCGCAGCAGCTCGAGCCGTCTCACGTCCATGAAGCGATGCTACACCGCCACCCAAGAACTCTGCGATTGATCTACAGAACGGATGCTGCCACCGTGAGCCTTACCGACCAGCACCACCGCACCGCCGGCCCACCCCCGCCGGAACGCCCTCGACCGTCATGAAAGGAACCCCGATGATCACCGTACTCGTCCTCCTCGGCGCACTCGCCGCATCCGGAATTGCCGCCACCGTCGTCGCGGTGGCCCGTGACGGCCACCACAGGGTCACGACTCGGGGCACCGGACGGGCCGAGGGCTGGGCGCACGCCGCGTGGGCGGGCACCCAGCCCCTCCCCGACTACGGAGCGGGCGACGCGAGCGAGGCGAAGGCCTCGTCGTAGATCGCCAGCGCCCGATCGACCTCGGCATCGGTGACGATGCAGGGCGGCACGACGTGCAGGCGGTTGTCGGCGAAGAACGGCAGCAGCCCGCGCTCGAGCAGCGCCGCCTTGAGCGCCCCGACGACGGATGCGGGAGCCGGCTCGCGGGTCTCCCGATCGGTCACCAGGTCGAGCGCCCAGAACACGCCGAGCCCGCGCACCTCGCCGATCAGCTCGTACTTCTCGGCGAGCGCCGCGAGCCCGGGTGCGAGCTTGTCGCGCCCGATGCGCTCGGCGTTCGCGACGATGCCCTCCGACTCCATGGCGTCGATCGTGCCGACGATCGCCGCCATGGCGAGCGGGTGCCCCGAGTAGGTGAGGCCGCCGGGGAACACGGCGTCGTCGAACTGCTCGGCGATGGCCGGCGAGATGATGACCCCGCCGGCGGGCACATAGCCCGAGTTCACTCCCTTCGCGAAGGTGATGAGATCGGGCTGCACCACGACACCGTCTTCGGCGAGCGACTGGAAGGCGAACCAACCGCCGGTGCGGCCGAACCCGGCCATCACCTCGTCGAAGATGAGCACGATACCGTACTCGTCGGCGAGCTCGCGCACGCCGGCGAGGTAGCCGGGCGGGGGCACGATGACGCCCGCGGTTCCGGGGATGGTCTCCAGCAGGATGGCGGCGATCGACGCGGGCCCCTCCGCCTGGATGACCCGGCGCAGGTGGTGCAGCGCGCGCTCGCTCTCCTGTTCGGGGCTCTCCGACCAGAACTCCGAGCGGTAGGAGAACGGCCCGAAGAAGTGCACGTGCCCGCGGGAGTACTCGTTCGGCACCCGCCGCCAGTCACCCGTCGCCACGACCGCCGCACCCGTGTTGCCGTGGTAGGAGCGGTAGGTCGAGAGCACCTTGTCGCGGCCGGTGTGCAGCCGCGCCATGCGGATGGCGTTCTCGTTCGCGTCGGCTCCACCGTTGGTGAAGAACACCTTCGAGAAGGAGCTTCCCGCCTTCTCGAGGATCTTCTGCGCAGCCTTGCCCCGAGTGAGGTTCGCGTGAGCGGGCGCCACCGTCGTGAGCACGTCGGCCTGCTCCTTGATCGCGGCGACGACCGCCGGATGCTGGTGCCCGATGTTGGTGTTCACGAGCTGCGAGGAGAAGTCGAGGTACTCGTTTCCCTCGAAGTCCCACACGGTCGAGCCGAGACCTCCCGCGATCACCATCGGGTTCAGCGCACCCTGCGCCGACCACGAATGGAACACGTGCGCCCGATCCAGCTCCCGGGTGAGCTGCTGGTCGTTGGAGTCCGTGGACATGGTGCTAGTTCCCGCCTTCCTTCAGCTCCACCGTGATCGGCTCGAAGTCGGCTCCCATGACGTCGACCCCCTCGTCCTTCAGCTCCGCGAGCGCCTTCTCGACGTACTCGTTGCTGTAGGCGGTCGCCGGCGGCTCGGAGGTGATGACCGTGGCTCCGGTCTCGTTCGGGGTGTCCATCGCGATCTTCACGGTCTGGTCCCACTGGTCCTGGTTGATCGTGCCGACGCCCGAGGTGCTCGGCCAGATCAGCTTGTTGACCTCGTTGGTCATCCAGAGCTGGTGGCTCTCACCGAGCTGCGAGCCGGAGTCGGTGACGATCGCCGCGGCCTCGGCCGCGTTGTCGCGGGCGTAGGCCCAGCCCTTGATGGACGCCTTGATGAACTTCACCGCCGTGTCGGCGTAGTCGGCGTCGTCGGCGAGACGGTCGCTGTCGGCCCAGATGGCGTCTTGCAGCATCGCCGTGCCCTCGGTGTTCCAGTCGATGACGTTGAGCTCGTCGGGCTGGTAGAGCTCGCCGGTGGCCGGGTTCACGGTCTCGAGAACCTGGGCGTACTCGTTGTAGGTCATCGCCTGGGCGGCCTGGATGTCGCCGGCGAGGAAGCCGCTCATGTCGAAGGCCTGCTGCACCAGGGAGATGTCGCCGAGGGCGACCCCCGCCTTGTCCATGCCGGCGAACAGCTCCCACTCGTTGCCGTACCCCCAGCTGCCGACGGTCTTACCCTTGAGGTCGGCCGCGGTGGTGATGTCCTCGTCCTTGAACGAGATCTGGGTGGTGCCGGAGCGCTCGAAGATCTGGGCGATGTCGGTGACCGCGGCGCCCTGCTCGATCGAACCGAGCACCTTCGGCACCCACGAGATGGCGAAGTCGGCGTCTCCGCCCGTGAGCACGTCGATCGGAACGATGTCGGCGGCACCCTCGAGGATGGTGACGTCGAGGCCCTCGTCTTCGTAGTAGCCCTGCTCGAGCGCGGCGTAGTAGCCGGCGAACTGGGCCTGCGAGTACCACTGCAGCTGCAGCGAGACGGGGGTGAGCTCGCCGGCGTCGCCGTCGGCGGCGCCGGTCGACGTGCCCGAGCCGCCGCTCGAGCAGCCCGCGAGTGCGAGGGCGGTGACGGCGAGGGCGCCGACCCCTGAGATGAGACGGGTGCTGTGTTTCATGTGCTCCTCCTTGTGTGCTGCGTCGGGTGGTGCGTGGTCTAGGTGGTGGGGCTGTAGTGCCGGGTGGCGAACTTCTCGACCGCGAGGGTGACGCAGTAGAAGACGAGCCCCACGAGAATGGCGCCGAGCACGTAGGCCCAGGCCAGGTTGTAGTTCGACGAGGCGGCCGCCGAGGTGATCGACTTGCCGAGACCGCCCACCGGCCCGCCGAAGTACTCGGCGATGAGGGCCGAGATCACGGCGAGGCTCGAGGCGATGCGGAGCCCCGTGAAGATGAACGGCAGCGCGCCGGGGACGGTCACCGTGCGGGTCATCTGCCACGAGGAGGCGGCGTACACCCGCATGAGGTCGCGGTGCACGGGCCGCACCTGGCGGAGGCCGCGCAGCGTGTTGATGTAGACGGGGATGAACACGGCGATGGCCGCCACCAGCTGCCGGGCCGTCTCCGCACCAGCGCCGAACATGTTGTAGAGCACGGGGGCCAGCGCGACGATGGGCACCACCGCGACCGCCGAGACGATCGCGGCGCTCAGCTCGTCGACTGCCCGCACGAGCGCGGCCAGCACGGCGAACAGGATGCCCGCCACGCCCCCCACGATGAGCCCGACGAGGGCGTTGCCTCCCGTGACGAAGGCGCCCTGGGCCACCGTGGCGATGTTCTCGCCGAACTCCGCGCCGATGGCGACGGGGCCCGGCACGATGAACGGCTTGATGTCGAAGGCGACGACGATGAGCTGCCACAGCGTCAGCGCGACGATGCCGAGCACCACCGGTGCCAGCACCGTGCGGAACGGCTGCGCGTCGGCCCTCATCGGTTCTCAACCCCCTTGATGCCCACCGGGGTCTCCCCGTGCAGCAGCTCGCGCACCTTGCTCACGTTCTCGAAGAAGCCCTCGTTCTCGCGCAGCTCGTCGCCGCGCTCCCCCGCCGAGCCGAGCGACACGGTGAGGATGTCACGGATGCGGCCCGGTCGCGGCGACATCACCACGACGCGGTTCGACAAGAAGACCGCCTCGGGGATGGAGTGCGTGACGAACACCACCGCGGCGCCGGTCTCACCGCAGATGCGCACGAGCTCCGTCTGCATCCGTTCGCGCGTCATCTCGTCGAGGGCACCGAAGGGCTCGTCCATGAGCAGCAGCCGCGGGCTCTCGGCGAGCGCCCTGGCGATCGCCACGCGCTGCTGCATGCCACCGGAGAGCTGGTCGGGGTAGCTCTCGGCGAAGTCGGAGAGGCCGACCAGCGACAGGAGCTCCGCCGAACGGGACTTGCGGGCCGCCGAGGAGACCCCGTGCAGCTCGAGCGGCAGCTCGATGTTGCCGGTGACGGTGCGCCAGGGCAGCAGACCCGCCTGCTGGAAGGCGATGCCGTACTCCTGATCGATGCGCGCCTGCCGTGCCGTCTTGCCGAACACCTCGACGGTACCGGTCGACGGGGTGTCGAGGTCGGCGATCAGGCGCAGCAGGGTCGACTTGCCACAGCCCGAGGGGCCGATGAGCGAGACGAACTCGCCGGGCGCGACGGTGAGGTCGACGTTCTGCAGGGCGGTGACGCTCGGCTTCGACTTCTTCTTCGGCACGAACACCTTGTCGACGCCGACGACCTTCACGGCGGGAACGGATGCGGCCGCGGGAACGGCGGCGGCAGGCGCAGGCGCGGCTGCGGGAACGGATGCGGGGGTGGCGTCGCTCATGCGGGCACTTCTCCTCGACGGTAGCGGCGGAGCAGCACTCCGAGCAGGGCGATGAAACCGGCGGCCACGAGGCCCACGGCGATGGCGCCGAAGATCGGCGCCCAGGTCTTGGCGGGGTCGCCCGAGGCCTGTTGGGCGAACTCGATGATCATGCGTCCGATACCACCACGCAGGCCGATCGAGACCTCGGCGACGACGGTGCCGATCACGGCGTTCGCGGCGGCCAAGCGGAGAGCCGGCAGGAGGTACGGCACGCTCGCCGGGAAGCGCAGCGTGACGAGGGTGCGCCACCATCCGATGCCGTAGCTGCGGAACAGCTCGACGTGGATGCGGTCGGGCGAGTTGAGCCCGCGGAGCGCACCGATCGACACCGGGAAGAACGCGAGGTAGCTCGC
The DNA here is from genome assembly GCF_013113715.1 of Herbiconiux sp. SALV-R1. Taxonomy (GTDB): domain Bacteria; phylum Actinomycetota; class Actinomycetes; order Actinomycetales; family Microbacteriaceae; genus Herbiconiux. The sequence continues at coordinate 2,245,506 of NZ_CP053344.1, forward strand.
GATCACCGCCACCGACATCCAGTTCTCCCAGGTGAAGTCGCCGAACTGCAGCTGGGCGCCCCACCGTCGCACCAAGGGCGCGATGGCGATGAGCGGCACGGTCTGGCTGAGGATGATCCACGGCAGCACCGCCGACTCCGCGGTGCGGAACCGCTGCATGAGCACGGCGAGCAGCAGGCCGACGACCACGCCGACGATCCAGCCGACCGCGGCGACCCCGAGGGTGAACACGGCGGCCTGACCGACCGCGAGCCAGACCGGCAGGGCGTTGCGGCCGTTGCCACTCGTCTCGAACAGCCTCGCCACCATGTCCCAGACGTGGGGCATGGCGAGATCGGTGGTGCGGGGAAGGATCGTGAGGTCGCCGACCATCACGCCGGTGGCCGGGCCGAGCGCCTTGTACAGCTCCCAGACGACGACGAGCAGGAGGATGCCGCCCGCGCCGAGAAGGACCTTACACATCCGGCCCTCAGGCCTTCGCGGTGATGTGGTCGCGGAGCGCGGGCATCACGGTCTCGCCGTACACGCGGAGGGTCTCCTCCTTGTTGTCGTGCTGCAGGTACCCGGCGAACTGGGTGCAGCCGATCTCGCGGAACTGCTCGAGCTTCTCGATGTGGTCCTTCGCGGTGCCGAGCACGCAGAACCGGTCGACGATCTCGTCGGGCACGAAGGCGGCGTGCGTGTTGCCGGCCTGACCGTGCTGGTTGTAGTCGTAGCCTTCGCGGCCTGCGATGTAGTCGGTGAGGGCCTGCGGCACCGCACCATCCGTGCCGTACTTCGCGACGATGTCGGCGACGTGGTTGCCCACCATGCCGCCGAACCAGCGGCACTGGTCGCGCATGTGCTCCCAGTCGTCGCCGATGTACATGGGTGCCGCGATGCAGAACTTGATGGCCATCGGGTCGCGGCCCGCGTTCGAGGCCGCCGTGCGCACGGTCTCGATCATCCACTTCGCGATGTCGACGTCGCCGCACTGCAGGATGAAGCCGTCGCCGACCTCGCCCGTGAGCTTGAGCGCGAGCGGGCCGTAGGCGGCCACCCACATCTCGAGCTCGGAGCCGTGGCTCCACGGGAACTGCAGCGTCGCACCCTTGTACTCGACGGCACGGCTCGACGCCAGCTCACGGATGACGTGGATCGACTCGCGCAGCGCCTTGAGCGTCGTGGGCGCCCCGTTGGTGACGCGCACCGCCGAGTCGCCGCGGCCGATGCCGCACACCGTGCGGTTGCCGTACATCTCGTTGAGAGTGGCGTAGACGGATGCGGTGACGGTCCAGTCGCGGGTCGCCGGGTTGGTGACCATCGGGCCGACCTTGATCTTGTGCGTCTCGGCCAGGATCTGGCTGTAGATGACGTAGGGCTCCTGCCAGAGCAGGTGCGAGTCGAAGGTCCAGAAGTAGTCGAAGCCGTACTGCTCGGAGAGCTTCGCCAGGCCGACGGTGCGGGCGGCGGGAGGGTTGGTCTGAACGACCGCGCCGAAATCCATGGTGGTTCCTGTCTGTGGGAGTTCGGGTCAGATGAGGTATTGGCTGAGGCCGCGCTTGAAGTACGCGCCGTCGCCCTTGCGTCCGAGGTAGCTGTTGTCGTCGACGATCTTGCGGCCGCGGGAGAACACGGTGTCGACGTGGCCGTCGATCTCGAACCCCTCCCAGGCGGAGTAGTCCATGTTCATGTGGTGGGTCTTCTCCAGGCCGATGGATGTGTGGCCGTTCGGGTCGTAGATCACGACGTCGGCGTCGGCCCCGGGCTGGATGACGCCCTTCTTGCCGTAGATGCCGAACATCCGTGCCGGGGTGGTGCTCGTGAGCTCGACCCAGCGCGGCAGTGAGATCTCCCCCATCACGACGCCCTGGTAGATGAGGTCCATGCGGTGCTCGACCGAGCCGATGCCGTTCGGGATCTTGGCGAAGTTGCCGAGCCCCATGTCCTTCTGGCCCTTCATGCAGAACGGGCAGTGGTCGGTCGAGATGACCTGCAGGTCGTTGGTGCGGAGCCCCTGCCACATGTGGTGCTGGTGACCCTCGTGCTTCGAGCGCAGCGGGGTGGAGCACACCCACTTCGCACCCTCGAAGTCGCCCCACTTCTCGCTCGAGGCGCCGAGCTGGTCTTCGAGCGAGAGGTAGAGGTACTGCGGGCAGGTCTCGGCGAACACGTTCTGGCCGTTGTCGCGGGCCGCGGCGATCTGCTCGACCGCCTGCTTCGCGCTCACGTGCACGATGTACAGGGGCGCCCCGGTGAGGTTGGCGAGCATGATGGCGCGGTGCGTGGCCTCCTCCTCGGCCTGCCAGGGGCGCGAGACGCCGTGGTAGTAGGGCGAGGTCTCGCCGCGCTTGAGGTGCTGCTGCACGAGCAGATCGATGACCGAGCCGTTCTCGGCGTGCATCATGATGAGCGATCCGTTGTCGGAGGCGCGCTGCATCGCCTTCACGATCTGGCCGTCGTCGCTGAGGAACACGCCCTTGTAGGCCATGAAGAGCTTGAAGCTCGTGACGCCCTCGTTGATCAGCTCGTCCATGGCGGTGAGTGACGAGTCCTGCACGTCGGAGAGGATCTGGTGGAAGCCGTAGTCGACCGCGCACTGGCCGGCCGCCTTCTCGTGCCAGAGGTGGTACTGGTCGAGGATGTTCTCGCCCGCGTACTGCACGACGAAGTCGATGATCGACGTGGTGCCGCCGTGCGCGGCAGCCCGGGTGCCGGTCTCGAAGGTGTCGCTGGCCTCGGTGCCGCCGAAGGGCATCTGCATGTGCGTGTGCGCGTCGATGCCGCCGGGGATGACGTACTTGCCGGTGGCGTCGACCACCTCGTCGACGTTGTTCTTCACGTCGAAGCCGAGCAGCGTCGAGCCGGGTGCGAGAACCGCGGCGATGGTGTCGCCGTCGAGCAGAACGTCGGCCTGGGCGGTGCCCGTCGCGTTCACGACGGTGCCACCGGTGATGAGGGTCTTGGTCATGATCAGCTCCGTTGCTGGGGTCAGGGTTTCGGGATGCTCGTGTACGACTCCGGGCGGCGATCGCGGTAGAACTGCCAATCGTCTCGTACCGCCCGGATCATGTCGAGGTCGAGGTCGCGGATGACCACCTCCTCGGCATCGCCGGAGGCGTAGCCGCCCACGATGTTGCCCTGCGGGTCGGCGAACTGGCTCGTGCCGTAGAAGGTGACGGCGAGGTCGCCGTACTCGTTGTCCTCACGGCCCACCCGGTTGGGGGCGGCGACGAAGTAGCCGTTGGCCGCGGCCGCCGCGGGCTGCTCGAGCTCCCAGAGGCGGTTCGACAGTCCCGGCTTCGTGGCGTTGGGGTTGAACACTATTTCGGCGCCGTTCAAGCCGAGTTCGCGCCAGCCCTCGGGGAAGTGGCGGTCATAGCAGATGTAGACGCCGATGCGGCCCACGGCCGTGTCGAACACCGGGTAGCCCATGTTGCCGGGGCGGAAGTAGAACTTCTCCCAGAAGCGGTCGACGTGCGGGATGTGGTGCTTGCGGTACTTTCCGAGGATGGTGCCGTCGGCATCCACCACGACCGCCGTGTTGTAGTAGATGCCCGGCTGGTCCTCCTCGTAGATGGGGAGCACCATCACGAGGTTCAGCTCCTTCGCCAGGGCCGCGAAGCGCTGCACGATGGGGCCGTCGGCGGCCTCGGCGTAGGCGTAGTACTTCTTGTCCTGCGTGATGCCGAAGTAGGGGCCGTAGAACAGCTCCTGGAAGCAGATGACCTGGGCGCCGTCGGCAGCCGCGTCACGGGCGAACTGCTCGTGCTTGGCGATCATCGATTCCTTGTCGCCTGTCCAGCTGGCCTGGGTGATCGCCGCGCGTACCGTTGTCATCGAGCATCCTTCCGGTCTTTTGTTATTATTCGGCTTGAACATTTCTCGTGTGTTTCACCATGTGACGCAGGCGTAAATATGTCAAGAGTTGTCAAGCAGTCGTCCATGCGCTAACGGATCCACGGAATCGGGGCCGGATGCTCGTCCAGATCGTCGACGCAGTCGAACACCGCACGCCCGACGGCATCGCCGCCGCCATCTCGCGTCTCATCCGCTCGGGTGCACTCGCCGCCGGGGAGCGCCTGCCCACCGTGCGGGTCGTGGCGAGCGAGCTCGGGGTGAGCCCTGCGACCGTCAGCAACGCCTGGCAGGCCCTCGCCGGCGTGGGTCTCATCACCTCGCGCGGCCGGGCCGGCAGCTTCGTGCTGCAGGCCTCGACGGCTTGGATGCCGCCGCACTTCGGCGAGCTCGCCGGGTCGCACGTGGAGGCCAGGCTCGACCTCTCCACCGGCACCCCCGACCCCGAGCTGCTGCCCGACCTCAGCGCGGCCTTCCGCTCCCTGCCCACCAGGGCCGACACGGCGAGCTACCTGAGCTCACCCGTGCTGCCGGAGTTGGAACGCCACCTGCGCGCATCCTGGCCCTACCCGGTTCCCGCCCTCACCATCGTCGACGGGGCGCTCGACGCCGTGTCGCGGGCGCTCGAGAGCATCGTGCGGTTCGGCGACCGGGTCGTGGTGGAGAACCCGGGCTTCCCGCCGTTCCTCGACCTGCTCGAGCACTTCGGGGTGGAGCGGGTGCCCGTCGACATCGACGCGGAAGGCATGCGACCCGACCGTCTCGCGGCGGCGCTGGCGTCGCATCCGGTCGCGATCATCCTGCAGCCGCGTGCCCACAACCCCACCGGCATCTCCATGACCGAGGGGCGCATGCGCGAGATCGCGCGGGTGCTGCGCAGTCACTCGCACCTCGGCGACCCGGTCGTGATCGAAGACGACCACTCCGGGGAGATTTCCAGCGCACCGGCGTTCAGCGTCGGCAACTGGCTGCCCCAGCGCACGCTGCACGTGCGGAGCTTCGCGAAATCGCACGGGCCCGACCTCCGCATCGCGGCGCTCGGCGCGCCCGACCAGCTGCTCGACCGCATCGTGGCACGACGGATGCTCGGGCCGGGGTGGACGTCACGGATGCTGCAGACCATCCTCTACGAACTGCTCACCGCGAGCCCGTCGCTCACCACGGTGCACGACGCGCGACGCATCTACCAGGCGAGGCAGCGGCGGCTCTCGGAGGCGCTGGTACGGCACGGCATCGAGCACTCCCCCTCCGACGGCATCAACACCTGGGTGCCTGTGGCCGACGAGAAGGCGGCGACGGTGGCGTTGGCGGCCGGGGGCATCAGGGTGGCGGCGGGGTCGACGTTCTCGTCGTCGTTCGCGCCCGAGCCCGAGCAGCACGTGCGAGTGACGGCCGGGAACGTGCGCGACGACTTCGACCGCATCGCGGGGCTGCTGGCGGGGGCGGCGCGGGCCTGAGGCCCTGCGCGGCCGCCGGGGTCACTCGCACTCGGCGGTATCGGGTCATTCCCGCGCGGCGCCGCCGGGTCACTCCCACTCGGCGGTATCGGGTCACTCCCACTCGCCGGCGCCGGGTCACTCCCACTCGGCGGTGTCGGGGTCGATGCCGTGGGAACGCGCGCTCGCGTCGATGCTGCGGCGAAGCCACGACGCGAGGCCCGGGCGCAGCGCGTCGTAGTGCGCGGCGAAGGAGGCGTCGGCCTCATACATGCGGCCGAGCACCACCTGCATGCTGCGCGAGATCGGGAAGTACGCGGAGAACGCCGCCCGGTGCCGCTCGACCAGCTCATCAGCCTCCGGGCTGCCGGGCTCGACGCCCGCCGCCAGGGCGTCGGCGAGGGCGCGCTCGGCAGCCGCGGTCGTCGCCGCGACCGCCTTCCAGTCGTCGGGGGTGCGCGCGGCGGAGCGCTCGGCGTACTGCTGCCACTGCGGGGAGTCGCCCCAGCGCTCGCGGGCCTCGGCGGGCCAGCCCGGGTTCCAGGCCGGCCCGAACGCCGCGGCCTGCTCCTCCTCGCTCAGCAGGAGTCCGCGCTCGTGCGCCGCGATCATCGTGTCGAGGTCGCCGCTCAGCGAGCTCAGGCGCTCGATGCGCTCGGCAAGGTGCTCCTGCTGGGCGCGCAGGGCACTCACGACGTCGGTCGCGGGGTCGTCGAGCACGGAGCGCACCTCGTCGAGGCCGAGCCCGAGCTCGCGGTAGACGACGATGCGGCGGAGCCGCTCCACGTCGGCGTCGGTGTAGAGCCGGTACCCGGCCGCCGAGCGGGCCGACGGTTCGGCGAGGCCGATCTCGTCCCAGTGGTGCAGGGTGCGCACCGTGAGGCCGAGCAGCGCCGCGGCACGGCCCACCGTGAGTTCGCCCTCGGCGGTCACGGCACGATCCCCATCGCGGCGAGGTTCTGGGCGGCTTCGCTCGCCGGGTCGTAGGGTTTCGCCGCGGTGAAGACCACGCGGGTGTTCTCGGGCGTGATCACGTCGACGTCCCTCGTGTTCCAGGGAGTGTCGTGCGGCTCACCCACCCGGCCCGTGCCGACCTCACGGCACCGCTCCACCATCGCGTCGAGTTCGCTCAGAACGCACGCGAAGCTCACGCTCATCGTCGGCGCCGTGGCATCGGTCTCTCCCGGCACCAGCAGCACGTCTTGGAACGCCCACCGCCGCAGATGCACCAGCCGCTCCGGCACCCCGAACAGCTCGAAGAACCCCAGCCCCCGCGTCCAGAACTCGACCGACGCCTTCAGATCCCCCGTCCGCACCGTCACGAACGCCGGCATCCCGTAGATCCCCCGAAACGGCTCCGGCGCCACCGCATCCACCCTCGGCACCGGCACCGGACTCACCTCGAACGCATCGAAATACTCACTCATGCCCCCACCCTCCCCCCTCCCGCTACGTGAGGGTCAATCCCCCTCATCGGCCACCTGAAAGCGACAACGTCTCGCTTCTGGGCGCGGCAGTCCTACCATCGCGACGTCGAAGATGAATCCACGCGAGACCTCGCCACCCGCATCCGCAGACTCCTCGCCCCGATCGGGGGTGCCGACGATCTCGCAGACGCGGTACAGCGCGACCGCGCTGCCACACCCGCCATCGGCGCCGACGCACCGAACGTCTTTCGGCGATCGTCAGGAGAGGCGGGTGGTCACGTGGGTGACGAGGTAGACGGCGGGGCGGAGAGCTAGGCGGGGCGGGGGCGGGTCAGCAGTGGGGGTCGGTGACGCGGATGCGGAGGGTGAGGTCGGTGCGGTCGTTGTCGACGAGTTCGAAGCGGGCGCCGGAGGGGTCGAGGGTGCTGATGCCGGTCCAGCCGCCGTCGAGCTGGCGTTCGCCGTCGACGGGGGCGAAGCCCTTCGCCTCCAGCGCGGGGCCGAGCACGGCGAGCAGCTCGTCCCAGCCGCCAGCCGCCTGCACGAGCGAGGGGCGGGCCTCGGCGGGTCCGACCACCACCACGCACCCTTCCCCACTCGTCGACTCGATGCGCGGGCCGCGGTCGTCGTCGCGCGTGATCGCCACCGACGGGAACGCCTCGGTGAGCGACCCGGTGATCGCCGCCGCCACACCGCCATAGGTCTCGAGCGCCTGGCTCGACGCCATGGTCGGCTCGGGCAGCTCCGTCGTGCCGGTGCACCCCGCCAGCAGCGCCGCCGCGGCCGCCGCCAGCACGATCGCCGCACCGCGACGCGCCCGGTGCCGGACCTCGGGCCGGGCCCGGCTCCCGCCCCGCTCCACCGCCTTCATACCGCTCACGGTTCAAGCCTAACGACGCCCGGCGCGCATCCGGATGCTGTTGAATGAATGCCGTGAAGGTGACGGTTCTCGCGGGCGGTGTCGGGGGTGCGAAGTTCCTCAAAGGGCTGCGCACCGAGCTGCGGAGGCGCTACCCGAACGGTGACGGCGGGTCGACCGCCGAGATCACCGCGGTCGTGAACACGGGCGACGACATGTGGCTGACGGGGCTGCGGGTGTGCCCCGACCTCGACTCGATCATGTACGCCCTGGGCGGCGGCAACGACGAGGTGCGCGGCTGGGGCCGCGCCGACGAGACCGAGCGGGTGGCCGCCGAGCTCACCGCCTACGGCATCGGCTGGCCCTGGTTCACGCTCGGCGACCTCGACCTCGGCACGCACATCGCACGGTCGAGCTTCCTCCGCGACGGACTCACCCTCACCGAGGCCACCGCCCGCCTCTGCGAGCGCTGGAACCCCGGCGTGAGGCTGCTGCCGATGAGCGATCAGCCGGTCGAGACGCACGTCGACATCCTGGTCGACGGCAAGCGGCGCATCGTGCACTTCGAGGAGTGGTGGGTGAAGTACCGGGCGACGGTGCCGGCGCAGCGCTTCATCCAGGTGGGGGTCGACCAGGCGAAGCCGACGCCGCAGGTGCTGCGGGCGATCGAGCACGCCGACGTGGTGCTCGTCGCCCCGTCGAACCCGGTGGTGTCGATCGGCACGATTCTGGGGGTGCCCGGGATGCGCGAGGCACTCCGCGGGGCACGCGCACCCATCGTGGGTGTGTCGCCCATCATCTCGGGGGCCGCCGTGCGCGGCATGGCCGACGCGTGCCTCACGGCGATCGGCGTCGAGACCACCGCGGCCGCCGTGGCGAAGCACTACGGTGCGCGCAGCCGGGGAGGACTCCTCGACGGCTGGCTCGTCGATACGAGCGACGCGACGGTCGTGCCCGTGCTCGAGGGGTCGGGCATCCGGGCGCGCGCGGTACCACTGTGGCTGACGGATGCCGACACCAGCGCCGCGCTCGCGGGGGACGCGCTCGACGCAGCTCGCGCACGCTGAGGCGCGGGGCCGGAGCGGAGCCGGCCAGCGCAGCCGCCCCGCGCATCCGCTCAGCGCAGCCGCCCCGCGCATCCGTTCACCGCAGCCGCCCCCGCGCAGCCAGCCCCGCGCATCCGCTCGGCAATCGGGGCGGGGCTCAGCCCCCGCCGCCCGTGTACGCCACGGGCCCCAGCGAGATCAGCCACGCGTACACCGCCATCGACACCGCGTACAGCGCCACGATGATGGCGTAGCCGTAGAAGTGCACCCGCGGCGTGCGGTCGCGCTTGATCCACCAGCCGAACAGCTTGAACGCCCACGGCACGAGTAGCCAGCCGAGCAGCTGCGTCGACACCAGGTTGCCGATGAACAGGGCGAGCCAGAACGGCATGCCGTTGCCGATGAGCAGCGGGTCGGCGATGAAGTAGCCCCAGAGGAAGACGATGGGGTACAGCATCAGCAGCACGACGAGGTTGCTCTTGAACACCGGGTCGGGAAGCGAGGTGCGGCTTCCCGTCCAGAACCCGAAGCCGTAGCTCGCCTTGGTCAGCGTGAGCTGCTCGTTGTAGGCCTTGCCCTCCTCGAGCAGCTCCTTGCGCTCGGGCGAGTCGATCCAGGCGTTCAGGTGCGCCTCGGTGTCGAAGCTCAGCACCACCACCCAGTCGTCCTGCACCCCGGGAACCGGGCGTTCGATCTTGTGGCCGAGGAACCCGTCGAAACGCGACTCCGCCGCCGAGATCTGCCGCTGCCAGTCGAGGAACGCCCCCTCCTCGTCGACCGGCACCCGGCTGGAGATGAGCACGGAGGCGGCCTCCGACGGATGCTTCGCCTCCTCCGTGAAGAGGTGGATGTCGTCGTTGCCGATGAAGCGGTCTTTGATCTCGCCCATCAGCTGCGCGCGCTCGGCGCTCTGCAACCAGCCGCGGGCCGACTCGACGTCGCGGAAGCGCTGCACGATGATCCAGTCGACCTGCAGCGGCGGCTTCGGCGCGATGACCTGCCGGTCGAGGAAGCCGGGCCAGTGCGCGATGCGCTCGCCCACCTTCTTCTGCCAGGCCTCGTAGGCGGCGTAGCTCTCCTCCGCCAGCCGACGGCGCACGACCAGCGAGACCGCCGCGCCGGCCACGGCGGCGGGGGTGCTGGCGGCCGTCTCGGTCATGGCACTCACGCCTTCTGGTAGGCGAGCTCGCCCATCACCCAGGTCTGGTCGACGGCGCGCTCGTCGGCGACCATCATGATGCCGAACAGCAGGTCGGAGACCGTGTCGAGTGAGAGCTCGTTCCCGCCCTTCTCGAGCAGCAGGCTGGCGTGCCAGGGCGCGGCGGGCGGTCCGGCCGTCCAGTCGAGGGCGACGAAGTCGGCCTCCTTGCCGATGTCGAAGGTGCCCACCTTGTCGTCGATGTAGAGCGACTCGGCGCCACCGCGCGTGAGCAGGTAGAACGCGCGGAGCGACGAGAGCTTGTTGCGCTCCGACTCGGCCAGGTCTTGGTCGCTCGGCACGATGGAGCCGTCGAGGATGGTGTTCTGCAGCATCCCGACCTTGTAGGCGTCTTCGAGCGAGTTGAGCAGGCTGAAGCGGTTGCCGCCGCCCATATCGGTGCCCACCGAGACGAGCACGCGGTGCTCGGGGTCGAGGGCTCGGCCGAGGCGGAAGAGGCCGGAGCCGAGGTAGAGGTTCGACGAGGGGCAGAACGCCACGGCGGCGCCCTTCTCGCTGAACCGCCGGAACTCGTTGTTCGACAGCCACACTCCGTGACCGCCGGTGAACTTCGGGCCGACGAGGTCGAACTTCTCGTAGACGCCGAGGTAGTCGGTGCAGTCGTCGTGGAGGGCGAGCACGCCGTGGATCTCGGCCGGGTTCTCGGAGATGTGGGTGTTCACCCACAGGTCGGGGAACTCCTGCTTGAGCTTCTGGCAGGCGGCCATGAGCTCGACCGAGGCACCGAAGGCGAACCGCGGGGTGATGGCGTAGAGGTTGCGGCCGGTGCCGTGCCACTTCTCGATGAGCGTTTTGGAGTCGTCGTAGAACTGCTCGGGGGTGTTGGCGAAGTAGTCGGGCACGTGGGTGTCGATGCCGGTGAGGCCGCCGATCATGCGCATGTTGCGGCGCGACGCCTCCTCGAAGAACACCTCATTGCAGGTGAGGTTGCCCGTGGTGAAGGTCTGGGCGGTCGTGGTGCCCGAGGCGAGCAGGTTGTCGAAGAAGTGCTTGGTGCCCTCTTCGGCGTACTCGCGCTCGGAGTACTTGTGCTCCTCGGGGAACACCCACTTCTGCAGCCACGGCAGCAGCTGCTCGCCGTAGGCGCCGAGCACGCGGGTCTGCGGCAGGTGGATGTGGCCGTCGATGAAGCCGGGGAGGATGATGCGGTCGCGGATCTCGGTGATCTCGACGCCCTCGTGACGGGGTGCCACCTCGTCGTAGGCGCCGAAGTCGGTGATGATGCCGTCTTCGGTGACGAGGAGTCCGTCGACGTGGAACCGCACCGCGGCCTGCTCGTCGCCGACATGCTTCCACGGGTCGTCGATGAAATCGACGAAGGTGCCGCGCACTGCTTTCTTGACCACGTGGGATCCCCTTTTGTCGTGTTGTGTCCATGGTCACACAGAGCATCCCTCAGCGCTCCGGAGGAAGCCGCCCCAATGCAGGGGGTAGGCTCGGTGCATTCTGTGTACGGGCCTGGCTTTGGGCTCATCTCTCGTCGTTCCCTCTCGACCGCTTTCTCAGTTCCGCACGAGTCTCCTCACGGGTCACCGCCCGAGTCCCCTCGCGCGCGAGCCCACCGAGACCCACCGAGACCCACCGAGATCCGCGAGGTTCACCATGCCGTCCGACCTTCCCGTCCCCACCCGCCGCCGCACCGAACCGCAGCCCGTGGTGCAGAGCTTCATCCCGAACGCCTCCGCCATCCGCCGGGCGCTGAAACGCGCCGACGAGGGTGTCGCCCTCAACGCCACCGAGGCCGAGACCCTGCTGCACGCCCGCGGCGACGACCTCGACCGCCTCCTCACCGCCGCGAGTCGCGTGCGCGACGCCGGGCTCGAGGCCGCCGGCCGGCCCGGCGTCATCACCTACTCGCGCAAGGTGTTCATCCCGCTCACCCACCTCTGTCGCGACCGCTGCCACTACTGCACCTTCGTCGAGACCCCCGGCGGGCTCTCGAAGCAGGGCAAGGCGCCCTACCTCTCCCCCGACGAGGTGCTCGAGGTCGCCCGCCAGGGCGCGGCGCTCGGCTGCAAGGAAGCGCTGTTCACCCTCGGTGACCGGCCCGAAGACCGTTGGCCCGCCGCCCGGGAGTGGCTGGATGCGCACGGCTACGACTCCACCATCGCCTACCTCCGCGCGATGGCGATCCGGGTGCTCGAGGAGACCGGGCTCCTCCCCCACCTCAACCCGGGCGTGATGACGTGGGAGGAGATTCAGCGCCTCAAGCCCGTCGCCCCGTCGATGGGCATGATGCTCGAGACCACGGCCACGAGGCTGTGGAGCGAAAAGGGCAACGCCCACTACGGCTCCCCCGACAAAGACCCGGCGCTGCGCCTGCGGGTGATCGAGGACGCCGGCCGGTCGAACGTTCCGTTCACCACGGGCCTGCTGCTCGGCATCGGCGAGAACTACGAGGAGCGCGTCGACGGCCTGTTCGCGCTGCGCTCCGCCGCCCGCCGGCACGGGCACGTCCAGGAGGTGATCGTGCAGAACTTCCGGGCGAAGCCAGCCACCGCCATGATGGGCGCCGACGACCTCGAGACCCAGGAGTACGTCGCCGCGGTCGCGGTCGCGCGGCTCGTGCTCGGGCCGAAGGCGCGCCTGCAGGCCCCGCCGAATCTGACGGATGCGCGTGAACTGTCGCTGCTCATCCGCGCCGGTATCGACGACTGGGGCGGTGTCTCGCCCCTCACGCCCGACCACGTGAACCCCGAGCGGCCGTGGCCGCACATCGACGACCTCGCCCGCCTCACGGCGGAGTCGGGCTTCACGCTGCGCGAGCGCCTCACCGCGCACCCGCACTACGTGCGCGCGGAGGAGCCGTGGCTCGACCCGCGCGTCATCCCGCACGTGCGCGCCCTCGCCGACGCCGACGGGCTCGCCGTCGAGGGCCGGGTGCCGAGCGGTCTGCCGTGGCAGGAGCCGGAGTGGGGGTCGTCGTCGGGCCGCACCGAGCTGCACACCGAGATCGACACCGTCGGCCGCACCGGAGACCGGCGCAGCGACTTCGACGACGTGTACGGCGACTGGTCGGAGCTGCGCGAGCAGGTCGGGGCGAACCCCGGCAACCGCACCCGAGCATCCGGCGACCCCGCCGTGCGCGCCGCGCTCGCGCGTGCTGCGGAGAACCCCGCGGGGCTGGCCGACGCCGACTACCTCACGCTGCTCGGAGCCGACGGCCCCGACCTCGACGCGCTGGCCGCCGTCGCCGACGAGGTGCGCCGAGCCACCGTGGGCGACGAGGTGGGCTACGTGGTGAACCGCAACATCAACTTCACCAACGTCTGCTACACCGGCTGCCGCTTCTGCGCCTTCGCACAGCGGCGCAATGACGCGGATGCGTACACGCTGTCGATGCAGCAGGTGGGCGACCGCGTCGACGAGGCCTGGTCGATCGGGGCGACCGAGATCTGCATGCAGGGCGGCATCCACCCCGACCTGCCCGGCACCGCGTACTTCGATCTGGCGCGCACGGTGAAGGAGCGGCAGCCCGACATCCACCTGCACGCCTTCTCGCCGATGGAGATCGTGAACGGGGCGGCTCGCACGGGGCTGTCGTTCCGTGACTTCCTGCTCGAGGCTCGACACGCCGGGCTCGACACGATTCCGGGAACGGCCGCCGAGATCCTCGACGACGACGTGCGCTGGGTGCTCACGAAGGGCAAGCTGCCGGCCGCGCAGTGGATCGAGATCGTCACCACGGCGCACGAGGTCGGGCTGCGGTCGTCGTCGACGATGATGTACGGGCACGTCGACAACCCGACGCACTGGGTGGGGCACCTACGCACGCTGTCGCGCATCCAGGACGAGACGGGCGGATTCACCGAGTTCGTGCTGCTGCCGTTCGTGCACATGAACTCGCCGGTTTACCTGGCAGGTGTCGCCCGGCCGGGCCCGACGCTGCAGGAGAACCGGGCCATCCACGCGGTGGCGCGGCTCATGCTGCACGGGCGCATCGACCACGTGCAGACCTCGTGGGTGAAGCTCAGCGACGCCGGCACCCAGCAGATGCTGCAGGGCGGGGCCGACGACCTCGGCGGAACCCTCATGGAGGAGACCATCAGCCGCATGGCGGGCGCCGACAACGGCTCGGAGAAGACGGTCGACGACCTCGAGGCTGTCATCCGCGGCATCGGGCGCGTGCCGGTGCAGCGCACCACCACCTACGGGCGCCCCACCGCCGAGCGCGCCGCCGTCGCCCGCGAGTTCGCCTCCCGCGGCTTCGCCGCCACCGGCAAGAAGTTGCTCACGGTGCTGTAGCGCGCGGGGCGGTTCGAAAACGCAAACGTCGCGCCGACCTGCGCCCATGCGGGCGCGGTCGGCGCGACATTTGCGTTTTCGAACGGCCTGCCGACGGCGGTGGCGTGGGCGCCGACCCTCGGGTGTCCTCGGGGCGGGGTAGGGTGCGGGGCATGAGCGGGAATGGAGTGCCTCGTCGGTATCCGAACGGGGTGAGCAGCTGGGTCGACACCGAGCAGCCTGACACGGAGGCCGCGGCGGCTTTCTACGGCGGCCAGTTCGGGTGGGAGTTCGCGAACGCGATGCCACCGGGGGCGCCCGGGGTGTACCTCATCGCCACGCTCGACGGCGCGGATGTCGGGGCGATCGCCTCCGCGAGGCCCGGCGCCTCGAGCGGAGTGTGGAACACGTATTTCGCCGTCGACGATATCGACGCCGCCGTTGCGGGCGTCGTCTCTTCGGGCGGAACCGTGGTGGAGGAACCCGTCGACGTGGGCCCGGGTGGCCGTTCGGCAGCGGGTCGCGACCCGCAGGGCGCCGGGTTCGGGCTGTGGCAGGCGCGCAAGCGGCTGGGTGCTCAAGTGGTGAACGTTCCCGGCGCGTGGAACTTCAGCAACCTGCGCACGAACGATGTCGCGGGCGCGAAGGGCTACTACGAGCACTTGTTCGGCTGGCGCTACCTCGACCTCGGCGACACCGTCGAGGCGATGATCGCCGTCGACGGGTACGGGCGGCACCTTGCTGACACCGCCGACCCCGAGATCTTCGAGCGTCAGGCGGGCGCGCCGGCCGGCTTCGCCGACGTCATCGGCGCGGTGCAGTCGGCCCGCGACGGCGAGGAGTCGCACTGGCGGGTCGTGTTCAGCGTCGCCTCCCGCGAGGAGTCGCTCGCCCTGGCCGAACGGCTCGGCGCCACCGTCGAGCGCACCGACGACACCCCGTGGTCGCTCCTCGCCGACATCGTCGACCCGCAGGGAGCGCGCCTCACCCTCAGTCAGTACGTCGACGCCCGCCCGTGAAAGACGCGACGGTCTGACCGAGGGGCGGTTCGAAAACGCAAACGTCGCGCCGACCTGCGCCCGGGAGGGCGCGGTCGGCGCGACGTTTGCGTTTTCGAACAGGCGGAGAAGCTACTGCACGTCGTCGTCGACCCAGTCGAGGGTCTTGGTGACGGCCTTCTTCCAGTTGCGGAGCTGGCGCTCGCGCTCGGCCTCGTCCATCTGGGGCTCCCAGCGGGAGTCCTCCTGCCAGTTGGCGCGCAGCTCGTCGAGCGAACCCCAGTACCCGACCGCGAGGCCCGCGGCGTAGGCCGCACCGAGCGCGGTGGTCTCGGCCACCACGGGGCGCACGACGGGGACGCCGAGGATGTCGGCCTGGAACTGCATGAGCAGGTTGTTGGCGATCATGCCGCCGTCGACCTTGAGCTCGGTGAGGTCGACACCCGAGTCGGCGTTCACCGCATCGAGCACCTCGCGCGTCTGGAACGCGGTCGCCTCGAGCGCCGCCCGAGCGATGTGCGCCTTGTTGACGTAGCGGGTGAGTCCCACCAGGGCGCCACGCGCATCCGACCGCCAGTACGGGGCGAACAGGCCCGAGAACGCCGGCACGAAGTACGCGCCGCCGTTGTCCTCGACCGAGGCCGCCAGCGTCTCGACCTCAGGGGCCGAGGCGATGATGCCGAGGTTGTCGCGCAGCCACTGGATGAGCGACCCGGTCACCGCAATCGACCCTTCCAGCGCGTAGTGCGCGGGCTCGTCACCGAGCTTGTAGCCGAGGGTGGTGAGCAGCCCGTTCTTCGAGTGGACGATCTCGGTGTCGGTGTTGAAGATGAGGAAGTTGCCGGTGCCGTAGGTGTTCTTCGACTCACCCGCGTCGAACGCCGCCTGGCCGAAGGTCGCCGCCTGCTGGTCGCCCAGGATGCCCGCCACCGGCACCTCGCGCAAGAGGTTCGACGACTCGACGGTGCCGTAGACCTCCGACGACGACTTGATCTCGGGCAGCATGCTGCGCGGCACGCCGAACTCCGCGAGGATGTCGTCGCGCCACTCGAGCGTCTCGAGATCCATGAAGAGCGTGCGCGAGGCGTTGGTGACGTCGGTGGCGTGCACGCCGCCGTCGGTTCCGCCGGTGAGGTTCCACAGCACCCAGGTGTCGGTGGTGCCGAAGATCAGGTCGCCGGCCTCGGCGGCTTCGCGGGCGCCGTCGACGTTCTCGAGGATCCAGACGATCTTCGTTCCCGAGAAGTACGTCGCGAGCGGCAGACCCACGATCGGCTTGAACCGCTCGAGGCCCGCCTCGTCGCCGGCGGCGAGCCGGTCGACGATCGACTGGGTGCGGGTGTCCTGCCACACGATGGCGTTGTAGACGGGCTTGCCGGTGTTCTTGTTCCACACCACCGCGGTCTCGCGCTGGTTGGTGATGCCGACCGCGGCGATGTCGTGCCGGGTGAGGTCGGCCTTCGACAGGGCGAGGCCGATGACCTCGCGCACGTTGTCCCAGATCTCGATCGGGTCGTGCTCGACCCAGCCCGCCTTCGGGAAGATCTGCACGTGCTCCTTCTGGCCGGTCGACACGATGGTGCCGGCGTGGTCGAAGATGATGGCGCGCGACGAGGTGGTTCCCTGGTCGATCGCGAGGACGTACTTCTTCTCGTCAGTCATGACATAACTCCTTCGTTGATGCTGTCGTCAGGTGATGAACGGATGCTCGTGCCGGCTAGGTGAGGATCGGCAGGAGCGGGATGGCGGCCCAGCCGGCGAGCAGACCACCGATGATGGGGCCGGCCACGGGCACCCACGAGTAGGCCCAGTCAGACGTGCCCTTGCCCTTGATCGGCAGGATCGCGTGCGCGATGCGCGGGCCGAGGTCACGCGCCGGGTTGATCGCGTAGCCGGTCGGGCCACCGAGCGAGGCGCCGATACCGATCACGAGAAGCGCCACGGGAAGGGCGCCGAGGGCCGCGAGGCCGCCCTCGCCCTGACGCCCGCCGCTGAACCCGATCACGACGAACACCAGCACGAAGGTGCCGATGATTTCGGTGACCAGGTTCCAGCCGTACGAGCGCATCGCCGGACCGGTCGAGAACACGCCGAGCTTGTTGCCGGCCTCCGGCTCGGAGTCGAAGTGCTGCTTGTACGCCAGCCACACGAACACCGCGCCGATGATCGCACCGATCATCTGCGCACCGATGTACGCGATGACCGACAGGAAGTTCACCGGAACCGAGGTGGCCGCCGACCCGAAGGTCTCGGCCCCGTTCGCCACGAGCCCGAGGGTCACGGCCGGGTTGAGGTGGGCGCCGGAGGCGTACGAGACGATGACACCGGCGAAGACCGCGAGGCCCCAGCCGATGTTCACCATCAGGAATCCGCCGTTGAAGCCCTTGGTGCGCACGAGCGCCACGTTCGCGACGACACCGCAGCCGAGGAGCACGAGCAACGCCGTTCCCACCAGCTCGGAGACGAAGTCGATACCGAGATTGTCCACATTGACCTTTCGTTCGGAGCGGCGCCCACGCCGCCCTCGGTTAGTTGACGGCGCCCGCCGCCGTCTTGTTCGACGCCTCCACCACGATGCCGTGGAAGAAGCGAAGATTCTCCGCCGCCTGCGCCCGCTCGTCGGCGAGGCGCTCCGGCGACCAGCCCTGGGCCGCGGCGGCGAGCTCGCTGAGCTCGTCGAACACGGCCTGGTCGAGCGAGCCGACGAAGGCGATGATGCTGCGGCGCAGCACCAGGTCGCTGAGGTGCACGGTGTGCTCCCCCATCAGGTAGCCGATCTCGGCGGTGCTGTAGCCGGGCAGGGTGGCCAGGGGCGCATCCGTCTCCTCGGCGGCCACGATCGCGGCGATGACCTTCGCGGCGTTGGTGCCGTAGCGGCCGAGCAGGATGCGCGTGCGCTCCTCGCCCAGGTCGGCCCCGTTCGCCTTCACCCAGGTCGCGACGGCGGCCGGCGTCTGCGGGAAGCCCACGCCGCCGCCGATGGCGAGGTCGGCGGTGCTCACCGTGCGGCTGCGACCGAGGAGGGCCAGCGTGTCGTTCGCGAGGTGCTCGGCGAGGGCGCGGAAGGTCGTCCACTTGCCGCCCACCAGGCTGAGCTGCTTGACCGTCTTCGAGCTGCCGAAGGCGGCCTGCTCGATGCGGTAGTCGCGCGAGACGAAGCCGGGGGCGGTGTCGCCGTGACCGGGCAGCGGGCGGATGCCCGAGTACCGGTAGACGATCTGCGGGCGCTCGACCGTGATCGTCGGGAACACGTGGCCGACGAGCTCGAAGAAGTAGTCGACCTCCTCCTCGGTGCAGAGGGCGGGCTCGCTCGGGTCGGCCTCGAGATCGGTGGTGCCGACGAGCACGCGACCGTTCAGCGGGTAGATGAGCACGATGCGGCCGTCGTTGTTCTCGAAGAACACCTCGCCACCGGCGCAGGCCTCGTAGAGCTCGGGGTTGTCGAGCACGATGTGCGAGCCCTTGGTGCCCCCCATGAAACGGGTGGCCCCGCCCAGCGCGGCGTTCGTGAGATCGGTCCACGGCCCGGTGGTGTTGACGACGACCTGCGCGGTGACCTCGAAGGTCTCGCCCGAGACGGTGTCGCGGAGCACCACGGCGTCGCCGTTCGAGCCGATCGCCTCGACGTAGTTGGCGGTGCGGGCGTGCGAACCGGTGGCCAGCGCATCCTGAACCAGGTCGAGAGCGAGCCGCTCGGGGTTCTCGACCGCGGCGTCGTAGTAGGTGGCGGTGTACTTCACGTCGGGGCGCAGCTTCGGCAGCTTCGCGAGCGACTTCTTGCGGCCCACGAACTTGTGGCGCGGCACGTTTCCGCCGTCGCGCGAGAACGAGTCGTAGCCCATGAGGCCGATTTTGATGAGCAGCGCGCCGCGCTCCTTCGGCTTTCCCGACTTGTGGGTGAGGAAGCGCAGCGGGGCGCTCAGGATGCCCGAGAAGGTGGAGAAGATCGGGATGGTGGTGGGCAGCGGCTTCACGTAGTGCGGGGCCAGACGGAGCAGGCGGTTGCGCTCCTGCACGCTCTCCTTCACGAGGCGGAACTCGCCGTTCTCGAGGTAGCGCACGCCGCCGTGGATCATGTGGCTCGACGCACTCGACGCGCCCGAGGCGTAGTCGCCGCGCTCGACCAGCACCACGTCGACGCCCTGCAGGGCCAGGTCGCGGAAGGTGCCGATGCCGTTGATGCCGCCGCCGATGATGAGCACCTGGGTTCTCGGGTTGCTCCGGATGGCCTCGACGTCGGAGCGGATGTCGGTCTGTGAGGTGCTCACTGTGTACTCGCCTTCGTGTTACGTCAGGGTTGCGGGCGGCAATCCATGCGACGACATACAGTTCTACGACCAAGTTCACATATGATCAAGCTCGGTGCACATATGTGCAGTTCCATGGGCGAAAGGACGCGACGAGGCATGTCCGGAGACGGTTTCACCAGCGAGAAGGAGCGCGACGCGCTGCGCGCCGCACATCTGTACTACATGCAGGACCTCACGATGGAGGCCATCGCGAGCGAGCTGCACACCTCCCGCTCGTCGGTCTCGCGCCTGCTCGGGTACGCCAGGGACACGGGTCTCGTGGAGATCCAGGTGAAGTCGCCCGTCGACCGCCTCTCCTCGGTGCAGGACCGCATCCGGGAGCGCCACGGGGTGACCGCGCACGTCGTGCCCGTCCCCGATTCCACGGCCGAGGTCGACCGACTGGAGCGGGTGGCGATGAGTGCCGCGCGCATCCTGGGCCCGTTCTTCGACTCGAACATGACGATGGGCATCGCCTGGGGGTCGACGCTCTCGGCGGTGTCGCGGCACCTGCAGGAGAAGGTCACGCACAACTCACAGATCGTGCAGCTCAACGGGGCCTCGAACGCCCGCACGACGGGCATCGGCTACGCCAGCGAGATCATGAGCCGCTTCGGCACGGCCTTCGGGGCGTACGTGCAGCAGTTCCCGGTGCCGGCGTTCTTCGACGACCCGCGCACGAAGGAGGTGCTGTGGCGGGAGCGCAGCATCCGCCGGGTGCTCGAGATCCAGAAGCATATGGACATCGCGCTGTTCGGGCTCGGCTCGGCCTACGCCGACGTGCCCTCGCACGTGTACGTGGGCGGCTACCTCGACGACGCCGACTTCGAGCAGCTCGGGCGGTCGGAGGTGGTGGGCGACGTCGCCACGGTGTTCTACCGCGCCGACGGGTCGAGCGAGGACATCCCGATGAACGCCCGCTCGTCGGGCCCGTCGCTGGCGGTGCTGAAGAAGGTCGCGCGCCGGGTATGCGTGGTGTCGGGCCGGTCGAAGCTCCCGGCGCTGCGCGGGGCTTTGGCCGCCGGCGTGATGACCGACCTCATCATCGACGAGGCCACGGCGCACGCACTGCTCGAGGGCTGAGCCGGGCTGCCTCCCCGGCGATCAGCCGAGGGCGCGGCGGGTGTGCTCGCCGACGCCGCGGGCGATCGCCTCGGCGAGGTCGGCCTCGGTGTCGACGTCGAGTCGCAGTGTCGACGTCGGCGGCACCTCGAGCGGCCGGTGACCCGCGGCGAGGTGGCGGGCGGCGGAGCCCGACCCGAACTGCGGAACGAGCCCTTCGCCGGCACGAGCCGTGAGCAGCGTGGTGCCCGAGCCCTCGGCATCGGCGACGACGGCGAGCGGATGCTGCTCCGCGAGCCTGAGCGCAGCGGCGAGGTCGGCGGACCGGAGGCTCGGCAGGTCGCCGAGCAGAACGGCGAGGTGCGAGCCGGACGAGCCGTGCGCGACGGTGTCGAGGGCGGCGCTGATGGCGGGGTTGAGCCCGAGGCCCGGATCGGCGACGATCTCGGCACCGAGGGTGCGGAGCGCGGCGGTGGGGCCGGCATCCGGGTCGGTGACGACGATCACGCGGCCCACCGAGGGGGTGCCCTGGAGGGCGGCGAGGGTGTCGAGCGCGAAGGCCTCGGCGAGCAGGGCTCGGCGTGTGCTGTCGACAGTGGGCGACATCCGGCTCTTCCCGGCGGCGGTTCCCTTGACCGGGACGACGACCGTCCACACCGCTGCCGAATCGCTCACCGTACCGATTATCCCGCACAGCGCGCGGGCCCCGGTCGGCGCGCGTCGCGTCGGTCAGCGCTCGGTGGTGACGATGTCGACACTGCCGAAGGGGAACGGCAGGAGGGTCGAGAAGTGCTCGCCCGGGGCCCAGCCTGCGGTCGGATCAGTGGCGAACCAGAGGTAGCAGACGGCGAGCGAGACGAGCGCGAGGAGCGCGATGGCGGCGGCTGCGCGGTCGATCGTGCGCTGCGAGGCGCGGGTGCCCGCCCCCGGTCTCGCGACGCGGGCGAGTGCGACGAGGAGGATCGCCGCCATCGCCAGGAAGACCAGCGGGCTCGGCGAGAGCGTGACGGAGATGCATCCCTCGCCCCTGCCGCTCGCTTCGGGCGCGCCGCCGAGGCAGCGACCCGCGGAGGCGTGGGAGAACACCGTGTAGGTCGCCGCCGAGATCGCGGCGAGCACCACCAGCCGTCGCCGCCGTGGCGACACTGCGGCGGGTGTGACGGCATCTGACGTGAGCGCGAGCGCCGGCGCCGTCTGCGGATCAGCCTGGGCCATCGCACCTCCCGACACGTGTCGTTCACGCGGTTCCAGCTTTCGCGACCGGGCGCGGGGTGTCAAGCGGGAGGGTCGGGGGGGGGATCCAGAACGATCGTTCTTTTCGCGGGAATGATACGGATGCATGCGGTGTTATTCAGGACGTGAGCAGAACATTCCATGAGATCGAGGGCGAACGCGGCGAGGTGTCGCGGTATCGCCGCCACCCCAACGGCAAGGGCTTCGTGGCCGTGGGCTCCGAGGTCGACCCGAGCGCGTTCGTCGACCCGAGCTCGTACGTGGAGACGGGAGCGCGCATCGGTCCGCGGGCGAGCATCGGCCCCGGCAGCTGGGTCGAGAGCGGGGCCGCCATCGGCACCGGCGTGCTCATCGAGGCCAACGTGCACATCGGCCAAGGAGCGCAGATCGGGCGGGGCGCCCGCATCGGCAGCCACACGCGCATCGGCGCCCGCGCCGGCGTGGCCGACGAGACCCGCGTCGAGCGCGACAGCACCATCGCCCCCGGCACCCTCATCCGCCGCTCCGGCCCCGCCGGCGAGTACATGAAAGCCGCCTGACCCCGACCCCTCCATCGCGCCCGTCGGGCGCGGGCGCCCCGGTGAGCCCGTGCGCGGCCCGGGCCGGCCGGCGAGCGCGAGAGGGGAAGTCCGCCTGAGGTCGGCGTGGGTTCGTCGACCAGTGCGCGGGGGTGGTGCCGGGCGCGATAGTGTCGCCAGTATGGAGCAGCGCCTGCGCGAGACACCCTCGCCCGAACGCGAACGCGAGCGCGATCGCGCCCGCGCTGGCGCGCGCGAGGTGTGGCGCGTGCTCGACGGGTCGCCGCGGTTGCGGTCGTTGAGCGTGGTGCTCGGACTGCTCGGTGTGAGCTCGTTCTCGGCGCTGCTGCTCTCGGCCCTCGGTGCGGTCGGTGCAGCGGGCAGCACGGGTGCCGGCGTCGGCCCCGGTGCCGACGGCGTGCTCGCCGCCCTCGCCCTCGCCGCCGTGGTCACCACCGCCTGCGCCGTCGCCGCACTCGCGCTGGTGCTCCTCGCCGCCTCCACCCGCCATCGGCACACCCGACGGTGCGAGTCGTCCGACGACGCCGATCTCCCCACCGTCATCACCCAGTCCCGGCCCGACGCGCCGGGGCGGCCCCGCACCAGGGCTCCTGGGCGTCTCCTCGCGATCGCCTAGGAGACCCCGGCCCTCCGGCCGTTCGTGCGCGCTGCCCGGCGCCGCGCATCCGTTCGTCTCCTCGGCGATCACACGGTTCCATCCGTCACTGATCGAGGAGTCCCATGAACATCTACGAATTCCCGCCCGTCGCGGCGGCACTCGACGGCGCCTACGCCGTCGTGCAGTTCCTCACCGAGCTGCTCTCCCCTCTCGCCGGAGCGAACGCCGCGGCCGCAGCCGTCGTGCTGCTCACCGTGATTGTGCGCCTCGCCCTCATCCCGGTCGGGGTGTCGCAGGCGCGGGCCCAGCTCATGCGCAAGCGGCTCGCGCCCCGGCTGCAGGAGCTGCGCCGCCGCCACGGCAAGAACCCCGAGCGTCTGCAGCGCGAGACCATGGCGCTGTACGCCGAAGAGAAGGCGTCGCCCTTCGCCGGATGCCTGCCCCTGCTCATCCAGGCCCCCGTGCTCTCGCTCGTGTACGGCGTGTTCCTGTTGCCGACGGTGAACGGGCACCCCAACTCTCTGCTCACCGAGACGCTCCTCGGGGCGCCCCTCGGCCGCAGCTTCGTCTCGGCGCTCACCGGCGGCGACGACCCGATCGGCGTGATCGTGGGCGCGATCGTGCTGCTCGTCATCGGCGTGATCGCCGTGCTGTCGCGCCGCCTGTCCATGCGCCTCGCCGCGCTCGGTGGTGCCACCCCTCCCGCAGTGCCCTCGCGGCCCTCCCCCGGCGGAACGAACACAACGGATGCTCTCGCCGCCCTGGCCCCCGACGGCAGCGTCGGTCGGCTGCTCAGCTGGCTCCCGCTGCTGACCGTGGTGTTCGCGGCATTCGTGCCCCTCGCCGCCAGCCTCTACCTGCTCGTCAGCACGAGCTGGACGCTGGGCGAGCGCACCGTGCTGAGCCGCCTCATCCGCTGAGGGTGCGGCGAGGCGGGCGCGGGGTCAGCTCAGCCCCGCTCCCCGTGGGGTCGCGCGGCCGACGCGGGCAGCCGCAGCTCAGCCCCGCTCGCCCCGCGCCGCCGCCCGCCCCGCCGCGAGCCCCGCGGCCAACCCCGCCTCGTACCCCTCGGCGTACCCCGCCGCCCGCCCCTCCGCGAGCGCCTCGTCGGTGCCGAGCCTGAACATGTCGCCGGGCCCGGTGCGGGTGAGGGCGCGCGCCGGGGTGTCGAGCGACTCCACCACGGCGTGCGCGAGCCCGCGCACGACGGCCACGGGCATGCCGCTCGCCTTGCCCTTCACGAGGTCGCCGGCGGAGGCCAGCTCGTCGGCGATCGCCGCCTGCGTGACGACGAGCTGCTGCCCGAAACTGTCGCGCGATCCGCGGAGGTCGTCGAGCACGGCCACCCCCGCCGCCCCGATCGCCTGGTCGATCTGCCCCTGCCGCCACGGCCGCCCGAGCGTGTCGGAGACGATCACCCCGAGCAGCACCCCGAACCGCTCCCGCAGCCCGCGGGCGAGCCGCGTCGCCGAGGCGTCGGGGTCGACCGGGAGCAGCAGGACCGTGCCCTCGGGCGTGTTCGACGCATCCACCCCGGCCGCCGCCTGCACGATGCCCTGCCGGTTCTCGACGATGCGGGTCACACCCCCGGGGTGCGCCCGGGTGGCCACCACCCGCACGGTCTCGGCGGTGATGGCGTCTTCGCGGTCGGAGGCGGCGACGACGCGCCCCTCCGCCTTCGACACGATCTTGCTGGTGACCACGAAGACGTCTCCGTCGCGCGGCTCGAGCCCCGCTGCTACCGCGGCGTCGCCGATGAGCGCGACCAGGTCGTCGCCCGCCGAGATCTCGGGAATGCCCCCGAACGCCGCCACCCGCAGGCCCCACGCGGCCCGCCCCTCGGCCCCTCCCCCGCTCACCGGTGCAGCTTCGGGATGACGTCGCGACCGAACACGTCGATCCACTCCTTCTGGTTGCGGCCCACGTTGTGCAGGTAGATGCGGTCGAATCCGAGGTCGGCGAAGCGCTGGATGTAGGCCCGGTGCGCATCCGGATCGCTCGAGATGTTCAGCCGCCCGTCGAAGTCGTCGGGCCGCACGAGCCGCGCGATCTGCTCGAACTCGAACGGACTGCGGATGTCGGCCTTCGGGAACCGCATCCCGCCGTTCGGCCACTCGGTGACCGCGTTCGCGAGCGCCTCCTCGTCGGTGGGCGCCCACGACAGATGCAGTTGCAGCACCTTGGGCATGGTCGACGGGTCGCGCCCCACCTCGCGAGCACCGTCGTCGAACTTCGCGAACAGCCCGGCGATCTTCTCCAGCGGCGCGCCGAGGTTGATCATGCCGTCGACGGTGCGCCCCGCCCGCCTGGCGGTGACCGGCCCGGCTGCCGCCACCAGGATCTCGGGCGCCTTCTCGGGCATCGTCCACAGCCTCGTCGACTCGAGGCTGAAGTGCGGGCCGTGGTGCTTCGCGTCCTTCCCGGCGAGGGATGCGGTGAACAGCTTGTTGATGACGTCGACCGCCTCGAACATGCGGTTGATGCGCTCGGGCGCCTCGGGCCAGTAGCCCCCGACGACGTGCTCGTTGAGCGCTTCGCCCGGCCCGATGCCGAGCCAGTGCCGCCCGGGGTACATCGCGCCTAGGGTCGCGGAGGCCTGCGCCACCATCGCGGGGTGCCAGCGGAAGCTGGGCACGGTGACGCCCGGCCCGATGTCGCCGTCGGTGCGCTCACCGAGCGCGGCGAGCACGTTCCAGACGAACGCGGCCTGCCCCTGCCGGGGCACCCAGGGCTGGAAGTGGTCGGCGGCCATCACCCCCGTGAAGCCGTGGTTCTCGGCGTAGACCGCGAGCTCGATCGCGTCGCTCGGGGCGAACTGCTGCAGCATCGCGGCGTAGCCGACGGGGATGCGCTCCACGCGTCAGTCCGCGGTGTGCTTGAGGAACTCCGCCACGACGGCGGGCACGTACGGCGCCACGTCGCCGCCGAGCGCCGACACCTGGCGCACGAGCGAGCTCGAGACGTGGGCGTGGGCGGGGTCGGGCAGCAGGAAGATCGTCTCGACGTCGGCGAGGTTTCGGTTCACGATCGCCATGGGCGTCTCGTAGGCGACGTCGATCTGCGAGCGGATGCCCTTCACGATGGCCGTCGCGCCCACGTCGGTGCAGTAGTCGACGAGCAGCCCCATGCTCCACGAGCTGATGACGATGCCGGCCCCCGTGAGCTCGCGCTCCTCGAGCGACTTCTCGATGAGCGACACCCGGTGGGCGATGGGGATGAGGGCGTGCTTGTCGGGGTTGTGCACCACGACGACGTGCACCTCGTCGAAGATCGAGGCAGCGCGCTCGATCACGTCGAGGTGACCGAGGGTGATGGGGTCGAAGGAACCGGGGACGACGGCCACACTGCTCATGCCCCCAAGGCTATCAAGGGCGGATGCGGCGATGACGTCAGGAGACCAGCTCGTGGTCCCCGCTTCCCGCCCGGACCGTCTCGGCGACGGCCGCCACGGGCCGTGCCGCGGCCTCGGCGGCGACGAAGCCCTCGACCAGCGCGATCGACGTCGCCAGGAGCTCGTACAGCCTCTGGTCGGGGTAGTCGGCGCACGCCGAACGCACCCCGTCGACCGCCATCGCGATCGTGGCCTGCGTCTGCCGGCGGGTGATCTCGCCGCGCTGCCAGCGGAGATTGCGCTCGAGGAAGCGCTCGGCCCAGCGGTGCGCCTCGGGCGCCGCGGCGAGTGCGTCTTCGAGCTCGGCGAGCACCGCGGTGGTGGCTGCGGCGTGCGCGGCGACGGCCGGCGCGGGGAGCCGCCGAAGCGCCGCACGGCACACCAGCGCGCCGACACCGAGCGCGTGCTGGCGGTCGACGGGCGCCTCGGGCAGCGAGCGCGCCACGGTGTGCACGGCGAGCAGCAGGTCGAGACGGATGTCGTCGCTGGTGAGGCCGATGACCCCCGGCACCAGGGGCGCCAGCCGGGTGCGCGCCTCGTTCGAGGTGAGGTCGTTGACGGCGCGGGCGAGGTGCGCGAGGCCCGCGTGGGTGCACGCGGGATGGTCGCTCCACCGCTCACCGGCGAGGAAGGAGGCGTACTCCATGAAGCAGGCGCCCGACCGGGCACTGCGATGCTTCCCCGCACCGAGTACCGGCATGGCGTCGAAGCTCAGGCCTGCTGCGGGCCTCGTGCGTCGTGGCTTCAGAATGGGCATGTTCCACCTCGTCTCCGCTGACTTCCACTGTGCGCCCGTCGCGCCGAATTATCAATGGGGTGCGGCGCTCAATCGCGAGGTGCGCGAGACGACGAGGAGACCGTCGCTCAGGTCTTGGCGAGGAAGCTCCGCTCCGACTCGCGCAGGCGCCGCTCGAGGGCGTCGCGGAGGGCCGGATGCTCGTCGAGCCCGGGATCGTCGCCCACCACGGCGAAGGCCGCGGCCCTCGCCTCCTGGATGAGGTCGGCGTCTTTCACCACCCGCAGCAGACGCAGTGACGAGCGCCCGCCCGACTGGGTGCTGCCGAGCACGTCGCCCTCGCGGCGGAGCTCGAGGTCGACCTCGGCGAGCTCGAAACCGTCGAGCGTCGACGCCACCGCGTCGACCCGTTGCCGGGCCACCGACTCGGCCTCGGCGCGACTGACCAGGAGGCACAGGCCGGGCACCCCGCCTCGGCCGACGCGGCCGCGCAGCTGGTGCAGCTGGCTCACCCCGAAGCGGTCGGCGTCGAGCACGACCATGGTGGAGGCGTTCGGCACGTCGACACCCACCTCGATGACGGTCGTGGCGACCAGCACGTCGATCTCACCCGCGGCGAACGCCCGCATCACCGCGTCTTTCTCGTCGCTCGGCATGCGGCCGTGCAGCGCCTCGATGCGCCGGCCGGCGAGGAGCGGCATGGCCCTCAGCTGCGCGAGCGTGTCGACGACGTTCGCCTTCGCGGGAGCGGCGAGACCGTCGCCTTCCGCGGGTTCGGAACTCTCTTCCCCGTCAGCCGGATCGGCGGGCTCCACCGGATCTGCAGGATCGATGGCGGGGCAGACGACGAACGCCTGCCGGCCCTGCTCGAGCTCTTCGGCCACCCGCTGCCAGATGCGCGGCCCCCAGCCCGGCTTCTCGGCGAGCGGAACGCTGAAGCTCTCGATGCCCTGCCGACCGGCGGGCAGCTCCGAGATGGTGGAGACGTCGAGGTCGCCGAACACCGTCATCGCCACCGTGCGCGGGATGGGCGTCGCCGTCATGACGAGCACGTGGGGCGGGGTGGCGCCCTTCTGCCGGAGGGTGTCGCGCTGCTCGACGCCGAAGCGGTGCTGCTCGTCGACCACCACGAGCCCGAGGTCGTAGAACTGCACCTTCTCCGACAGCAGGGCGTGCGTGCCCACCACGAGCTTCGCCTGACCCGAGACCATGCGCAGCAGCGCCTTCTTGCGCTCGGCGGTGGAGAGCTGGCCGGTGTGCAGCGTCGGCATCAGCTCGGCGGCGAGGTCGGGGCCGAGCACCTTCACGATCGACCTGAGGTGCTGCGAGGCGAGCACCTCTGTGGGCGCGAGCAGCGCCGACTGCCCGCCCGAGTCGGCGACCGCGAGCATGGCGCGCACCGCCACGAGCGTCTTGCCCGAACCCACCTCGCCCTGCAGCAGACGCATCATGGGGATGTCGCCCGCGAGATCGCGGGCGATCTCGGAGCCCACCAGCTGCTGGTCGGCGGTGAGCCGGAACGGCAGCGCGGCGTCGAAGCGCTCGAGGTAGCCGCCCGGCTTCGGCACGCGCGGTGCGGTCTTCACCGCGTGCGCCGCCCGGCGCTGGCTCACCAGTGCCGACTGCAGCACGAAGGCCTCGTGGAAGCGCAGGGTGTCGCGGGCGCGCATCCATTCCCCGTCTTTCTGCGGTCGGTGGATCTGCTCGTAGGCGCGCCCGAGCGGCAGGATGCCCTGCTCGTCGCGGAGCTCGGCGGGAACCGGGTCGGGGACGGAGCCGCGCAGCGCGTCGAGCACGAGCGATACCGAGTTCGCGATCTGCCAGCTCTGCAGCGTGGAGGTGGCCGGGTAGATGGGGATGGGCATCTCGGCCCAGCGGCGTGCCTCGGCGTCGTCGAGCGCCGAGGGGTCGACGAGACCGTCGGCGCCGGCGGCCGCGCCGAGCTCGTCGAAGAGCTCGTAGTTGGGGTGGGCGAGCTGGAGCGCCCCGCGGTAGTTCGAGACCTTGCCGGCGAAGATGCCGCGCACTCCCGGCCGCAGCTCGCGGGCACGCCAAGCCTGGTTGAAGAAGGTGAGGGTGATGATGCCCTCGCCGTCGGAGATGGAGACCTCGGTGAGGGAGCCGCGACGCGCCCGCATCTGCCGCTCCTTCACGTCGCGCACCTCGGCGACGATGGTGACGTTCTCGTCGAGCGGCAGCTTCGAGATGGCGGTGAGCTCGCCCCGGCGCGCGTAGCGCCGCGGGTAGTGGCTCAGCAGATCGCCCGCCGTGGCGATGCCGAAGGCCTTCTCGAACGCCCCCGCCGTGCGCCCGCCGAGCAGGCCGGTGAGCTTGCTGTCGAGGGTGAGGCCCGACGCGCTCGCGCCCGAGGGGGTGCGAGCGGGGCCGGTCATGCCTCGAGTCTAGGCGCGGCCGCCGACAGCCGGGCGGGGCCGGGCGCCGATGGGGATAAGGTGCTCCACGTGACTCGCATCATCGGAGGGGCCGCCGGCTCCCTCACTCTCGCCGTACCCCGCTCGGGAACCCGCCCCACCAGCGACCGGGTGCGCGAAGCGATCTTCTCGGCCCTCGACGCCCGCGGCGGCCTCGACGGCCTGCGGGTGCTCGACCTCTACGCCGGCTCCGGTGCCCTCGGGCTCGAGGCCCTCAGCCGCGGTGCCGCGACCGTCACGCTGGTCGAGCGCAACGCGGGTGCGGCGCGCGTCGCCCGCCAGAACGCAGCCACGGTCGAGCGCGCCGTGCGTGCGGCGGGCACGGCGACGGATGCTGCTCCCGCGCGCGTCGACGTGGCAGCCCAGGCCGTGCAGCAGTACCTGCGCGGGCTGCCGGTGGTGCCGGGCGCCGGTTTCGACGTCGTGTTCCTCGACCCGCCCTATGAGCTCGACGAGACTGAGCTCGGAGCCGACCTCGAGCTGCTGGTGCCGTTGCTCGACCCCGACGCCACCGTGCTGGTGGAACGCAGCAGCCGCTCTCCCGGGCCCCGCTGGCCGCGAGGCCTCGAGCTCGACCGCTCGAAGGCCTACGGCGAGACCGTGCTCTGGTGGGCCTCGCCTACCACCCCCTCCGCTGAGGGCTGAACCGGCACCGTGCTCCGGATGCGCGGCTCAGCCGGCCGCGCCGTCCCACCCCTCGTAGGGGTCCCAGCCGCCGCGGGCGGAGTAGGGCGTGTCGCCGAGCAGCACCGGCTCGGCTGCGTCGACCGGGTCGCCGATCTCGCCCAGCCGGCGGAAGCCCTCCGGCAGCTCGGCACCCGCGGGGAACGTCGCGAGCAGCGCATGGTCCTCCCCGCCCGCCAGCACGAAGTGCGAGGCGTGGTCGGAGACCACGGCGTCGAGGTCGTTCAAGGCCCTCGCCTCGCGCGCGATCGCCGCGGGGTCGAGCCGCACCGAGCATCCGCTGGCCACCGCGAGACGCCGGGCGTCGAGCACGAGCCCGTCGGAGACGTCGAGCATCGCCGTCGCGCCCGCAAGGGCAGCCCGCACACCCGCCTCGATGGGCGACACGGGTGCCAGCTGAGCCTCGACGAGCTGCGGATGCGCCTCCCGCACCGCGCGCGCCCGCACCTCGTCGGGCGCCGTCGTGCCGCGCTGCTCGGAGACGCCGTTGCGGAACAGCAGCCACAACCCCGCGCCCGCCCGGCCCAGGTCGCCGGCCACGGCGAGCACGTCGCCTGTCGAGGCACCGGATCGGGTGACCGGGGCGCGGCCGTCGAGGTCTCCGAAGGCGGTGACCGCGAGGGTCAGGGTCGACGACACGGAGAGGTCACCGCCGACGACCCCGCAACCGGGCGCGGCCAGCGCACAGGCGTCGCGGAGCCCGTCTGCGATGCCGAGGAGGGTCGACACGGGGGTCTCGAGCGGCGCGGCGATCGCCACCACCAGCGCGGTCGGCCGCGCCCCCATGGCGGCGACGTCGGAGAGGTTCGTCATCGCGGCCTTCCAGCCGAGGTCGTGCGCGGTCGACCAGGCCGACCTGAAGTCGGGCCCGTGGATCATCATGTCGGTCGTCACCACGAACCGCCCGTCGGGCGCCGCCACCACCGCGGCGTCATCGCCCGGACCGAGCAGCTCGCCCTCGGCGTGCGGCAACCGCGGGAAGATGCGCCGGAGCGTCTCGCCCTCCCCCACCACCGCGAGCGTCTCCGAGGCGTCGAGGGAGTCGGCGGTGGAGCCGTCGAGGGATCCGTCGTGATCGTCGTTCGCAGCGAAACCGGAGTCGGGGAGCACCTCACAACGGTAGCCTGAACAGCGATGTCCTCGCCCTCCAGCCCTACCCCGCACCCCGCCTCGCCCCGGCTGCCGCGCCGCTCCGCGCTCCGCGCGACCGCGCTCGCCACCGCCGGTCTCGCCGCAGCCGCCCTGCTCAGCGGATGCTCGACCGCCGTGGCCCTGGAGCCCGCGCCCGACGCCACCGACCCCGCCTGCGCCGACGTCATCGTGCGCCTGCCCGACACCGCGGCCGACGCCGAACGGCGCGAGACCGACGCCCAGGCGACGGGCGCCTGGGGCAGCCCCGCCTCGGTGCTGCTGCGCTGCGGCGTCGAGCCCTACGGCCCCACCACGCTGCCGTGCGACAACGTGAACGGCGTCGACTGGATCCGCGACGACTCCGAGGCCCCCACCTACGTCTTCACCACCTACGGCCGCACGCCGGCCGTGCAGGTCGTCGTCGACTCGAACGCCGTCTCGGGCACGAGCGCCCTCGTCGACCTGGAGGCCGCCGTCGCCGCCATCCCGCAGACCGACGCCTGTCTCAACGCCGACGACGTGCTCGGCACCGAGACCACCCCGACGCCGACCCCGACGCCCACGCCGGGCCCTCAGAATTAAGTCAGGGCGCGACGACGCGACGCGACTCTCTCAGCGCGCCCTACTCCTCCAGCGCGAGCGCGATGAGCTCCTCGATGAGCTCGGGATACGTCACCCCCGAGGCGATCCAGCACTTGGGGAACATCGAGATGGGCGTGAACCCCGGCATCGTGTTGATCTCGTTCACCACGAACCCGGTCAGGGTGAGGAAGAAGTCGACCCGTGCCAGCCCGGCGCCGTCGATGGCGGCGAAGGCCCGGGCGGCCAGCGACTGCATCTCGGCGAGCTCGTGCGGTGCGAGCGGCGCCGGGCAGACGAGCTCGACCCCGGCCGCCCCGAGGTACTTGGCCTCGAAGTCGTAGAACTCGCGCGTGGTCATGACGATCTCGCCCGCCACCGACACCCGCGGAGACCCGCCGCCCCGGCCGCCGAGCACGGCGCACTCCACCTCGCGGCCCACGACGGCCTGTTCGATGAGCACCCGCGAGTCCTCCCGCAGCGCCACCTCGATCGCCTCCGCCAAGCCGTCGGGAGACGAGACCTTGCTCACCCCCACCGAGGAGCCGGCCCGGGCGGGCTTCACGAACACCGGGTAGCCGAGCGTTCCCGCTGAGGCGACCACCGCATCCGGAGCCGCCGCCCACTCGCGGGCGGTCAGGGTGCGCCACGGGGCGACGGCGATGCCAGCCTTCTCGAGCACGGTCTTGGTGAAGTGCTTGTCCATGCCGAGGGCCGACGCGAGCACACCCGAGCCCACGTAGGGCAGGCCGATGAGCTCGAGCAGCCCCTGCACCGTGCCGTCTTCGCCGTACGGGCCGTGGAGGATGGGGAACACCACGTCGATGTCGCCGAGCGAGCGCTCGGTGCCGTCGGCCTCGCGCACGGTCAGCTCGCGCGACCGGGTGGATTCGGGCCAGTGCACCCGGGTGCCGTTGTCGACGACCTCGGGCAGGGCCTCGACGTCGAGCCGGAACTTCGCCGGGTCGGCGTCTTCGAGCACGAACGCCCCGTCGCGGGTGATGCCGACGGGCACGACCTCGAAGCGGGTGCTATCGATCGCCTCGAGCACCCCGCCCGCCGTGGCGCAGCTGATCGAGTGCTCGCTGGAGCGACCTCCGAAGAGCACCACCACCCTGGTCTTGCCTGGCATCGAGAGTCCTTTCGCCCTGCGGCGCCGAATCGTCGTCGGTCGTCAGGTGGGGGGCAATGTCTTTCGGATCGAGCGTACCGGCCAGCACCTGGCTCACCTGACGGCAGATGGGCATGTCGACGCCCTGGGCCTCCGCGAGCGCGAGCACGGGCGCCACCGAGGCCAGCCCCTCCGCCGTCTGCTGCATCGACTTCACCACGTCGGCGAAGCTGTAGCCCTGGCCGAGCAGTCGCCCGGCGGTGTTGTTGCGGCTGAGCGACGATCCGCTCGTGGCGATGAGGTCGCCGAGGCCGGCGAGGCCCGACAGGGTTTCCGGATGCCCGCCGTAGGCCACCGCGAAATCGGTCATCTCGACGAGTCCCCGCGTGATGATCGAGGCCTTCGTGTTCTCGCCGTAGCCGACACCGTCGACGATGCCGATGGCCACGGCGATGAGGTTCTTCAGAACTCCCCCGAACTCGGTGCCGATGACGTCGGTGTTCACGTACGACCGGAAGTAACGGTTGGTCGCGATGGTCGCCACCGCCTCGGCGGTCTCGAGGCTCGTCGAAGCGACGACCGCGGCGGTGGGCTGCTCCTTCGCGATCTCGAGGGCGAGGTTCGGCCCCGAGGCCACGGCGATGCGCGCCGGGTCGATCTCGAGCACGGTCTCCAGCACCTCGCTCATGCGGAGGCCGGTGCTCTTCTCGACGCCCTTCATGAGGCTCGTGATGGGGGCGTCGGCGGGCAGGGCGGCACGGATGTCGGCGAGGTTGCCGCGCAACGACTGGCTCGGCACCGAGACGAAGACGTACTGCGCGCCGTCGAGCGCTGCCGCCACGTCGGAGGTGGCCGTGACCGAGGCGGGGAGGTTCACGCCCGGCAGGTAGTCGCTGTTGCGCTTGGCCTCGCGGATCTCCTTCGCGAGCTCGGGGCGGCGGGCCCAGAGGGTGACGTCGGAGCCGCCGTCGGCGACGACCTTCGCGAAGGTCGTTCCCCAGCTGCCCGCGCCCAGCACGGTGACGCGGGGGCGCGGCGCCTGCGCCTGCCCCCGGGGTGCGCGGCTCACTGCTCGCGCTCCTCGAGTCGGCCGTACTCGGTCTGGTTGTGGGCCGCCGGGTTCCAGCGCTCGGCCGGGGCGGTCTCGCCGCGGAGCTCCTCGAGCAGGGCGGTGATTGCGGCCATCACCCGGTCGGTGCCCTCCACGAGCACCTTCTGCGTGATGGGCTGGCCGCGCAGGTCGTCGAGGTCGACGGGCTCGCCGAACGAGATCTCGATGCGCTTGCGCGGGAACACGCTGAGCTTCTTCGAGTAGCGCGGCAGCACCGCCTGGGTGCCCCAGTGCGCCGCCGGGATGAGCGGCACCCCGTGCTCGAGCGCGAGCCGCACGGCGCCCGTCTTGCCGCGCATCGGCCACATGTCGGGGTCGCGGGTGAGCGTGCCCTCGGGGTAGACGATGACGCCCTTCTCGTGCTCCACCAGGTCGTTGGCGGCGGCGATGGGCGCGTTGCCCCGGCCTGAGCCGGCGCGGTCGACCGGGATCTGACCGCTGCGCCGCAGCGCGAACCCCACGACGGGTACCTTGAACAGCGACGCCTTGGCGAGGAAGCGCGGGGCCCGCCCCAGCTTCCACACCGCCCACGCCATGATGACGGGGTCGATGTTGCTGTAGTGGTTCGGGCTCAGCACGAACGGGCCGGTGGCCGGGATGCGCGCCCCACCACGGATGTCGAGCCTGGCGATGACGTTCAGGAACGGCACCACCAGCGCCTCGAGCATGGTGAACGCGACCGTGCGCTCGTGACGACGGCGCTTCGGCAACGACTCCGGAGACACCGCCGTCGTCACCGGAGGAACGAGAAGTCGGCGCCCAGTTTCTCGAGCTTGCCCACGAAGTCGCCGTAGCCGCGGGCGATCAGGCCCACGTTCGAGATCTCGGAGCGGCCCTCCGCCACGAGCGCGGCGATGAGGTGGCTGAAGCCACCGCGCAGGTCGGGAACCTCGAGCTCGGTGCCGTGCAGCTTCGTGGGGCCGGTGATGACCGCCGCCTGCTCGAGCGGCCGACGGGGCACCCGGCGGTTCGGGTCGGCGAGCCCCTCCTTGTGCACCTCGATGTTCGCACCCATCTTGATGAGCGCATCCGTGAAACCGAAGCGGTTCTCGTACACCGTCTCGTGGACGATGGAGGTGCCGTGCGCCTGGGTGAGGGCGACGATGAGCGGCTGCTGCCAGTCGGTCATGAAGCCGGGGTGCACGTCGGTCTCGATGACGACGGGCTTGAGGTCGCCGCCCGGGTGGTAGAAGCGGATGCCGTCTTCCTCGATGTCGAAGGCGCCGCCGATCTTGCGGAAGACATTGAGGAAGGTCATCATCTCCGACTGCTTGGCGCCGGTGGTGAAGATCGAGCCGCCGGTGGCGAGCGCGGCGGAGGCCCAGGATGCTGCCTCGTTGCGGTCGAACAGCGCCCGGTGGTTGAAGCCGTTGAGCGTCTCGACGCCCTCGATGAAGATGGTGCGGTTCGGCTCGACCGAGATGATCGCGCCCATCTTCTGCAGCACGGCGATGAGATCCATGATCTCGGGCTCGATCGCCGCGTTCTTCAGCTCGGTGGTGCCCAGCGCACGCACACCCGTCAGCAGCACCTGCTCGGTGGCGCCGACGCTCGGGTAGGGCAGCTCGATGTTCGCGCCGCGCAGCCCGTTCGGGGCGGTGATGTTGATGCCGCTCGGCAACTTGTCGACGACCGCTCCGAAGGCGCGCAGCGCATCGAGGTGGAAGTCGATCGGCCGGTCGCCGATGCGGCAGCCACCGAGGTCGGGGATGAACGCGTGACCGAGGCGGTGCAGCAGCGGGCCGCAGAACAGGATGGGGATGCGGCTCGAACCCGAGAGCGCGTCGATCTCGGCGCTCTTCGCGCTCGCCACGTTCGCCGGGTCGAGCTGCAGCACGCCGGTGGCGGCGCTGCCCGTGATCTTCACCCCGTGGATCTCGAGCAGGCTCGCCACCACGTGCACGTCGCTGATGTCGGGAACGTCTCGCAGGGTCGACGTGGTGTCACCGAGGAGGGAGGCGACCATCGCCTTGGTGACGAGGTTCTTGGCCCCGCGCACGTCGATCGTTCCGCGGAGCGGACGGCCGCCGTTGATGACGATCGTGTCGGACGTCAATCCGACGCGTTCGGCTGCCTTCCGACCATCCTGGACGAGACTGTTCACTGGATCACCTGCACTGACTTCTGTCGCTTGTTCGACCGATTCGATTACTTCACCGGAAGTGTTCTAGGTCGCCAACTCTCGCGGCGGCTCTCGAATTCCGTGATGGCCGCCTCGTTGCGGAGAGTCAGCCCGATGTCGTCAAGACCCTCGAGCAACCTCCACCGAGTGTAATCGTCGATGGTGAAGGAGACTGTGAGGTCGCCGATGGCGGCGGTTCGCTCGATCAGGTCGACGGTGATCTCGACGCCGGGCTGCGCCTCGATCGCCGCCCAGAGCTTCTCGACGTCGTCTTCGTCGACCTGGCCGGCGAGCAGGCCCTGCTTGCCCGAGTTGCCGCGGAAGATGTCTGCGAAGCGCGGGGCGAGCACGGCCTGGAAGCCGTAGTCGCGGAGTGCCCACACCGCGTGCTCACGGCTCGATCCGGTGCCGAAGTCGGGGCCGGCCACCAGCACTCGGGCGTTCTGGTAGGCGGGCTGGTTCAGCACGAACTCGGGGTCGCTGCGCCACGCCGCGAAGAGTGCGTCTTCGAAGCCGGTCTTGGTGACGCGCTTGAGATAGACGGCGGGGATGATCTGGTCGGTGTCGACGTTCGCGCGCTTCAGCGGAACGGCCACCCCGGTGATGATGTCGATCTTGTCCATGGGTATCAGGCTCCTACCATCTCGCGCTGCGCATCCGCTGTCTCGTCGAGGTCGGCCACGCCCGAGAGCGTGCCCCGGATGGCGGTCGCCGCGGCGACCACGGGCGACACCAGGTGGGTGCGGCCGCCCTTGCCCTGGCGGCCCTCGAAGTTGCGGTTCGAGGTGCTCGCACAGCGCTCGCCGGGGGCGAGCTGGTCGGGGTTCATGCCGAGGCACATCGAGCAGCCGGCGAAGCGCCACTCGGCGCCGAACTCCTCGACGATCTTGTCGATGCCCTCGGCCTCGGCCTCGATGCGCACACGGGCGCTGCCCGGCACCACCATCACGCGCACGTTCTCGGCCTTCTTGCGGCCCTTGATGATGCTGGCGAAGGCACGCAGGTCTTCGATGCGGCTGTTCGTGCACGAGCCCATGAACACGGCGTCGACGGCGACCTCCTTGAGGGGGGTGCCGGCCTTCAGGTCCATGTACTCCAGGGCCCGCTCGGCGCTCGCGCGCTCGTTGAGGTCGTCGATGTCGGCGGGGTTCGGCACCACGTCGCTCAGCGAGACGCCCTGACCGGGGTTCGTGCCCCAGGTGACGAACGGTTCCAGCGCATCCGCGTCGATGAAGACCTCGGCGTCGAAGACGGCGCCCTCGTCGGTGGGGAGCGTCTTCCAGTAGGCGACCGCGTCCTCCCAGTCCTGGCCCTGCGGGGCGTGGGGGCGGCCCTCGAGGTAGTCGAAGGTGGTCTGGTCGGGGGCGACCATGCCCGCACGGGCGCCCGCCTCGATCGACATGTTGCAGATGGTCATGCGGCCGTCCATCGACAGGGAGCGGATGGCGCTGCCGCGGTACTCCAGCACGTAGCCCTGGCCGCCGCCGGTGCCGATCTTGGCGATGACGGCGAGGATGATGTCTTTCGCGGTGACGCCCGGCTTCAGCGTGCCCTCGACCGTGATGGCCATCGTCTTGAACGGCTTGAGCGGCAGGGTCTGCGTGGCCATGACGTGCTCGACCTCGCTGGTGCCGATGCCGAACGCCATCGCCCCGAAGGCGCCGTGGGTGGAGGTGTGGCTGTCGCCGCAGACCACGGTGATGCCCGGCATGGTGAGGCCGAGCTGCGGGCCGACGACGTGCACGATGCCCTGCTCGACGTCGCCGAGGGAGTGCAGGCGCACCCCGAACTCCTGCGCGTTCTTGCGGAGGGTGTCGATCTGGGTGCGGCTCGTGAGGTCGGCGATCGGCTTGTCGATGGCGAGCGTCGGGGTGTTGTGGTCTTCGGTGGCGATGGTGAGGTCGAGGCGGCGCAGCGGCCGGCCCTCGGCGCGCAGGCCGTCGAAGGCCTGGGGGCTCGTGACCTCGTGCACCAGGTGCAGGTCGATGTAGATGAGGTCGGGGCTGCCGTCTTCGCCCTTGACCACGAGATGGTCGTCCCAGACCTTCTCGGCCAGGGTGCGGGGTCGGGTGCTCGCGGGAGTGCTCATGATTCGCGTGTCCTTCGGAGAGTAAGTGGGTCAGCCAACGACGAACTCCGCGACGAGGGAGGCCTGAGAACTAGGACTCGTCGCGGCAGCGAAGGAGAAGGCGACCGAACAGCACCTGCCGATCGTACCACTGCCGGTGGGCGAGGTCGTGGTGGCTGCTGCTCGTCTTGTACTGTCGTGGCCAGGGGGAACAATGACTCGGTTCGATCGTCGGGTGCTCACGGGCGCTCTTGCTGTGCTCTGCTCGGTCGCGCTTGTGGGGGCGCCGGCTGTCGCGTCTGCTGCTGCCGCGTCTGCCGGGTCTGCCGCGTCTGCCGCTCCGACCGCGGGCTCCTCCGCGCCGGCGGCACCGGTCGCGTCCGGCGCCGACTGGACCGTCGAGCCGCTCGCCGACGGTTCCGGCTACCGCGTCACCAAGACCGTCAGCGACCTCCCCGACCGCTCCGCCGTGCCCGTGCTCTGGGCCGACGGTGTGGCGCTCGGCGCCGCGGTGCGCACGGCCGACGGCACGGGCCTCGTCGTCGACACCTCCGACGAACACGTGCTCCAGGCGACGTCGGTGCTCGTGGGCTGGAGCGGCGAGGGCGACCCGGCCGACGACGCCGCGGCGCGCGACGGCGACGACAGCGCGGACGGGGCACGAGCATCCGTCACCCCGCCCACCAGCGGCAGCACCACCGCCGCCGGTGCCGCCCAGCTCGACGTCGACCCGGGCGCCCCCGGCCCCTACGTCGTCGAGCGCGCCGACTACGACCTCGGCGACGAGGCCGAGGAGATCTACGGCTTTGACGGCGCCCGCGGCGAGATGCGCGCGGCCGTCTACCTGCCGCAGGGGCTCGCGGGCGAGCTGCCCGTGGCGGTCTTCCTGCACGGCCAGCACATCGCCTGCGCCACCGACGACCCGGATGCGCCGGCGGTCTGGCCGTGCGCCGCCGGCGAGACCGAGATCCCCAGCTACCTCGGCTACGACGGGCCCGCCGAGGCGCTCGCGTCGAACGGGTACGCCGTGGTATCGATCTCGGCGAACGCCATCAACCGCCTGAACGGGCTGCACGGTGCCGACCAGGGAACGGATGCGCGGGGTCACCTGGTGCTCGACCACCTCGCACTGCTGCGCGCCGCCGACGCCGGCCCCGTCGACGGGATCGGGTCGTCGCTCGTCGGCCGCCTCGACCTCGACCGCGTCGGTCTCATGGGCCACTCCCGCGGGGGTGACGGGGTGGTGCGGGCCGCGGTGCTCAACGCGTCGACTCTGGTCGGAACGCCCGAGGGCGCCTTCGGCATCGCATCCGTTCTCGCCCTCGCCCCCACGAACTTCACGCGCACGGCGCTGCCCGACGTGCCCACCGCGGTGCTGCTGCCCTACTGCGACGGCGACCTCGTCGATCTGCAGGGTCAGCACTACGTGAACGACTCGCGGCACGCCTTCGGCGACGACGTACTGCGCTCGACGGTGCTCGTGCTCGGCGCGAACCACAACGCGTTCAACACCGTGTGGTCGTCGCCCGAGTACCTCGAGTCGGGTGACGACTGGGACGAGAACCCCACGCTCGGGCCTGACGACCCCACCTGCGGGTCGCCCGCTCCGTCGCGACTCACCCGCGACGAGCAGTACGCGGTGGGCACGGCCTACGTCGCCGGGTTCTTCCGCCTCACCCTCGGTGACGAGACGTCGCTGCTCGGTCAGTTCGACGGCTCGGATGCGCGGCCCGCGTCGATCGGGCGCGCCGACGTGCGCGTCACCGCGGTGTACCCCTCGTCGGCTCGTCTCGACGTGAACACCTTCGCCGATCCGGCGGTCTCGGTCGCGACGTCGGGGCGCGGCGTCGCCTCGTACTGCGAGAGCACGGAGAACATCGCCGACCCGTCGTCGCTCCCGTTCTGCCTCTCGGGGAACGTCCACCCGGAGCAGGCCGGCGAGTTCGCGGGGTCGTTGTACGGCGCGCGCATCCCCGCGACGACGTCGCTGCACTTCCAGTACTCAACGGAGCCGGCCGGCCGTGCGGAGCCCTCGACGCTCGTGGTCGATGTGCCGGGCGGGTCGCTCGACGCGTCGGGCGCCGAGTTCCTGACCGTACGGGCGATGCCCGACGAGACGGTGGTGGACTCGACGGAGCTCACCGTCACCGTGGTCGATGCGGCGGGTGGATCGGCGACGGTGAACGCCGCCGACTTCGGCGCGGCGCTGACGCGCCTGCCCGGGTCGAGTTCGGCGCTGCCGAAGATGCTCTACCAGGATCTGCGCATCCCGGTCTCGGCGCTCGACAGCGTCGACCTCACGCGCGTCGCGTCGGTCGTGTTCACCGGTGTCGGCACGGGTGCCGTGCTGCTCTCCGACCTGGCGTTCGTGACCGCACCCTCGATCGGGTCGGCAGCTGTGGTGCAGCGCGCAGTGGTCTCGGTGCAGCACGGTGCCGTCGATGTCGACGCCTCGGTGTCGTCGGCGAAGGTAGCCCTGGTGCTCGCGCAGCCGGCGTCGGAGCCGGTGCGTGGCTGGCTCACGCACTACGCCTCGGACCAAGACCTGCACGCCCTGCCGTTCACGGTCGAGACCGGCTCGCGCTGCGTCGCGGTCGACGTGCCGCTCGGCACCCGTCGGCCTGACACCGGTCGGCGCTCGGGCTTCGGCACGAGCGTCGGACTCGTCACCGGCGGCGGCGTGGTGGGTGCCGCGTTCGACAGCATGCTCCTGCGTGACACCGCCGTTCCCGTCGTCGACGGCGACCCGACCACCCTCCCGTACGGCCTCCAGGGCGACGCTTGCGCCGAGGCCCTGGCGGCCGAGTCTCCGGTGCCGCTCACCGCTCCCGCCACGGCGGCGCAGGGCTCCGTCGTGCAGCTCTCTGCCTCGGGCTACCGCCCGGGCGAGGGCGTCACCGCCCGCCTCGGCGACACCCCCGTGGCCGCAACCCTCGCCGACGCCACCGGCACCGCCACCCTCCCCGCAACCATCCCCACCACCTCCCCCCTCGGCCCCACCACACTCACCTTCACGGGCTCCGGCTCCGCCCTCCGCGCCACCTCCCCCCTCACCATCACCCCCGCCCCATCTCCGACGCCGACCCCGACGCCGCCCGCGCCCTCACCCGACCCGTCGCCCGCGCCGACCCCCGACCCAGGCACCGGATCGGGGTCGGTTTCGAGCCCCGACGGTACCCGCTTGGCCGCCACCGGCGTCACTCCCGACTCACTCACCCTCCCGCTGATGGGGTCTCTCGCCGCACTCGTCGTGGGCTCGGCGCTCCTCCTCGGCCTGCGCACGCGCGTTCGCGCCCGCTCGCGCCACTGACGCGCCCCGCTGACACGCCACTGCCGACAGGCTCCCGCCCACAGGCCACCGCCGACAGACCACTGCTAACGCGCCCCAGCCCACACGCCATCGCCGACAGACCACCGCCAACACGCCCCAGCCCACACGCCATCGCCGACAGACCACCGCCAACACGCCCCAGCCCACACGCCATCGCCGACAGACCACCGCTGACGCACCCCAGCCCGCACGCCCTGCTGATAGGCCCCCGCCCCCACGCCACCGCTGACACGCCCCCACTCCGCCGACCGGATCCACACGCCACCGCCTGGACCCCGCCGTAGACACGACTCTCGCTGACCGGCTCTTAACGAACCGGTCAGCAAGGAAGCGCGCCCACGTGGCGACGTGGACTATCCGAGGTGGGTGGCGAGTTGGTCGTAGGTGGTGGCGGAGATGGTGGTGGGGCCGCCGAGGACGACGATGCGGGTGGGGTTCAGGCGGTCGAGTTCGGTGGCGGTGGAGGTGGGGATGCCGTCGCGGGTGACGAGGAGCACCGGGGCGTGGGCGCGGATGGCTGCGGCGGAGCCGGAGAGCGCGTCGGGGAAGACCTCGCCGGAGGCCACGTAGACGGTGTGGTCGACGAGGGGCAGGAACGTCTTCTCGGAGACCGTGGCGGCGGTGGCGTAGCGGTCGGTGCCGGCAATGCGCGCACCCACCAGGCCAGCGAGTCGGTCGACCTCGGCGCGGGTGGTCTCACTGATGGTGTTGGCTCCGCCGAGCACCACGACGGCGAGCGGCTTCAGGCGACCCAACTCCGTGGCGACGGCAGCCGGCACCGCGTCTTTCTGCACGAGGAGGACCGGCCCGCCCAGGCGACCCGCAGCCGCCGAACCCGAGAGGGCATCGGGGAACACCTCGCCGGAAGCGATGTAGACCACGGGGCGAGCCGGGGCGAAGGTGCGGACCGAGACTGCCGCTGAGACGGCGTAGCGGTCGGCGCCGGCGACGCGGGTGACGTCCTTGGCGCCGTAGGTGCCGAGGGCGGTCTCGACCGTGGTGGAGACGGTGTTCGACCCACCGAGCAGCACGATGTGGTCGGGTGACAGGCGCTGAAGTTCTTGGTCGACCGCCCCCGGGATGGCGCCATTCTGCACCAGCAGCACCGGAGCATCCTTCGCCCCGGCGGCCGCCGAGGCCGACAGCGCGTCGGGGAACACCTCGCCCGAGGCCACGAAGACCGTGTCGACGTCGGCCGGGAACTTGCGCGCCGACACCGCCGCAGCGGTGGCGTAGCGGTCGGCACCGTCGATGCGCTCGATGACGGGGTTCGTCGTGATCGTCACCGTCGCGGTCGACCCCGCGCAGAACGCCAGCGGCTTCGGCAGCTTGAGGCAGTACTGGAACGTGTCGGTGCCCGCCCAGCCCTCGAGCGGCGTGTAGGTGAACGAGCCGTCGGGCAGGATGCCGGAGAGCGTGCCGTGCACCGGCGGGGTCTCGAGGGAGATGAGCAGCCCGAGCCCCACGTCGATTCCGAGGTCGTTGGCGAGCAACCCCGAGGCGGCATCGACGGTGAGCACCGCATCGGTGGAGAGCGAATAGGCGTCGTCGACGGCATCCGCATCGGCGGCCGAAGCCGCGTTGGGCGCAGCCAGCGCGAGTGCGGCGACGGCTGCCGCAGCGAGCAGAGCCCCCGCGCGGGGAACGGATCGGGACATGGTTACCCTCCAGGATCGAGACGACGTGGTGTCGTCAATCCTGGGCGCGAACAGCCCCCGAGCAGCGTGAGTAGTTGTTGCCTACTCCGAGCGCTCCGGCTCCCCCTGAGCCGCCTCCTTCAGCTCCTCCTTTACCGACGCGCCGCGCCGCTTCATGACGACGAGCGACGCGATCGTCGCCACCGCCATCGAGAGGATGATGACGGCGAGCGACGTCCACGTGTCGATGTCGGGGATCCACTCGATGTGCTCGCCGCCGTTGATGAACGGCACCTCGTTCTCGTGCAGCGCGTGGAAGACGAGCTTCACCCCGATGAAGGCGAGGATGAACGCGATGCCGTAGTGCAGGTAGATGAGCCGGTCGAGGAGACCGCCGAGCAGGAAGTACAGCTGCCGCAGCCCCATCAGCGCGAACACGTTCGCCGTGAACACGATGAACGGGTTCTGCGTGATGCCGAAGATCGCCGGGATGGAGTCGAGCGCGAACAGCAGGTCGGTGGAGCCGAGCGCGATGAACACGATGATCATCGGCGTGAAGATCCTGTGCCCGTCGACGACGGTGCGCACCTTGGCCCCGTCGAAGTCGTCGGAGATGCGTACCTGCCGGCGCAGCATCCGCACCAGCCGGTTCTCACCCGCACCCTCGTCGTCGTCGTGCCCGAAGGCCTGCTTGAACGCCGTGTAGAGCAGGAACGCGCCGAAGATGTAGAAGATCCAGCTGAGCGACTCGATGAGCTGCGCCCCGATGAGGATGAAGATGCCGCGCAGCACCAGCGCGATGATGATGCCCACCATCAGCGCCTCCTGCTGGTACTTCCTCGGCACGTTGAAGCGGCTCATGATGATGACGAAGACGAACAGGTTGTCGATCGACAGGCTGTACTCGGTGAGCCAGCCGGCGAGGAACTGCCCCGCCTGCTCGCCGTCGGAGAACAGCAGCATGAGCAGCGCGAAGATCAGCGCGAGCCCTACGTAGAAGACCACCCAGAGCGTCGCCTCCTTGAACGACGGCACGTGCGGTCTCTTGTACGCCAGCACCAGGTCGGCGGCGAGGATGAGCACGAGCACGACCAGCGAGACGATCTCGAAGGCGACGGGAAGTTGCACGGAAGGCGACCTTTCAGGTGTTTTCAGACAGCACGAGGCTCCGAAAGTCTCTCCTGCGCTCGCACGGTGTCAATCGGGTTGACGGATGCGCGCCGCTGCCCCCGGGTGCACGACGACGGGCACCGTGATGACGATGGCAGCGAAGTGGATACTCCCCTTCTCAGGGCAATAGTACAGCCGCGCCGCCTCTAGGATTTCCTCGTGAGCCGAGACGATCGACCCGACAGCACGAGTTCCTCAAGCACCGCAGCCGACCGCGCCTATCGCGATTCCCCCACCTCCAAGGCGCTCGGCTACTTCATCTTCGCCAGCCGCTGGCTGCAGGCACC
Organism: Herbiconiux sp. SALV-R1; assembly: GCF_013113715.1. GTDB lineage: Bacteria > Actinomycetota > Actinomycetes > Actinomycetales > Microbacteriaceae > Herbiconiux. The sequence continues at coordinate 2,290,063 of NZ_CP053344.1, forward strand.
GCTCTACTTCGGCCTGATCGTGGCGCAACTGGTGTACGTGATCGTCTTCATGGTCGATCTGGCGCACATCGTCGAAGACGTCGCCACCGGCATGACCGACATCGACGAGACCAAGATCATGCTCGCCGTGCTCGGTCTCATCGACGTGGTGATGATCGCGAACCTCCTGATCATGGTGATCATCGGCGGCTACGAGACGTTCGTGTCGAAGATCAGGGTGCACGGCCACCCCGACGAGCCGGAGTGGCTCGCGCACGTCAACACGAACCTGCTCAAGGTGAAGCTCGCGGTGTCGATCATCTCGATCTCGTCGATCCACCTGCTGCGCACCTTCATCGAGGTGGGTGACATCGGGGCGCCCGACGCGCACTCGGAGACCGGTGAGAGCTACACCGAGGCGGGTGTGTTCTGGCAGGTGATGATCCACCTGTCGTTCGTGGTCTCGGCTCTCGCACTCGCGCTCATCGACCGCATGTCGCACCACGGCTCGCGCGGCCGCAAGAGCCGCCGGATCGACCCCACCGAGCCCACGGCCCCGCGCCCCGGCTTCGGCGGAGGCGCGAGCGGCGCCGGCACCGGCACCGGCACCGGCACCGGCACGACCCCCGAGCCCCTCCCGGCCGGGGCCGTGCCGGCCACCGCGGTGCGCGGCTACCTCGTCGACGGCAGGTTCATCGAGGCCTGAGCTCGTCGCGGAACTCGGCCCGCACCTCGTCGAGCCGCAGCTTCAACCGGTCGACGACCGCGGGGTCGAGGCTCCGCGCCGAGGCCTTCCGCAGGTCGAGCCTCATCGCCTGCCGGAAGTCGGTGAGCGCCACATCCGCCGACCGCAGCGCCTCCGCCGACTCGGCCCGGCTCGGGAATCCGGATGCGTCGGAACCGCCGGTCTGCGACCATCCGGCACCGGAGGCTCCCGCCGACCGGGCCGAGCGCGCCGACTCCTTCGCCGAGGCGCGCGCCTCGCGGGCCGCCGACGCGAGGTCGGCCTTGAGGCTCTTCATCGCCTCGTTGACCCCCGACCGCACCTCGTCGGCGATCCGCCGCACCGAGTCGGAGAGCTGGGCCTCGATCTCGTCGAGCTCACCGCGACGCGACTCGACCTCGGCGCGCCCCGCATCCGTGATGGAGTAGACGGTCTTGCGCCCGTCGGCGGTCTTGGTGACGAGCCCTTCCTCCTCGAGCTTCGCTAGCCGCGGGTAGATGGTGCCCGCGCTCGGGCTGTAGGTGCCGCCGAAGCGGTCGCTGAGCGCCTGGATGAGCTCGTAGCCGTGCTTCGGCGACTCGTCGAGCAGGCTCAGCAGGTACAGGCGCAGGTGTCCGTGGCCGAAGACGGGGGTCATGCCGTCGCCCCCTCGTCGAAGGAGGGAGCGGATGCGGCGGAGGCACCGGCCGGCGTCTCCGCCGTCCCGTCGCCCGACTCCTCCCGGAACATGACGGTGATGTCGCCCGAGACCGAGTTCGCCCTGAACTCCGTCCACGCCCCGTCGAGTTCGCCGGTGTGGCCGTTGTAGCCGCCACCGCGGAGTCCCTTGATGGTGGAGGGGCCGAGCTGGAGGGTGCCCGAGACCGAGTTGACGTTGTAGCGTGCCGCCGTGCTCTCGTCGAGGCGCACGGTGAGGTCGCCCGAGACGGTGTTGTTCTGGATCTCGTCGGGCACACCCGTGCTGTCGACGAACACCTCCCCCGCGACGCCGTCGCAGGAGAAGCGGCGGATGGCGCCGGAGACCGTGATGTCGCCCGACACGGTGTGCGCGTTGACGAGACCGGTGTGATCGCGCACCAGCACCTCGCCGCTCACCGTGTTGAGGTCGAGGTCGCCCGTCACCGAGTCGACGACGACGTCGCCGTTGACGGTGCTCACCCGCGCATCCGCCTGCAGCCCCGAGATGAGACCCGAGGCCGAGATGACACCGAACTTGAGGGCGACGTCGCGCGGCACCAGGATGCTCACGTCGGCCTTCGCGTTGCCGCGCCACGACTTGAACACCTCGATGAAGTTGTCCCAGCGCAGCTGGGGGTGGTCGATCTCGAGGGCGTCGCCGTCGATGGAGATCTTCAGGTCTTTGCCCGAGACGGAGTGCACCTCGATGCGGGCGCCCGGCTCGTCGTGCCCGATGATGTCGACCTGCCCGCCGATGAGGCCGACCTTGAGCGAGCGCACGAGCTCGATGTCGATGACTCTCGGACCGTCGACGATCCACTTCTCCAAGACCATGATGACCTCCCGGTCGAAGTCGCGTTATATCGCGTTTCTGCTTCTGGGGACACGATAGATCGCGACCGACCCGAAAGTCAAGATATATCGTGAGTCGCCAGGAGGGGCGCGAGGCGTCAGATGATCCCGTGCTCCGTCATGAACGGCATCGGGTCGTAGCGCACGCCGTCGGCGCCGTAGAGCTCGAAGTGGGTGTGCTCGGTGGTGGCGTTGCCCGTGCGGCCGGTGAGGCCGATCACCTGGCCCGCCTTCACGGTGTCGCCGACGCCCGCCATGAGCGAGCCGTCTTGGAAGTGCATGTACATGCTGCACACGGCGACCCCGCCCACCTTGTGCGCGATAGAGATGTAGACGCCGCCCGTGCCGCCGTTGCCCGAGGCTCCGATGACGATGCCGTCGGCGATCGCGTGCACGGGCACGCCCGGCCCGTTCAGCATGTCGATGCCCTTGTGGAAGCCCTCGGCGCGTGGGCCGAACAGGTCGGACATGCGGTTGCCGTCGGGGTAGACGGGTGAGAAGCCCGCGGTCTCGGCCACCGCATCCGCCCCGGCCTGGCACTGGGCGCCGCCGTAGCCGCCCTGGCTGGAGGCCACGGGCTTCGGCGTGGGTGTCGGCGTGGGGGTGTGGATGACGTAGCCGTCGCGGGCGACGGCGGCGAGCTGGCCAGACGCCGCGTCGAACGACTGCTCGGCCCCGGGGGCGGCGTCGATGCGGATGTCGTCGAACGACCCGACGGTGGCGAGGGAGGCGGCGGGAACGGAGGTGGCGACCGCGACGCCGACCACGAAGGTCATGGCGACGACGCCCAGCACGGTTCCGCGGTACTTCACCCCGTCATTCTTCATCGGCAGCTGCCGGAGCACAACACGGCAGGCACACCCGGCACACCCGGCACACCGGGCGGCCCAGCGCGCCCGAGTGCACGTGTCGGTGGTTCGCACCAGAATCGGAGCATGTCACTCCCCATCGCGGACTACGCACTCATCGGCGACTGCCACACCGCGGCCCTGGTCGGCACCGACGGCAGCATCGACTGGCTGTGCCTTCCCCGCTTCGACTCCGCGTCGACCTTCGGTGCGCTCCTCGGCACCGAGGAGCACGGCCGCTGGGTCGTCGCACCCGCCGACCCGGGCGCCACCAGCACCCGCTCCTACCTCGACGACACCTTCGTGCTGGTCACCCGCTGGCAGACCGAGCAGGGCGTCGCCGAGGTCGTCGACTTCATGCCCATGGGCGCGGGCCGCGCCGAGGTGGTGCGCCGGGTGCGGGGCGTCGAGGGCACCGTGCGCCTGCGCGAGGAGCTCGCCATCCGGTTCGGCTACGCGGATGCGCTGCCGTGGATGCGCCAGGCACCCGAGCAGGGCGGCAACGCGGTCGTGGGGGTGGCCGGGCCCGACGCCGTGATCGTGCGCGGCCCCGCCCTCACCGCCTCGAACCACGCCCACACCGCCGAGTTCGAGGTGAGCGAGGGCGACGAGATCGACATCGTGCTCACCTGGTACCCCTCCCACCGCAACCCGCCGGGAGCCCTCGACGTCTCGGAGCAGCTCGACGACACCCTCGCCTGGTGGCGCGAGTGGGCGTCGGCGGCCCCGGTCGAGGGCGAGTACGCCGAGGCGGTGAGGCGCTCCCTGCTCGTGCTGCGCGCCCTCACCCACGCCGAGACGGGCGGCATCGTCGCGGCGGCCACGACGAGCCTCCCCGAGCAGTTCGGCGGCGCCCGCAACTGGGACTACCGCTACACCTGGATCCGCGACGCCTCGCTCACCCTGAGCGCCCTCATGATCTACGGCTATGAGGCCGAGGCCGGTCACTGGCGCCGGTGGCTCCTCCGCGCCATCGCGGGCGACCCCGCCGACATCCAGATCATGTACGGGCTCTCCGGCGAGCGCCACCTGCCCGAGTACGAGCTCGCCAGCCTCCCCGGGTACCAGGGCTCCTCCCCCGTGCGCGTCGGCAACGACGCCTCCACGCAGTACCAGGGCGACATCTTCGGCGAGCTCATGATCGCCCTGCGCGAGGCCCGGCGCATCGGCGTCGACGAAGACCAGTACTCCTGGCCGCTGCAGCGCTCCCTGCTGGGCTTCCTCGAGAAGACCTGGCAGCGGCCCGACAACGGCATCTGGGAGATCCGCGGCCCGCAGCAGGCCTTCACCCACTCCCGGGCGATGATCTGGGCGGCGTTCGCCTGCGGGGTCGAGGCCGTCGAGCACTATGGTCTGCCGGGTGATGCCGCGCGCTGGGCGGAGCTCCGCGACACCATCCGCGCCGAGATCGAGGAGCACGGCTACGACGCCGAGCGCAACACCTTCGTGCAGCATTACGGCGGCACGCAGGTCGACGCCTCGCTGCTGCTGCTCGGGCAGATCGGCTTCGTCGCCCCCGACGACCCACGGATGCTCGGCACGGTCGCACAGATCGAGAAGGAGCTGCTGCGCGACGGCCTCCTCATGCGCTACCGCACCGAGACCGGTGTCGACGGGCTGGCCGGCGGCGAGCATCCGTTCCTCGCCTGCTCGTTCTGGCTGGTGGGACAGTACGCGCACTCGGGCCGGCTCGACGACGCCCGCGCGCTGATGTCGAAGCTCGTGGCCCTCTCGAACGACGTGGGCCTGCTGTCGGAGGAGTACGACGTCGAGGGCCGACGGCAGGCGGGCAACACACCGCAGGCGTTCTCGCACCTCGCGCTCGTGCGCGCCGCCGATGCGATCGCGCGCGCCTCGGCGTAGGCGGGGGCTCTCCCGGGGGCGGCGCGCACGCTTTGCCGTGTCGTCGGCTGAGGTTTACGCTCGTACCGATGCAGCCACTCACCGAGGCGGAGATCCGCGGGTCGTTCACCAACATCAGCGAGCACGAGCTCGAGCGCATGGTGCTCCCCGGGCTCCACGAGATCGTGTGGGAAGACCGCGAGTTCCTCGGCTGGCGCGACCCGCACGCCATCCACCGCGGCTACATCGTGTTCTGGCGCGACGGCGAACCCGTCGGCATCCTGCTGAAGGCCGCGGGCTCGCGTTCGCGGCCCGGCATCGCGGCGATGTGCACCTTCTGCCGCACTCCCCTGCCGGGCGGCCAGGTGACGCTGTTCAGTGCGCCCCGCGCGGGTCAGGCGGGCTTCGACGGCTCGACGGTCGGCACCTACATCTGCAGCGACCTGGGCTGCTCGAACCTCATCAGGATCGTGCCGCCGAAGTCGGAGCTGCAGCCCGACCCCGACGCCGTCATCGCGCTGCGCGCCCACGGCCTGTCGACCCGGCTGAACTCCTTCACCGAGAACGTGTTGCGCGCGAGCTGAGGCGGGTCGCACGCGCGGCCACCGCCTGTGTCAGCTCGCGAGCGCCGACAGCCCGAGCACCGCGATCCAGACGATGAACGCGAGATAGATGAGCCGCTCGCCGAAGCCGAAACCCCAGGCGAGGCTAGGGCTCCGTCGCGACACGAGCATGAGCACGGTGCCCACCACCCCGACCACTCCGCCGATCGTCGCGACGAGTCCGGCCGTTGCGAACCCCGCGTCGTGCAGCATGCCGGCGGCCACGAACATGGCGGCGATGACGCCGCCGAAGGCCAGCACCGCGAGCAGGTTGTGCACCCGCCCGGTCGTCGTCGTGGCAGCATCCGGAGCGTCCATCGGGAAGAACGGGATGAGGATGCGCGCGGCAGCGAACACCGCGAGCAGCACGACGGTGGGCAGCGAGCCGGGCAGAGCGGCCACGGCCACGAGCGAGCCGATACCGGCGACGCCTGCGCTCAGCGCGGCGCTCGCGTACCCGGCCCGGAACCGGGTGATGCCGTAGCGGCTCACCGGGTCGCGCAGCGGCGAGAGCCCGGTGGGGAGGAGGTGGAGGGCGATCAGGCTGAGGGCCGTCACGGCGATCGCGACCAGCGCGACGAGCCCACCCCACTGCGTCGACGTCATGCCCCGAGCCTAACGAGCGGCTCGACGGCTCCGCGTCAGGCGGTCGGTGGATTGACCGACGCCGCGCGATCGGGCACTCGCGCTCACCACACGAGAGTGTCGGCGGGGATCAGCCGTCGTTCTCGACGATGTCGTCGTCGTCGGTGGGTACCTCGGCGTCGTCGTTCTCGGGCTCGTCGGCGACCGTCGGGTCGACGCCCGAGGGCACCGCGTCGGTGGTGGGGCCATTGCCGACCACGCCCTCGCCGTCGGGGTAGCCGGCGTAGTCGGGGTACTCGATGTCGCTGAGGTCGACGGGCTCGTTGCCGCCCTGCTCGGCGCTGCCCTGGTTGTTGCTGTCGGTCATGGGAGAGTCCTTCCGGTGGGACGGATGCGTACCCTCCCGAGTCTGCCCCGATCGCGTCGGGAGCGCCCCGGAAACAACAGAACCTCCGGAAACGCCAGAACCCCCGGCCGAAACCGGGGGTTCTGTCGTGTTGTGACCCCAGCGGGATTTGAACCCGCGTTACCGCCGTGAGAGGGCGACGTCCTAGGCCGCTAAACGATGGGGCCGTTTTTGCAACTCAACGAGTATGCCACAGGGCCTGGAACGATTCCAAATCGAGCTCAGGCGAGCACGCGCAGCGCGCCCGGCACGAGCTCGACGGTGAGCGGGAGCTCGCCGAACCGCTCACCGTCGGCGTAGCCGACGATGTCGGAGGCAGCGACCGAGACCGTGCGCCCCCGGCGGAACTCCACCACCGGCAGACCCACGTGGGTTCCCGAGAACACCTTCGGGAAGAGTCTGATGAAGCGCAGCCTCGACACCGGTTTCACGATGAACACGTCGAGCAGGCCGTCGTCGAGCCGGGCGTCGGGGGCGATGCGCATGCCGCCGCCGATGGTGGTGTTGTTCGCCACCGACAGCAGGCACGAGTCGACCTCGACGGTCTCGCCGTCGATGACGAGCGTGTAGCGGCGCGACTTCAGGGTGATGAGCTCGGCCACCAGCGCCAGCACGTAGCGCGAGGCGCCCTTCGGGAAGCGCAGCCCGTTGGCGCGCTCGTTCACGCGGGCGTCGAAGCCCGCCGAGAGCACCCCGGCGAACCAGCGCGGCTCGTCGAGCGCCTCGCCCGACACCCGCGCCGCATCGACCGTGCGGGGTCCCGAATCGAGGGCCGCGAGCAGGTGGGTGATCGCGGCGTCGATGTCGCCCGTCGGCACACCCACCGCTCCCGCGAAGTCGTTGCCCGTTCCGGCGGGGATGATGCCGAGCGGCACCGAGGTGCCGGCCACGAGGTTCACGCCGAGGTTGACCATGCCGTCGCCGCCCACGACCACCAAGGCGTCGGCGGGCCGAGCCGTGTCGGAGACCGCCGCGCGCGCGATGCGCACCAGGCCGTCGAAGTCGGGGGCGCTGAGCGGAACCGCGTCGTGACCGCCCGCCCGAAGGGCGGCGACCACCGCAGGCCCGACGTGACGGGTGGCGCCGAAAGACGCGTTCGGGTTGATCGCCACGATGATCCGCTTCGGAGGGGAGCCCATAGCGGTCGATTATCCCGTATCGATCTCGGGCCAGGCGCCGCCGCTGCGCCACGTTGCGCGAGAGTGCGCCGCGGTGTTGAGTCGAACATCATGAGACTCACGAAATTCGAGCACGCAGCCCTCCTTCTCGAGCAGTCGGGCAAGAAGCTCTTCGTCGATCCCGGCTCGTTCACCACCCCGATCACGGATGCTGCGAACACCGTCGCCGTCGTCATCACCCACGAGCACCCCGACCACTGGACCCCCGACCAGCTGCGCCGCATTCTCGAGGCCTCCCCCGACGCCGTGGTGTTCGGGCCTGAGGGCGTGGTGCGGGCCGCCTCCGACTTCGCCGTCACGCGCGTCGACCCGGGCGACTCGGTCGAGGTCGGGCCCTACTCGCTGCGCTTCTTCGGCGGGCGGCACGCCGTCATCCACTCCTCCATCCCGGTCATCGACAACGTGGGGGTGCTGGTGAACGACACGCTGTACTACCCGGGCGACTCCTGGGCGGTGCCCGAGGAGGTCGAGGTCGACACCCTCGCCGTTCCCGCGGGCGCACCGTGGATGAAGATCGCCGAGGCGATGGACTACGTGCTCGAGGTGAAGCCGAAGCGCGCCTTCGGCACCCACGAGATGGTGCTCTCGGTGGCCGGCAAGTCGATGGCGGCCGACCGCCTGGGCTGGGCCGCCGCACAGGGGGGCGGCGAGTTCTTCAACCTGCAGCCGGGCGACTCGCTCGACCTGTAGTCACGGCGAGAGCCGCGGCACCTCGCCCACCCCGAACACGTCGCGCAGAGCCGCCCGCGCCGCCCCGAACCCCGCCATCCCGTGCACGCCGGGGCCGGGGCTCGTGCTCGACGAGCAGAGGTACACCCCGGCGAGCGGCGTGCGCCACGGCGTCGGCGACAGCACCGGCCGTGCCAGCAGCTGCCCGAAGCTGGCCGCGCCCGAGGAGATGTCGCCGCCTAGGTAATTCGCGTCGTACGCCTCGTACCCCGTGGCGGTGATCGCCGCCGACGCCACCACCCGGTCGCGGAAACCCGGCGCGTACTCCTCGATGCGCGCGGTGACGACTTCGGTCATGTCGCGCTGCGACCCCTGCGGCACGTGCGTGTACGCCCACAGCACCTCGTGGCCCGCCGGCGCACGCCCCCGGTCGACCACCCCGGGTTGCGCGACCAGCACGTACGGACGCTCGGGGTGCCGCCCCGCGGCCACCAGCCGTTCGGCCCGGTCGATCTCCACCGCACTGCCCCCGAGGTGCACCGTGCCCGAGCGCCCGACCTCGGGGTTCGCCCACGGCACGGGCCCGTCGAGCACGAAGTCGACCTTCGACGCGGCGTCACCGTAGCGGAACCGTTCGAGCGCCCGACGGTACCGTGCCGGCAGCGTCTCCCCCGCCATACCGAGGAGCGCTCGCGGCGTGACGTCGAGCAGCACCGCCCGCGCTTCGGGCAGCTCCTCCAGCGAACGGATGCGCGCATCCGTCACGACCTCACCCCCGTGCGCCTCGAGGTCGGCCACCAGGGCCCCCACGATCGCCCGCGACCCGCCGATCGGCACCGGCCAGCCGCCGCTGCCGTGCGCCAGCGCGGTGAGCAGCACGCCGGCGCTGCGCCCGCCGAACGAGCTCACCGGCTGGATGGCGTGCGCGCTCGCCCCGGCGAGGAGCGCAGCGGCCCTCTCGGTGCGGAAGCCCGCAGCGAGCGACCGGGTTGAAGCGAGCACGGCGAGCCCGAGCCGCGCCATCGCGACCGGATGCCGAGGCACCGACACGATGGGCGAGAGCGCGCTCTCGACGACGGCGTCGAGGGAGCCGACGAGCGGCGCGAAGAGGCGCCGCCAGGCGGGCCCGTCGACGCCCAGGCCCTCGGCCGTGCGCCCGAGGTCGTGGTGGGCGAGGGCCGCGCGGCCGCCGCTCAGCACGTGGGCGTAGGAGATCTCGGGGATGCCGAGCTCGATGCGCTCCCGCAGCCCGAACGCGGTGAAGAAGGGCGAGGCGAGCGCCATCGGGTGCACGGCCGAGCAGACGTCGTGCAGGTGACCGGGGAGGGTGAGCTCGGCGGTGCGCGCCCCGCCGCCCGGGGTGGCCGCCGCCTCGAACACCCGCACCGACAGCCCGGCGCGCGCCATCGTCACCGCGGCGGCGAGCCCGTTCGGCCCGCTGCCCACCACCGCGACGTCGACCGCATCCGTGCCCATGCCGCAAGACTAGCCAGGCGCGGCGCGCGGTGTTTCGGAATGGCCCTGACGTCGGTGACGGTTGTATATCTGGATGCAGGCTGGACGAGAACGAGGACTGATGAGCATCCCGAACACCGACTACGACACCTCCGCGTTCCGCGAGGTGTTCGAGCAGCACTTCACCTGGGCGTCGGCGGTCGAGCGCAACGTGCACCGGTACGCGAACCGCACGGCGATCACCGACTCCGTCACGGGCGAGTCGTGGAGCTACCGGCAGCTCGGCGAGGTGACCGGGGCGCTCGTCGCCGGTCTCGCCGAGCGCGGCGTCGGGGTGGGCGACGTGGTGGGGTACCAGCTCATCAACCGGCCCGAGTTCGCCTTCCTCTACGTGGCGGCGCAGGGCCTCCGGGCGGTCTCGTCGCCGATGAACTTCAGGCTCGCCCCCGCCGAGACGGCGCACATCCTCGACCAGTCGCGACCGACGATCTTCGTCTACGAGACCGCGCTCGCCGAGCAGGTGCGCACGGCGCTCGAGCTCGCCGGGCACGCGCCCAAGGTGCTCGTGGCGGTCGGCGACCCGGGTGCCGACGGTCTCCTCCCGGGCGCCGTCCCCTTCGCCGAGCTGCTCGTCGAGGGCGCGCCGAGCTTCCGCGCGCCGGAGGGCGCGACGGTGTGGGACGAGACCTCGCGGCTCTACACCTCGGGCACGACCGGCATGCCGAAGGCCGTTCCGCTCACCAGCCTCAACGAGACGCTGAGCGCCCACGACGCCATCATGCACTTCCCGCTCGGCCCCACCGACAAGACCCTGAACATGTCGCCCTGGTTCCACCGCGGCGGCAACTACTGCGCCGGGCCGAACACCGCGTTCTACGTCGGCTCGGAGGTCGTGACCCTCCCCCAGTTCGAGCCGGGTCTCGTGCTCGACCTCATCGAGCGCCACCGTCTCAGCTACGTCATCGGCGCACCGACGAACCTGGAACGGCTCGCGGATGCGCAGGAGGCCTCGCCGCGCGACCTGAGCTCCCTCTCGGGCATCGTGACGATGGGCGCTCCGCTCGACCGCGCCGCCGCCCTGCGCTACCAGAGCACCCTCACCCCGCGCATCGCGAACGGGTACGGCACCACCGAGGCGTTCTGGAACACCTACCTCCGCCCCGAAGACCTGCCCGACGCGGCCGGCGCCGCCGGACGCGCCTGCCTCGACGACGACGTGGCGGTGGTGAAGGTCTACGACGACCGCTTCGCCGCCCCCGACGACCTCGTCGCGAAAGACGGCACCGAGGTCGGCGAGGTCATCATGCGGAGCGTCAAGAGCGGGTACGGCTACGTCGACAACCCCGAGGAGCAGGCGAAGAAGTTCCGTGACGGCTGGATGTACCCCGGCGACCTCGCCACCTGGAACGACGACGAGATCGTCACGATCATCGGGCGCAAGGACGACATGATCATCTCTGGGGGCGAGAACGTGCATCCGGTGCAGGTGGAGGAGGCCCTCGCCGGGCATCCCGACGTGGCCGACAGCATCGTCACCGGGCTCGCCGACCCCGAGTGGGGCGAGGTCGTCGTCGCCTACGTGAAGCCGCGCGAGGGGCGCCTCGGCGACGCCGACGCGGCTGCTGCCGAGCTCGACCGCTACTGCCGTGAGAGCATCACGCTCGCGCGGTTCAAGCGGCCGCGCCGCTACGCCTTCGTCGACGAGCTGCCCTACACGGCGACCGGCAAGAAGCAGCACTTCGTGATGAAGCAGCAGGCGCCGGCGGATGCGGCGGCCGGCCTGTTCCACACCCCCTGAGCTGCGGTGCGCGGCCCCGATGAACGTTCGGGGCGGGCCGTTCGTTGTACCGGGTGAAGCATCCTGCACGACAGCGGAGGGAGGGCGAGGTGTCCGACGACCAGGCGGCGCTGCTGCGCGCCATCCACGACGTGCACGGGCCGGCGCTCCTCCGCTACGCGCTGCGGCTCACCCACGACCCGGAGCTCGCCCAAGACCTCGTGCAGGAGGCGCTGCTGCGCGCCTGGAAGAAACCCTCGGTGCTCGAGCAGGACGACGAGGCGGTGCGCTCCTGGCTCTACACCGTCACCCGCAACCTCGTCATCGACGACCGCAGGAGCGCCCGCCACAACCGCGAGTTCAGCACCGACGAGCTGCCCGAGCGCCCCGTGCACGACGAGACCGACGCGGTGCTCGACCGCTGGCTGCTCTCGGATGCGCTGCTCGCGCTCTCGCCCGAGCACCGCTCGACCATCGTGAACTCGTACTACCTCGGTCACACCGCGGTCGAGATCGCCGCGCAGGAGAACGTGCCCGTCGGCACGGTGCGCTCCCGCGCCCACTACGCCCTGCGCGCCCTGCGGCTGGCGTTGCAGGAGAGAGGGGTGACCAGGTGAACGCCCCCGACCCGTTCCGCGACTGGGACGCCGCCTACGTGCTCGGCATGCTCTCCCCCGACGAGCGCCGCACCTACGAAGACCACCTCACCGAGTGCCCGCCCTGCTCGGCCGCCGTGGCCGAGCTCGCCGGCATGCCCGGCATCCTCTCCCGACTGTCGGCCGACGAGGCCGCGGCGCTGCTCGCCGACGACACGGAGGCGGCGCGCGCGCGGGCCGACGCCGGCCTCGCCCAGAGCGGCGCGTCGCACGACGGACTCGCGGGAGCCGACCACCAGCCGTCGACCGTGCGAGCGCTGGCCCGCTCGGTGGGCCGCAGCCGCAGCCGCGCCCGGCGCCGGGTCGTCGCGCTCGTCGCCGCCACCGGCGTGGTGCTCGCCCTCGCGGGCGTCGGGGGCGGATGGGCCATCGCGAGCCTCGGCCAGGGCGGTTCGCAGCCGCCCGTCGCCGCCACGGCGCCGGCCACCGCACCCGGCAGCTCGGCGGGAACGGATTCCGCGAACGCGCTCCGCGCCATGGCCCAGGTGGAACCCGGCTGGATCGACGCCGAACTGCTCGTCACCGAGAAGGGCTGGGGCACCCGGTTCGACTGGGACTGCAGCTACCAGGAGAAGTGGGTGGAGGCCACCGAGGGCTCGCGCGAGGAGGGTGTGACCTACGACCTGGTGGTCACCGATCGCGGCGGCGCCGAGACGACTGTCGCGAGCTGGACGGCGTACGGCGAGGATGCGGGCAACCTCTCGGCCTCGACGAGCATCCCCACCGCCGACATCCGCTCGGTCGACATCAGGGTGGCGGGCACCGACCGGCCCATCGTGCGCACCGTGCTCTGATCGTCACCCGCGCATCCGTGCCGCCACGTGATGGCAAGATGGTGACGCACACCTTGGCCGAAGCCTGTGGTCTCCCTGAGCGGAGCCCGGGAACCGTATGGGGGGAGAAGAGTGCAGCTGACCGTGAGCGGATCGCAGGGTGCGATCGCGGGGGAACTCACCGTCCCGGTGTCGAAGTACCACCTGCACCGCGCGCTCGTGCTGGCGTCGCTGGCGCCGGGGCGCAGCGTCATCCGCGGCCTCTCCGAGACCCGTCAGGTGGTGTGGACGATCGGGGTGCTCCGTGCGCTCGGCACGCGCATCGAGGTCGTGGGCGACAGCTACGTGGTCGACGGCGGGCCCTACTCCACGCGCGAACCGGTGGTCGACCACGGGTCGAGCTCGGCGGAGGGGCTGCTCAACGTGGGCTCCTCAGGCACCACGCTCTACTTCATGACCGGGCTCGCCTCGCTCGCCGACCGGCCGATCACGCTCACGGGCATGAAGTACTTCAGGCGCCGCCCCATCAAGGCGCTGCTCGACGCGCTCGGCACGCTCGGGGTGCGCTACGAGTCGACCGACGACTGCCCGCCCATCGTGGTGCAGCCGGGCGGCCCCGAGGGCGGGCACGTCGCCATTCCCGGCACGCTCTCGCAGTGGCTCTCGGGGCTGCTGCTGCTCGCCCCGTTCGCGCGCCGCGAGACCACGATCGAGGTGCTGGGCGAGCTCAACGAGCAGCCCTACGTCGACCTGACCGTGCGCATGATGCGCCATTTCGGGCTCGAGGTCGAGGTCTCCGACGACTGGCGGCACTACACGGTGAAGCCCGGCCAGACCGCGCGGCCGGCCGAGTACTCGGTGCCGCCCGACATCGGCTCGGCGGCGTTCGGGCTCGCGGCGACGGCGCTGCACCCCTCCGACGTGCTGTTCCGGGGCCTGCACGCGAGGGCGTCGGGCGAGACCGACCACCCCGAGGCGGAGTTCCTCGACATCGTGCGAGCGATGGGTCTGCCCCTGCTGCGCGACGACGCGACCGGATGCGTGCGGGTGCGGCACGACGGGCTCACGCTCGCGCCGATCGACCTCGACTTCCAGCCCATCCCCGACCTGCTGCCCGTGGTCTCGGCGCTGGCGTGTTTCGCCGACGGCACCTCGCGGTTTCACAACGTCGCCCACGTGCGACTGAAGGAGAGCGACCGGGTGAACGCGATGCTGCAGCTCGTGAAGCTCGGCGGCAAGCTCGACGACCGCGGCTCGGAGCTCGTCGTCACCGGCGTCGACTCGCTCGTCGGTGCGCCGATGTCGTCGTTCAACGACCACCGGGTGCTCATGTCGCTGGCGGTGGCGGCCACCAGGGCCTCGGGGCAGTCGCGCCTCACCTACCCCCGGGCGTACCGCATCTCGTACCCGGCCTTCCTCGACGCGATGACGGCCGTGGGCCTCGACATGAGCGTACCGTCGCGCGGAGCAGCCAGCGACGGCGCTCGGGGTGGGCGGTCGCGTCAGGTGCTGGCGTCGTGACGGGCAGGGGTGACGTGAGCGGCATCGACAGCGTCGGCAGCGTCGACGGTGCCACGGATGCTCGGGCCGATTCACCGGGACTGCCTGCGCTCGTCGACGCGATGGCCGACGACCCGCTCCGCGCGGGTGCCGCTGCGGTCATCGAGGTCGGCGAACGTCCGCTCAGCCTCGACTGGGCGGAGCTGCGGGCGGAGGCCGACCGGGTCTCGGCCGTGCTGCTCGAGCTCGGCGTCGAGCCGGGCGAGTCGGTGGCCTACCAGCTGCCGAACTGGGTGGAGTGCGTCGCGGTAACGCTCGGGGTGCTGCAGATCGGCGCCGTCGTGGCACCCGTGATGCCCGTGTTCGGTGCCCGCGAGGTCGCGATGGTGCTCTCCCGCTCGCGCGCGCGGGTCGTGGTGGTGCCGCGCTCCTTCCGCGGCCGTCACCACGCGGAGGAGTTCGCGGCGGTCGCCCGCGAAGCCGAGGCGCGGGCGCTCCCGCTGTGCGTCGAGCACGTGCTCATCGTGGCCGACCTCGACCCCTCAGCCCGGCCCCGCGCCGGCACCGACGCCGCACCCTCCCGCCGCGGCGCCCGGCCCGCGCCCGCACCCGGCGACGCCGCACCCGCCGCACCCACGCCCGCATCCGCCGACGCCGCGCTCGCGCCCGCGCCCGCCCCATCCACCGACGACGCACCCGCAGCATCCGTCCCCGCCGACGCTGCATCTGCATCTGCATCCGCATCCGACCCCACCCCGTGGCCCCACCGCGACTTCGACGACGCCCTGGCCTCGGCCGCGGTCGACGAGCGCGCCCTGCGCCGACGGCGCCCGGCGGCGGGCGACGTCGCACAGCTGCTGTTCACCTCGGGCACGACGGGCGAGCCGAAGGGCGTGCAGCACACGCACGGCACCCTGGCGCTCGCCACAGCCATGGAGGTGCAGCACCTCGCACTCGCCCCCGACGACCGCGTCTTCATCCCCTCTCCCCTGGCCCACCAGACCGGGTTCCTCTACGGACTCGTGCTCAGCTGGCGCCTCGGCACCACCGCCGTCGTCCAGCCCGAGTGGAACGCCGCCGTCGCCCTCGACCAGGCGTTCGGCGCAGCCCGCGCGTCGTTCGTGCAGGCCGCCACCCCGTTCCTGATGGACCTCGTCGACGCCGTCGAGTCGGGCGCCCCCGCCCCCGCCTCGCTCCGCATCTTCGTCGCCACGGGTGCCGCCGTGCCGCGCGAGCTCGCGGGCCGTGCCACGCGCGTGCTCGACACCGCGGTGTGCGGCGCCTTCGGCACCACGGAGACCTGCCTCGGCACGCTCGCGGCCCCCGACGACCCTCCCGCCTCCGCCTGGGGAAGTGACGGGCGCGCGCTGCCGGGCATCCGCATCCGGATCGTCGACGACGAGGGGGCCGAGCTCGCCGCGGGCCGGGAGGGCCACTACGAGCTGCACAGCCCCACCATGTTCGCGGGCTACCTCGACCGGCCCGACCTCACCGCCGAGGTCTTCACCGCCGATGGCTGGTACCGCACCGGCGACCTCGCCGTGCTCGACGAGCACGGGTACCTCCACATCACCGGCCGGGTGAAGGACGTCGTGAACCGCGGCGGCGAGAAGGTGCCCGTGGTGGAGATCGAGAACCTGCTGTTCGCGCATCCGTCGGTGAAGGACGTCGCGATCGTCGCGATGCCCGACCCCCGGCTAGGCGAGCGGGCCTGCGCCTTCGTCGTGGCCGCCCCCGGGGCGCCGCGGCTCGACTTCTCCGCGATGCAGGGCTACCTCGCCGAGGCCGGAGTGTCGAAGTACTACTGGCCCGAGCGGCTCGAGAGCATCGAGGTGCTGCCGCGCAACCCGGTGGGGAAGATCCAGAAGAATGTGCTGAGGGAGCGTATCGCAGCGCTGCTCGCCGCCGAACAGGAGAAGCGATCGTGACCGACACGCCACTCGACGAGACCGCCTTCGAGGCGCTCAAGGCCGAGCTCGACGCCTGGGTGCGCGGGCCGGGCGAAGCCTGGGCCGAACGCGTCGAGGCCGAGGGCGATGTGCCCCCCGAGCTCCGCGACGAGCTCCGCGAACGCGGCTGGCTGAGCCTCGCCGCTCCGGTCGAGCTCGGGGGTCGGGGCATCCCCTTCTCGCGCTACCTCGAGCTGCTCGAGATCGTGTCGCGTTCGCACGGATCGATCCGGATGCTCGTGCACGTCAACAACGGACTCTGGCGCGCCCTCGAACCCTTCGTCGACGACACCCAGCGCGAACTGCTGCGCCGGTCGGTGTCGGGCGAGACGCTCATCGCCTTCACCCTCACCGAGGCCACCGCGGGCACCGGCAGCGACATCCGCAGCACGGTGCGGCGGGAGGGCGACGACTACGTGCTGAACGGGGAGAAGCACCTCATCACCTTCGGCGTGAGCTGCGACTATTGGCTGCTCTTCGCGCGCCTCGAAGGCACCTCCGCTGCCGACGGGTCGGCCGGCACGGTCGCCCTCCTGGTTCCGAACGCGGGCCTCGAGGGAGTCGAGGTGATCGACGACTCGGACACGATGGGGGTGCGCGGCACCGATCACGCCGTCCTCCGCTTCACCGAGGCCCGAGTGCCCGTGAGCGCGCGGGTCGGGCAGGAGGGCGAGGGTCTCGCCGTCGCGCTCGGCGGCTTCCTGCTGCCGAGCCGGGTCTCGGTGGCGATGAGCGCGGTCGGGCTCGCCGAGCGCGCTCAGGAGCTCGCCGTGGAGTACGCGCTGACCCGGGAGACCTTCGGCAAGAGGCTCGCCGAGCGGCCCGTCATCCAGGCCTACCTCGCCGAGAACTACGCCGACATCGCCGCGGCCCGCGCACTCGTGCTCGAGGCGGCGAGGGCCTACGAGGAGGGCCGGGCCGATGCGGGCGCCCTCTCCAGCGCCTCCAAGATCGTGGCCGTCGACATGCTCGCACGGGTGACCGACAAGGCACTCCAAGTGCACGGCGGCCAGGGCTACTGGCGGCGGAACGCCGTCGAGCGGGTGTACCGGGATGCGCGGGCCCAGCGCTTCGAGGAGGGAACGAACGAGATCCAGAAGACGGTCGTCGCGCGCGAGGTGCTGAAGCGCGCGGTCGCGGGTGCCGCGGTGCCTGCGACGCCCGCCGCAGCCGCAACCGCCGCGCCCGCCGCCGCCGCCGCGCCCGCGACCGCCGCGCCCGCCGCCGCCGCGCATCCCGACGGCGCGAGAGCCGCGCACCCCCGGAAGGACCCCGCATGACCGACTCCCCCACCACCCCGCCTGCCACCTCCCCCGGGTCACCTCGCGTCGTCGTCATCACGGGCGCCTCCCGGGGCATCGGCCGCCTCCTCGCCCGCAAGCTCGGAGCGCAGGGCGCCGCGGTCGTCGTGAACTACAAGGTGAACGCCGAGCTCGCCGAGGAGTCACTCGCCGACGTCGTCGCGGCAGGGGGCAGCGGCTTCACGATCCAGGCCGACGTCGAGCAGCCCGAGGCGATCGACGCCCTGTTCGACCAGGTGCGCGAGCGCTACGGCCGCCTCGACGCGTTCGTGGCGAACGCCGCGGCGAGCGCCTTCAAGCCCGTGGCCCACCTGAAGCCGCACCACCTCGATCGCAGCTACGCCATGAACACCCGCTCCTTCGTGCTGGGCGCCATCCGTGCCGCCGAGCTCATGGATGCCGGCGGCCGCATCCTGGCCATCACCAGCTACGGCTCGCAGCGCGCCTTCGCCACCTATGCCGCCCTGGGCGCCGCCAAGGCGGCGAACGAGTCGTACGTGAAATACATGGCGAACGAGTTCGGCCCGCGCGGCATCACCGTGAACGCCGTGAACGGCGGACTCATCGACACCGACTCGCTCGACTACTTCTACAACCGGGTTCCCGGCATGGCGCCCGTCGAGACGGTGTTCGAGAAGATCCCGCTCGGGCGGCCGGGTACCGCAGACGACATGGCCGACGCCGCCGAGTTCCTGCTCTCGGAGAAGGCCGGCTACATCACCGGCCAGGTGCTCACCGTCGACGGCGGACTCACCGTCGTCGCCCCGCCGTTCTGGGCCGACACCACCGGCGCCCTGCGCGCCGCGGTGCTGGGCGAACCCGGTGACGCCTAGGCCGGCCGTGCTCGAGCGCACCTTCTCCCCGTGGCGACTCGGCGCCCTCGAGCTGCCGCACCGCGTGGTGATGGGCAGCATGCACACCGGGCTCGAGACGCTCGACGACGGGGGTGAGGCACTCGCCGCGTACTACACCGAACGCGTCAGGGGCGGTGCCGCCCTCATCGTGACGGGCGGGCTCGCGGTGAACCTCGAGGGCTGCGGCGCCCGCGACTTCAGCGTGCTGGGCGACCCGGCGAGCGACGCCCGTCTCGCACACGCGGTCGAGGCGGTGCACGCCGCGGGGGGTCGCATCGTCGCGCAGCTCTTCCACGCCGGCCGCTACGCCCTGCTCGACGGGGTGACGGATGCGCGGGGCCGACCCGTGCATCCGGTCGCCCCGTCTCCCCTCGCCTGGCGGAGCGCCGGAGCGGTGGTGCCCGAGGAGCTCGACGAGATCGGCATTCTGCGCACCATCGGCGATTTCGGCTCGGCCGCCGAGCGGGCCGTCGAGCTCGGGCTCGACGGGGTCGAGATCATGGCCTCGGAGGGCTATCTGATCAACCAGTTCTGCTCGCCGGTCACGAACCGGCGCGACGACGACTGGGGCGGAGACGCGGTGCGGCGCCGACGCTTCGCGATCGAGGTGCTGCGCGCGGTGCGGCGCGCGGTGGGCTTCGAGGTGCCGGTCGTGGTGCGCCTGTCGGGTGCCGACCTGGTTCCCGACTCGACGACGCAGGACGAGACGGATGCGCTGGCCCGCGACCTCGTGCGCTCCGGCGCCGACGCCCTCAACGTCGGCATCGGCTGGCACGAGTCGAAGGTGCCCACCGTGCAGGCCGCGGTGCCGCACGGGGTCTGGCTCGGGTACGCGCTGGCGGTGGCGCGGGCGATCTCGCTGCCCGGGGAGCCGGGTGCGCCGACCGCGGTTCCGGTGATCGCGAGCAACAGGCTCACCGATCTGCGCGACGTCGAGGAGGTGCTCGCGAAGGAGGGCGGTGCGATCACGGCGGTGGCGCTGGCGCGCCCGTTCCTCGCCGACCCCGCGATCGTCGCGCGCTCGCGGGCCGGCGGGTTCGCCGAGGTGAACACGTGCATCGGCTGCAACCAGGCCTGTCTCGACCGGTCGTTCCGGATGCAGCCGGTGTCGTGCCTCGTGAACCCGCGGGCGGCGAGGGAGTCGGTCTATCCGCTCACCCTCACGACTCGGCCACGCCACGTCGCCGTGGTGGGGGGTGGGCCCGCGGGGCTCGCAGCCGCCGTGGATCTGGCCGAACGCGGCAACCGGGTGACGGTGTTCGAGGCCGCCGACCGTCTGGGTGGGCAATTCGGGCTGGCGGCGCGCATCCCGACCAAGGAGGACTACGCGCTGACGGTCGAGCACTACGAGCGACGGCTCGCGGAGCTCGGGGTCGAGGTCAGGCTCGGGCACGCCGTGACGGCGGAGGAGCTGGCGGGCAGTGCTGGTGGCTCGGGTGGGGCGGGCGGCCCGGGCGGCTCGGGCCACGGCGGCTGTGCGGGAGCCGGGTTCGATGCCGTGCTCGTGGCGACGGGGGTGCGGCCGCGCGGGCTCGCGGTGCCGGGGGCGGAGTTGCCGCACGTGCTGAGCTACGAGCGCGCGTTGCGGGAGGGTGTGCCGCCGGGGCGCGTCGCCGTGATCGGTGGAGGCGGGATCGGCATCGACGTCGCGAAGTTCCTCGTGCTCTCGCACGACCCGGCCGAGCGGGCCGCGTCGTTCGAGAGGGTGCACGGGCTGCCGGCGCCGTCCACCTCGCTGGAATCGGCCGAGCTGCCGCAGCGTGCCCGGGTGAGAACCGCATCCGTCGTCGTGTCGAGGGGTGCCGACCTCGTCGCCACTCCACGGCCCGGGAATGAGGTGACCGTGCTGCGACGCTCGGGGTCGTTCGGGGCGGGCATGGGCATCACCTCGCGCTGGGTCGCGCTGGGCGAGCTGCGGGAGGCGGGTGTCGGGTTCGTGAGCGGGTTCGAGTACGAGCGCATCACCGCCGACGGCGTGCACCTCGTGCTCGACGACGGCACCCGACGGGTCGTGCCGGCCGACGTGGTGGTGGTGTGTGCGGGTCAGGACTCGCACGATCCGCTGAGTGTGGAGCTCGCCGAGCGCGGTGTCGCGGTCGAGGTGGTGGGCGGAGCACTCGACGCCCGCGGCGTCGACGCCGTCCGTGCCACCCGCCAAGCGCTCGACGCGGCACGCCGGCTCGCGCCCTGAGGCGGCCCGACTGCTCCGCCACGGCGAGACCGGCCCCGGTAACGTGAACCCATGGCACACCTCCTCCACCTCGACTCCTCCGCCGATCCGGAGCGTTCTCGATCACGGTCGATCACGCGCGCCTTCGCCGAGGGCTGGCTCAGCGCGGCGCCGGGCAACACGGTCACCCATCGCGATCTTCACCGCGACCCGCTCCCCCACATCCCCGACGCGGCGCTGCACTGGCCCGCACGTCTCCGCCCACCGGGCTCGGTGCCGCCCGCCGACGCCGAAGCGCTGCAGGAGTCGCTGATCGCCGAACTGATCGCCGCCGACGCCGTCGTCGTCGGAGCCCCGATGTACAACTACTCCCTGCCGTCGTCGCTCAAGGCATGGGTTGACTACATCCACGTGCCGGGCGTCACCGCCCCCTTCGACGTCGACTCGCAGCCGCTGAAGGGCAAGCCCGCCGTGATCGTCACCGCCCGCGGCGCCTCCTACGACGTCGGTTCGCCCACCGAGGGCTGGGACCACACGGTGCCCCCGTTGCAGCTCATCCTCGGCACGTCCCTCGGCATGGAGGTCACCGTCGTCGCCACGAGCCTCACCCTCGCCGACTCCGTCGCCGCGCTCGCGGCCGAGCTCCTGCGCTCAGAGGCCGAGCTCGAGTCCGCCCTCGCGGAGGCCGCGGAGCTGGGGGCGCGTCTGGGCGCCTGAGCGGCAGGCGCGCGGAGCGCCGATGCGGCTCGCGCGTACTCCTCCGGGAGTACGCGCTGCGCGGCGGGTGTTCCGGATGCGCTTCCGGGGGACGACGCCCGCCCGGTGGGCTGAGGTTACGATCGACGCATGCCGCATCCGGACGAGCGTCTTCCGGCCGCCGCCACCGTGTGGCCGCGGTTCCGGCTGGGCGGGCCGCTCACGCTGTGGTTGCCGGTGGTCGTGTCGTTCGTCGTGCAGGTGCCGGCGGCGCTGCTGCGCTGGCACGCGCGGGCGCTGGTGTCGAGCTTCGACGACGATCCGGTGCGCTTCACGGCGCGGCTCGTGCTCGCCCTGATCGGACCGGTGGCGCTGGTGTTCGCCCGGCGGTTCCCGGGGCCGGTGGTGGCGGTGGTGGTGGCCGCAGCATCCGGATACGTGCTCGTGACCTCGGGAGACGCGGCGCCGCCCTACATCGCCCTGGCGTTCGCCGTGATCGGGGCCGTCGTGCGCGGGGCGCGCCTGTGGGCATGGATCTCGCTCGGCGTCGGCTGGGCCGTCACGCTCGCGGCCGGCATCGCGCTGCGGGTGCCCTGGCAGCCGGCGCTCGTGGTGGCGGTGTCGCTGGCGCTGGTGCTGTTCGTGGCGATCGGGGAGAGCATCCGGTCGCGTCGTCGCCGTTGGGACGAAGCGCGGCGGCTCGCCGAGGAGCAGCGCCGCTCGGAGGCGCAGGCCGAGCGGATGCGCATCGCCCGCGAACTCCACGACGTGCTCGCGCATTCGCTCAGCCAGATCAGCGTGCAGGCCGGAGTGGGGCTGCACCTGCTCGAGTCGCGGCCGGAGGAGGCGGCGAAGGCGCTGGCCGACATCAAGGCGACGAGCCGGTCGGCGCTTGAGGAGGTGCGGTCGGTGCTCGGGGTGTTGCGGGACGGCGGCGGGCCGGCAGGTTCCGCTCCTCAGGAAGTGCCGCTCGTGCCCGCACCCGATCTGGGGCGGCTCGACGAGCTGCTCGACTCGGTGCGGTCGCAGGGGCTCGAGGTCGAGGCATCCGTCGATCCTGCGGCGCGGTCGGCCTCCGCCGGGGCGCAGCTCGCGATGTACCGCATCGTGCAGGAGTCGCTGACGAACGTGGTGCGGCACTCGGAGGCTGGTCGGGCCGCGGTGTCGATCGCGGTGACGGATGCGGGGTACCGGGTGTCGGTCGACGATCCGGGGCCCGCGCGGGAGGGGTCGGGGCCTGGGGGGTCGGGGTCTGGGTCTGGGTCTGGCGGGCCCGGGTCTGGGTCTGGCGAAACGGGGTCTGGCGGGGCGGCGTCGGGCGGGGCGGGGCGTGGGGTGCTCGGGATGCGGGAGCGGGCCGAACTGCTCGGCGGCCGCTTGTCGGCGGGGCCGGTCGCGGAGGGTTCGGGGTTCCGTGTCGTCGCGGAGCTGCCCGAGCGGAGGGGCACGTCATGATCAGGATCGCGCTCGCCGACGATCAGCAGCTCATCCGTGCCGGCTTCCGGGCCCTGCTCGACTCGGAGCCCGATTTCACCGTGGTCGGTGAGGCCGGATCGGGAACGCAGGCGGTCGAGCTCGTGCGCGCTCAGCGGCCCGACGTGCTGCTGATGGACATCAGGATGCCCGACGGCGACGGACTCTGGGCGACCGAGCAGATCACCGCCGATCCCGAGCTCGAGGCCACCCGCATCGTGATCGTCACGACCTTCGAGCTCGACGAGTACGTGGGGCGGGCGATCCGGGCGGGGGCGAGCGGGTTCCTCGTGAAGCACACCGAGCCGGTGGAGCTGATCAGGGCGGTGCGGGTGGTCGCCGAGGGCGACGCACTGCTCAGCCCCGGGGTGACGCGAAGGTTGCTCGAGCGGGTCGCTCAGGGCGAGGGGCTGGGCGAGCCGCCCGACGCTGCGCCGCATCCCGCCGCTGCCGACCTCCTCTCCGTTCTCACGGGGCGCGAGCGGGAGGTGCTCGCCCTCGTGGGTCGCGGTCTCACCAACGAGGAGATCGGTGAGGCACTCTTCCTCAGCCCCCTGACGGCCAAGACGCACGTGTCGCGCATCATGACGAAGCTCGGTGCGCGCGATCGGGTGCGGCTCGTCATCGTCGCCTATGACGCGGGGCTGGTGGCGCCCGGCCCGTGAGCGGCGACGCCCGATCCCCCGTCCCGATTGGGTGCATCCCGTGGGCGTACACGGCCCGCTGCAGGTGTCACCCGCCGGCGGATTCGCTGCCGCGGCGTCTGAGCGACTCTGGGTGCAAGCGGTTCCGCCGGAACCCGAAACCGAAAGAAGTCGATCGTGTTGAGCTCTCTCGTCATCGCATCCTCTGCGGCTGTCGCCGCGCATCCTGGACCCTTCGGCCACGCGTGGGGGTGGGGCGGCGGTGGTCCGGGATTCCTGTTCCTGCTCATCCCGCTGTTCTGGATCGCCGTGATCGCCATCCTGTTCGCGACCGTCGGGCGGCGTTGGCGTCGGGCCGCGTGGGCGCAGCGGGTCGGCGCCGACCAGCCGGGTCGGCGTGCCGAGGCCACCCTTGCCGAGCGTTTTGCGCAGGGCGACATCGACGAGGTGGAGTACCGGGCGCGGCTCGAGGTGATCCGCGCGAACAATCCGGTGCCGCAGTACCCCGGGCGGTGAGGCGTTCCGGACAGGTCGCGGCGTGATTCTGCCATTCCCGCGTGGGGCGGGCGGATGCGCGGGCTGGGGTGGTGCGGTGCCGTCAGACTTTCCCCATGGTCGATAAGCAGCACACCCTCCCTGTCGCGTCCGCTGTTGGGTCTGGGTCTCGGTCTGGGGACCAGCCGGGATCGCCGATGTTGCCGCAGAGCCCGTCGTGTGTGGCGGCGCTCGAGGTGGCGCGGAACTACCACTCGGACGCGATGCTGAACCACGGCATCCGTTCGTATCTGTGGGCGGTGGAGCTCGCCCGAAAGGAGGGGCTCGTCGTCGATGACGAGCTCCTCTTCGTCTCGGCGGTGCTCCACGACATCGGGCTCTCGCCGGCTTTCGACAACCGAGATCTCTCGTTCGAGTACGCGGGCGGCGAGGTCGCGTGGGTCTTCGGTGCCGGTGCCGGCTGGGCGCCCGTACGCCGTCGACGTGCCGCCGAGATCGTCGTGCGGCACATGGCCGACGAGGTCTCGCCCCATGACGACCCCGAGGGCTACCTCCTCTGCGAGGCCACCGGCCTCGACATCTCGGGCCGTGGTGCCGAGCGCTGGTCTCCGGAGTACCGGACGGCGGTGGTGGCGGCCTTCCCGCGCCTCGACCTCGCCGCCGAGTTCCTGTCGTGCTTCGAGGCCCAGGCTGCGGCCAAGCCCGCTTCCTCGCCCGCGACCGCCCTCACCAGCGGCCTCGCGGCCCGCCTCGCCACCAACCCGCTCGATGCCGTTTCCCGCGATGCGGGTTCCCGCGATGCGCATCCGGGCCACGCCGACCCGGGCCCCAGGGACGCGGGCCGCGCCCACCCCGACCACACAGACGCGGGCCACACTGCCGCGGGTCACGCCGACCCCGACCACACGGACGCCGGCCACACTGCCGCGGGTCACGCCGACCCCGACCACACAGACGCGGGCCACACTGCCGCGCGTCACGCCGACCCCGACCACACGAACGCCGGCCACACTGCCGCGCGTCACGCCGACCCCGACCACACAGACGCGGGCCAGACTGCCGCGGGAACACGCTGACACCGCGCGCTCTCGATAGACGTCGCACGAGCGCAGCTGCGCCGCCAACCGCGTCACCACCAACAAGCCCATTGCGCCGCCGACCACACCACGGGCATCACAAGGGACTGCTGAAGGTCTTGGTGACTCTTTGACCTGCCCCACGGCTTGGTTACCAGTTAGCTCGTGGCAATCAGGCGTGGGATGGATGGTAGTTCCGAGCGTAGTTCGAACTCGATCGGGGTGAGGTAGCCGACGCTGGAGTGGCGTCGGCGGCGGTTATAGAAGATCTCGATGTACTCGGATATCGCGTTTGCGAGCTCGACCCGGGTGGCCCATTTCTTCCGGTCGAGGAGCTCGATCTGCATCGAGGACCAGAACGATTCCATCATCGCGTTATCGAGGCCGTCTCCGACGGTTCCGAACGAGGGCATGAGCCCGGCGGAGCGGATCTTGTCGCCGAACGCCCAAGAGGTGAACTGGGTTCCGTGGTCGGCGTGAACGACCCCGCCAGGCTTCGGGTCGCGGTTCTTCAACGCCATGTCGAGAGCGTTGATGACCAGACGGGTGTCGGGGCTGGAGTCGATGGACCAACCCACGATTCGCCGACTGTAGGTGTCGAGCACGCAGCAGCAGTAGAGCCGGCCCTCCCTCGTGGGATGCTCGGTGATGTCCGTGACCCAGAGCTCGTTCGGGCCGGCCCGGTTGAACTTCCGGTTCACGAGATCATCAGACGTCACGATCCCGCGCAGCCGCTTCACTCTGGCAGGGCCAGGGAGCCCGGAATGGCCGGCATCGTGCATCAGGAGGAACGTGAGTCGGCTGCTGACGTTTACGCCCAAACCCATGGTGAGTTCGGCATGCACGCGCCGATACCCGTAGGTGCCGCGGGACGCCGTGTGGACTTCTTGCATCAGGCCGGTGAGCCATTGACGTCGCATCTTCGTCGGGGCCAGGGGCCGGTGTTTATATCGGTAGTAGCCGGGTTTGCTCACCCCGAGCACCCGGCAGCATGTGAGCACGGGGTGCCCGGCGGCGACGAGGGTGTCGATCACCGGGTGAATCCTTTTGGGTGGGGCTTGTCCTCCCCGAGCAGCGTGGCCGCAGTCCGCAGGATGGCGACTTCTTCCTCAAGCTCACGGATGCGTTTCCGAGCCGCGCGAAGCTGCGCATTCTCGGTCGTCGACGTTCCCTGGATCTCGCCGCGATCGATGCGGTCCTGGCGCACCCAATTACTTAGGCCACCGGCGCTGACTCCAAAGGTCATGGGCGACGTCCGAGACGCGACGACCCGACTTCACGAGCGCAACCGCTCGCGCCCGGAACTCGGCTGGATAGGGCTTTGGCATGATCAGAGCCTTTCAGTTCAAGCACTGATCACCACAGCAAAACTGGTAACTAATCCGTGGGGCAGGTCAAGGAGTCACCCAAACTCTCAGCAGTCCCCAAGACGTGCCCGACAGCGTCACCGCCCGCACCGGTGGAGGCACCCGCGTGGCATCGCGATCGCATCCCGGCGTGCACTCACCGCGGCATGGGATCGCATCGCAAGACACACACACGGCGCCATTGCGAACACATCGCAGAACGCACACACGGCAGCACCGCGACCACATCCCAGGCGCAGCCGGGTGGCATCCCCCACCCCCGGCTGGCGGAGGACGGCGCGGCTAGGAACGAGGTGGAGTCAGAACGGCGGAGGGTCGTCGTCGTTGGTGAAGCGTGGGGACGAGGGTGAACGCGTTGTGAGTCGAGCGAGAGCGCTCGGTGGGGTGCCGCGGCGGCCCGGGAGCGCACCGTGGAGGAAGGTACGGCGGTGACCGATGCGCGACTCAGACTCGGCGTAGGCGGGACGGTCTGGGGTGAGGCGGAATACGGGTCGCGGGCGCGACGGATCGGCACCAGAGTGACGTGGGTTGGTGCTGGGGGCGGACGGTGCGGTGAGGGTCAGGGATGTTTCTGACCCCTGCGACGGACCGGGCGGCGGTGCCGGCCGTGGGGCGAGGCGGCTCGGTGGGGTGGTGGTGTGGAGGGAGCCGGAGGGAGTGGTCCAGGTGAGGGCTCGGGAGCCTGAGGGGTGCTGGGCGACCGACCAGCCGGGGCTGTGCTTGAGGTGGTGGTGGCGGGGGCAGAGGTGGGCGAGGTTGCCGGGGTCGGTGGTTCCGCCGTCTTCCCAGGCGAGGGTGTGGTCGAGTTCGCAGTGGTCGGCGGAGCGGGAGCATCCCGGGAAGCGGCAGGTGCGATCGTCGTGCTGGAGGAGGGTGCGAAGGGATGCGGGCGGGACGTAGCGCGTGCGGCCGAAGCTCAGCGGCGCGCCCGTCGCGCGGTCGCGCACGAGTTCGAGCACAGAGGTGGCTCGTGCGGCGAGGTGACGGGCGGAGGTGGCGTCGATGGGGCCGTATCCGAGCAGGTCGGCGGGGGTGTCTGCGGCGCCGGAGAGGGTCTCGGCCGGGATCGTGACGACGACGGTGGGGGTGATGCGTGGTCGGCGTGCCGTTAGTCGCGGGCCGACGGCGCTCGGGGGCGAAGCGGGGTCGCCGCGTCGAGGTGAGGAACCCGTGGGTGCGCCGGTGCCGCCGGTGGTGTGTGGGCTCAGGGCGAGTTCGCGGGAGAAGGGATGGCCGACCTCGTGGGCGCCGAGGGCGGGAGAGCAAGAGGCGGGTGCCCCGGAGGCGGGAGCGCCGACGGCGGGTGGGCCAGAAGTAGGCGCAGTGGCAGCGCAGGGAGTGGCGGTGCTGGGAGAGTCAGAGACGAGAGAGCAAGAGGCGGGTGCCCCGGAGGCGGGAGCGCCGACGGCGAGTGGGCCAGAGGTAGGCGCGGTGGCAGCACAGGGAGCGGCGGTGCAGGGGGCGGGGTCGAGGAGGAGGTCGCGGAGGACGTCGGAGCGGAGTTGGAGGTGGGTTCGGGGTTCGTCGGGGCCGCGGAGGCTGCGGGCGGTGCGGTCGAGGAGGTCGTGGATGGCGAGGGCGTCGAGAGCGTCGAGGTGGTGGTGGAGGGTGGCCATGCCGTCGCGTTCGGGGTCGAGCCAGACTCCGCGGTCGGCTCGAGCCTGACGGGTGCGCTCGACGAGGGACTCGGGGTGGAGGTGCTCGCGGAGGCGTCTCGCACGCTCGTCGAAACGAGCGGGAGTGAGGGCGAGGGCGTCGGGGAGCACCGCCGCCTCGAACGTGGGGACGGCCTCGTCGGGGAGGGTGCGGGCGTGGCTGAGGAGGGCGCGTGCATGGAGGTAGGAGAGGGAGCCTGCAGCGAGGGCAGCGACAGTCGAGGGGAGGGTGGCTACGAGCGACTCGGCCTCATTGAGGAGGCGGGCGATGGTGCGCTCCGAGCGATGGGAGAGGCAGCACAGCTCGGCCGCCAGGGAGCGGCGGGCCCACTCGCGGTCGACCTCGGTGCAGCGGCGCCTCTCGGCCGACGCCGTCTGAGCGGCGAGGAGGTCGCCGAGCTCGGCAGCTCTGGCCAGGTGAGCCGTGCGTGAGGCCTCGGCACGAGCGATCTGCTGCTCGTCGGCCACCACTGCGGCGAGCGCCTCCGCATACTCGCGCCGAAGAGCGTGCTCCTCGTCGAGAGGGTGCGTCGAAGCCTCATCTGGTCGACGCGAGGCGGGTGTTGCTTCCATGAGAATAAGTCAACACCATGCCACCGACATCGGGAGCGACGGAGGCGCGAACGCGAATCAGAGCGATCAGCGCCGCCCGAAGAGCCGACCCAGCACCCTCCGCAGCACGCCCGCCCGCGTAGCCGGCCGCGCATCCGCCCGCGACCCCGCCGCGCCCGACGCACCAGCCCCAGCCGCAGCAGCCACCGCACGAGACGACGCCCCAGCACGCCACCCGAACATCCGCTCCAACTCCCCCGCGACCACCCCGAACTCCCGCTCGCCAAGAGCCACGCCCCGCCGCCGCACACCCCCCTGATGCAACCGGAACACCCGCTCGAGACGCACCCAACTCGGGCGACCCGCCGGGTCCCACGGACCGCTGCCGATCGCCACATCCCACCGATCGTCGTGCGGCTTCGACGTGAGCGCCACCCCGAGCACCGTGCCGCCCGGCTCCGACGCGATGACGAGCACGGGCCGGTCTTTGCCGCGGCCGTCGGCCTCCTGGTAGGGCACCCAGGTCCACACCACTTCACCAGGGTCGGCCGAACCGTCGACCCGCGGGTTGTACGCGATACGCACCGCCCCCACCCGCCGCGGATCGATCTCCACCGTCGCCGTCGACCCGAACCGCCCTGGGCTATCGCCCGCGCCGCCGTCGCCTGCTCTCCGTGCCGATCCAGCCGTGTTGCGCATCCGCCGACACTAACAGCCGCCCCTCGACGACGGTCGCACACCCACGACGACGGATGCGCACCCCACCCAGACGCACACCCCACCGGATGCACACCCGCCAAGACGCACACCCCACCGGATGCGCACCCCACCCAGTCACACCCCCCACCGCATGCACACACCTCCAGTCACACCCCCCACCGCACCCGCACGCCCACCCCCAAACCCCCCGACGATTCACGAATCACCGCACCCGCTGCCGCCCGCGGCACAGCCCGGGGGTTGAATTGCTGTCTGGGCGCTCCGCTCGCTCCCGAACGCTCCGAGGACACATGACCCGCAACGAACCCACCGTGCGCCGCGCAGGCACCCCCGCCGCCCCGACACCCACTCCCACCTCCACCCGAACCGACGCGAACCACCCGCGCCGCAGCCGCCCTCCCCGCGCTCCCCGCGCCCCTCGTCCCACCCGCCGCTCCCCCTTCCTCGTCGCCCTCCTCGCCCTCTCCGTCGCCGCCGCCGCGACCATCGCCGCCGCACCCGCCCTCGCCCCCGCAGTCCTCCCCGCCGCCCACGCCGACGACTACCCCAGCTGGGACGACGTGCTCGCCGCCCGCTCGAGCGAGAGCGCGAAGCAGGACGAGATCACCCGCATCAAGGGCATCATCGCCGACCTCGAGACCAAGGCCCAGGCCGCCCGCGACCTCGTCGACCAGCGCACCGCCGAGAACGACGAAGCACAGGCCGCCCTCACCGCGGGTCAGGCCCGCGCCGACACCCTCACCGCCCAGTCGACCGCCGCCACCACGAAGGCAGCCGAGTCGGAGCGTCGGGCCGCCCTCATCGCCGCCCAGTTCGTGCGCACCGGCGGGTCCGACCTCACCTCGATGCTCCTCACCTCGAGCTCCGGAGAAGCCGACGACCTGCTCGCCCAGCTGAGCTCCGCGGGCCAGCTCACCCAGGCGGTGAACGCCATCTACGCCTCCGCCGAGCTCGACAAGAACACCGCGCACTCCCTCACCGAACAGGCCGACGTCGCCGAGGCGAAGCTCGGCAGCCTGGCCGATGCGGCCCAGTCAGCCCTCGAGGCCGCGGCCGAGGCTCAGCGCCAGATGGTCGCCGCCCTGCAGGAGCAGAACGCCCACCGGGAAGAACTCGACGCCCAGCTCACCAGCCTGCAGCAGAATCTCGCCACCACCGAGGAGCAGTACCAGGCCGGAGTCGCCGCGCGCGCAGCCGCAGCGGCAGCGGCGGCAGCGGCTGCGGCAGCGGCGGCCCACCAGGGCGGGCAGGTCGTGGGCCCCGTCTCGGGCGATGCCCAGGCCCTCGCCGAGGAGCTCATGGGCTACGTCGCGAACGGCCAGTTCCACGGATCGAGCCCCGACCACATCTTCGAGATCGCCTGGATCGCCCAGGGCCAAGACGTCGCCAACTGCGGCATCGACGTCACCATCCTTCAAGCCCTGGTGGCCGCGGTGCGCGCCTTCGGCAGCGCGGGCGTCTCCGACATCAACCGCCGCTGCACCGGGCAGATCGAGGGAGCCGGCACCGCGTCGACCCACTACATGCAGGGCGGCGGCCACGCCGTCGACTTCACCTCGGTGGGCGGCGTGCCCACCACGGGCGCGAACGACGCCTCCCTCAACCTCATCGCCGTGCTCGACCCGATCATGCCGCCCGGCTCCCGCGTGGGCCAGTCGAACTGCCGCTACGCCGCCGGCAACGAGCCCTCGTTCATCAACTTCCGCGACTTCT
Source organism: Herbiconiux sp. SALV-R1 (assembly GCF_013113715.1). Classification (GTDB taxonomy): domain Bacteria; phylum Actinomycetota; class Actinomycetes; order Actinomycetales; family Microbacteriaceae; genus Herbiconiux. Next base: position 2,321,252 of record NZ_CP053344.1, read on the forward strand.
CCGACACCTGCAACCACCTCCACGTCGACGACTTCTGATCCCTCGTCGACGACGGGTTCGGATGCGCGTCACAGGCCATGCGAACGACCACCAGACATGGTTAGATTCTCTAGCGAATCACCTCTCGGCGACCGTCGAGAGGCTCGGGGTGAGGAGGGGTCATGGATGCGGGGCGTGGCGCTGCGGGGATGCATCCGGCGCGCATCCGTTTCGACACCTCCCTCGCCGACGAGGTCGTAGTGCGCCGTGAGGGGCACCGCTGGCGCCTGAGCGTGCTGCGGTTCACGGGCGACGTGCTGGCCACCACCGTGCTGCACCTCGACGGCGACTTCTCCACGACGGTGGCACGCATCGCGGGCCGCACCCTCCAGACGATGGGCCTCGCACTCGCACCCGACAGCGAGTGGCGGCGGCACGAGGCGGCGTGGAGCGCCTCGGTGGTCGATGCCCGCGCCTACCCGAACGGCGACCCGGTCAGGCTGTAGCCAGCGCGCAGGCCCGGATGCCTGCCGGCCCGCCGGCCGGGGTCAGCGCCCCGGAGATCAGCGCCCTGGGTCGAACCCAGCACGCGGGCCCGCCGGCCGCTCGAGGTCAGCGCTCCGGAGGTCAGCACCTGTGGGCAGAACCCAGTACGCAGGCCCGCCGGCCGGTGTCAGCGCCCCGGGGGCCCGCCCGAGGTCAGTGCCGCGGGTCGAACGCGCTCTCGATGGTGCGGTGACGGTCGCGCACGAGGTGCGCCCACTCCGGGTGCGTGATCGCGTACCGGCGCCCCTCGAGCAGCGCCTCGACCGCGATCTCGGCCACCTCACCCGGGTCGCGCCACGGCAGCCCTCCCCCGTCGCCGGCCGAGAGGTCGACGTCGACGAGCCCGGCGCCCGCCTCGGTGTCGCTCCTGTTGCGGGAACTGGACCCCAGCCGCGTGCGCACCGGGCCGGGCGCCAGGAGCGTCACCGCGATGCCGTCGGGCTCGAGCTCGGCGGCGAGCACCTCGGTGTAGGCGGTGAGAGCGAACTTGGTGACACCGTAGCCGCCCATTCCCGCGTCGGGGGCGAGGCCCGCCATCGATCCGGTGACCAGGATGCGACCCCGACTGCTCCTCAACTGCGACAGGAAGGCGCCCACGGTGTGCACGGCGCCGTAGAGGTTCACGCCGAGGAGCCAGTCCCAGTCGGCGTCGGTCATGCGCTCGAGCGGGGCCGTCGACGCCACGCCCGCGTTGCTCACGAGCAGCTCGACGGGGCCGAACTCGGCTTCGACGGCAGCGGCGAGCTGCTCGACGCTCGCGAGCGAGCTGACGTCGACCTGGAACGCCGAGCCGTTCGCCTCCGCCGCAACGGCCTCCGCCGCCCCGAGCTCGATGTCGGCTACGGCGACCCGCGCGCCGGCCGCGGCGAGGCGCAGAGCGATCGCCCGGCCGATGCCGGAGCCGGCCCCGGTCACGACGGCCACCCGTCCCTCGAGATCGTTCACGTTCATCCTGGTCACCCTTCGTCGTGGTTCAGCGGCCGCGTGCGGTCGTGGCTCAGCGCTCGCGTGCGGTCGTGGCTCAGCACTCGCGTGCGGTCGTGGCTCAGCGGCCGCGTAAGGTCGTGGCTCGGCGCCGGCGAACGGGGGATGCCGCGACCCACCGGTGTCGTAGCATGGCGGTGGCCCGGAACGAGGAGGTGCCGATGCGATCGACAGCGCTCAACCTGCGCCAGCTGGAGTGCTTCCTCGCCGTCGCCGACGCCGGCTCGATCGCCCTCGCCGCCACCGAGCTGCACACCTCGGAGTCGGCCGTCTCTGCAGCGGTCTCCGGTCTCGAGAAGGCCCTCGGCGTGCAGCTGCTGGTGCGCCGCCGCGCCCAGGGCGTCACGCCCACCGCCAGCGGCAGACTGCTGCGCCAGCGCGCCCGCGTGCTGCTCGACGACGCCGTCGAGCTCGAGCTCGCCGTGTCGGGCGGGTCGACCCCCGACGGAGAGCAGGCCCCGCTCGTGGGGTCGGTGACCATCGGATGCGCGGAGGAGATGGCCCCCGTCATCCTCCCGCCGATCATCGAGAGGCTCGCAACCGAGCATCCCGGCGTCACGCCGCTCGTGGAGATCGGGCTCGAGGAGTCGTTCTGGCCGAGACTGCTCTCGGGCGAGATCGACCTCGCGGTGACGCTCGACCACCGGCAGCCGACGGAACTCGAGGCGATCAGGCTGAAACCGTTGCCGCTGAACGTGGTGCTGCCGGCCGCGCATCCGCTCGCCCGTCTGCAGAGCATCACCCCGGCCGAGCTCGCCGGCGAAGACTGGATCATGCTCAGCACCGAACCCGGCGCGACCCATTCGTTCTCGATGTTCAACGCGGCGGGCGTCACCCCGCGGGTGCGCCTGCGCACGCCGAGTCACGAACTCGCGCGGTCGCTCGTGGGGCGCGGGCTCGGGTACACGCTGCACATCCACCGGCCGTTCGGCGACGTCTCGCAGGAGGGGCGGCCGCTGGCGGTGCGGCCGCTCGTCACCACGGCTCCGGTGGAGTGGGCGACGCTCGCCTGGTCGGCCGAGACGCGGCCGTCGCCGTGGGCCCGGGCGGTGATCGGCTCCGCCGGGCGGGCGTGGCCGGCGGGTGCGGGAGACGCGCGCGACGGAGGCTCGGGTGGCGCGGACTCGGGCGACGCAGACGCGGGCGACGCAGACTCGGGCGACGCAGACTCGGGCGGCGCGGACTCGCGCGACGCAGACTCGGGCGGCACCCACGCGGGCGACGGCCGCGGCGAGGCCTGAGCCCTCAGCCACCGGCGGCCGGGTTTGCGGGCGTGCTCGGCGCCGCCGCGGGGGCCGGCGTGGCCGGGAGGTCGAACGCCGACTTCTGCACGCCGAGCACGGTCGCGCCGATGCCCTGCATCCACGCGCCGTACTGCGTGGCGGCGTGCGTGCGGTACATCATGATGTCGCGGGCGTACCGCTCCATCTTGCGACCCGGTCGGGCCTCCGAGCTGCCCGCCGAACGGAACAGCATGTCGACGGCCTCGGAGGCGAGCCGCCCGGCCTCGAGGGTGAGGCCGTTCAGACGCGTGTCCATGGCTCGGGTGAGCGGTGCGCGGCCGGCCACGAAGTCGGCGGCCCAGCGTTCGACGGTCTCGACGGCCTGCAGCAGGATGGCCTCGGCCGCATCCGTCTTCACCGTCGCCTCGCCGAAGATGCGCTGGCTCCCGGGGTCGTGGTCACGCTTGGCGAACGGCGGGAGGGGGGCGGAACGGATGCGCGCCAGGGCCTCCCACTCGTCTAGTGCCGCGCGGGCGGTCCCGACGGCCACGGCGGCGAGCTCGGCTCCGAGGAACGACTGCACGCTGCCGAGGTAGAGCGGGTTGCCGTGGAGGGCGGCTCCCGTGAGCGCCGGGTCGGTCTCGCCCGCCCAGGTGGCGTCGACCAGGTGGTCGGCCGGGACGAGGGCGTCTTCGAAGGCCACCGAGTTCGAGCCGCTGGCGCGCATGCCGAGCACGCGGTCGCCGCCCCAGTCGTCGAGGGGACGGTAGAGCGCCTTGGGCAGCAGCACCTGGGCGGTGCGCTGCGCTCCGTCGGCGGTGGTCTCGCCCTCGACGGCGACGTAGACGATGGCGTGCGTCGAGTACGGGGAACCCGACTGGTAGCGCGAGACGCCGCTCAGCTGGTAGCCGCCCTCGACCTTCTTCGCGGTGCCGGCCGGGGCGAGGCTGTGCGAGGCGCGGAAGTAGCCCGCCGGGTCGCTGAAGGCTTCTCGCTGCACCCGCTCGGGCCAGAGCGAGGCGAGCTGGATGACGTGCGAGTGCCCGAGGCAGTAGCACCAGCCGGAGCCCGGGTCTCCGGTCGAAATCTCGATGACCGTGCGGAGCCACGTGGTGAGCGAGACCTCCGCGCCGCCGTAGCTCACCGGGGTGAGGAGGTGATACAGCCCGAGCGAGAGCATGCGCTCGTGCACCTCGCCGGTGTAGTGGCCGAGTCGCTCGGCCTCGTTCTGCTGCTCGCGGAGCAGCTCACGGAGGCTGCGGGCGGCGGCGACGGGGTCGGGCGCGGGGGCCGTGGTCGCTGGGGTGGGGGCCGTGCCGGGGGCGGGAGTGGTGAGGGTCATGAGGCGGGCTCCTCTCGAGGGGGCGTGGGGTGGGCGCGGGTGTCGGTGTGTGAATCTGCGTCGGGGTTAGCCTCGGCGTGGGCGTCGGCGTCGGCGGGGTCAGCGACGTCGGCGGCGGGGTCAGCTGCGTGGGCGGCGGGGTCAGTATCGGCGTCGGCGTCGGCGTTGGCGTCGGCGTCGGCGTCGGCGTCGGCGTCGGCGAGCAGGATGATCGCGGTGAGCGAGCGCGGATCGCTCAGCAGCTCGTAGGCCTCGGCGGCGTCGGCGAGGGTGTGCTCCGAGGTGATGACCAGGTCGGCGCGCAGCGCGCCGCTCGCGAGCAGCCGCTCGTACTCGGGAACGATGCGCAGCACGTCCCCTCCCCCGCACTGCGCGCCCCTGATGGTGCGCGAGCCGAGGGAGTACTGCAGGTTGTCGAGGCACACCACGGCGGTCTCGCTCTCGAGACCGGTGGGCACGACGACGGCGCCCAGGCGCGAGAGCTCGAACGACTGGCGGAGCGCCAGCGTGGTGCCCGCTGCCTCGAGCGCGACGTCGGCCCCGCGGCCGTCGGTGAGATCGCGCACGGCGGCGGTGAGGTCGAAGGGGCGCTGGGAGTCGAGGCGCGGGTCGATGACGTGGGTGGCACCCGCCTGGCGTGCGCGTTCGCGGCGCCAGGGGTCGGGCTCGATGGCGATGAGCGGATGCGCGCCCGCGAGAGCGGCGGTCCGCAGCATCCAGAGGCCGAGGTGACCGCATCCGGAGACCGCGACCGACTGGCCCTCGCGCACCCGCGCGACCTCCCGCACCGCACCGGCACCTGAAGTGACACCGCAGCCGAGCAGGGCGAGCTCGCGGGCCGGAGCGAGGCCCTCGACACGCACCAGGTTCGACTCCACGAACACCATGCGCTCGGCGTGGGTGCCCATCCCCCCGTCGCTCCACACCGCCTCGCCCGTCGTGCTGGTGCCGACGCGACGCTCCATGTGGGTGAAGATCTCGTCGCAGGCGCCCGGCGCGTCTTTGAGGCAGTAGAAGCAGCTGCCGCACTGGCGGGTGCCGGTCACCACGACGCGGTCGCCGGGGGCGACGCGGGTGACCGCGCTGCCGACCGACGTCACCGTGCCCGTGGCGGCGTGCCCCAGCACGGTGAGACGCGCATCCGTGCCGCTCGGGCGCTCGTGGCCCGCCAGCGCCCGGTCGACGGTCATGAGCTCGGTGCGGCACACGGCCGCGGCGGCGAGCTCGACCAGCACGTCGCGCTCCCCGAGTGGCAGCAGCTCTACCGTCACCACGTCGGGCGCCGTCCCGTCGCCCCGGGCGACCAGCGCCCGGGTCGTCACCCCGGTGCCGGCCGTCACCCCGATGCCGGTCGTCACAGGGGCCAGACCCCCTGCTTCCCGGGGGCGAGGATGCCGCGCGGATCGACCGCCCGCTTCAGCGTGCGGGTGAAGTGCAGCAGGGAGGAGTCGTTGAAGTCGAAGCGGGAGGCGACGGCGTCCATGAACTCGAGGTGGGCGCGGTACTCGCCGTAGCCCGCGTCGGCGAGGAGCGGCACCAGTTCGCCGAAGGCGCGCTTCACCCGCGCCGACTCCTCCGCGTCGGCGGCGTCGAAGAAGATCATGAGCACGTTCACGGCGTGACGGCCGGTGCCGAGCCAGCCCCCGATGTAGTCGAAGCCCGCGGCCTCGATGTGCGTGCGCATGACGCGCCCCGCCTCGACGACGTGACGACCGGTGAGCGGCGACACCGGGCAGAGACCGATGTGGGCGCCGGTGGGCCGATCGGCGCGCCAACGCACGCCGCCCGCGAGCAGCATGCCCGGGATGCCCGCGGCGAAGTGGTCGAAGGGCTCGACCTCCTCGGCCGAGGCCGCGCCGTCGTAGCGGTGGGCCGTGAGCCTGGACCCCGGGATGCCGGCCAGCACCCCTTCTATACGGGCGAGCTTGAGGTCGAGCATCGCGTCGGAGCCGTAGACGGCGAACTTCACGTTCCAGCGGCCGATGCCGAGATCGGAGGCGATGGTGTCGACGATCTCGTCGGGCACCACGCCGTCGCCGTCGTACCAGCGCTCGCGCGACGAGCTCCCGGCCGCGACACCGACCGCGTTCGCGGCGTTGACGACGCCGTCGATCATCCCCTCGAGACCGAGCTCGCGCATCGCGTCGACGAGCGCCGGCAGGGAGCTCTCGCGGTCGATCGCCACGCGGCAGGCGGCGAAGCGCTCGGGGCGCGGCATGAGCCAGATGCCCATCTTCGTGACGATGCCGAGGTTCGACTGCAGGAAGAGGCCCTCGAAGCCCGGGCCGAAACCGCCGCGGTAGAGCGGCCAGGCCTCGGAGTTCGGCATCGCGCCCATGCCGGTGCGGATGAGCTCCCCCGTCGGCAGCACCACCTCGAGTCCGCAGATGAACTGCTGGTGGTCGCCGTGGGCGGTGTAGCCGTAGCCGCGCTCGAGGGCGTTGCCGACGACGCTCCCCCAGCCGAGGTCGGGCACCGACGCCCACAGCCGCGAGTCGCGCGAGCGCAGCTCCTCGTAGAGGTCGAAGAAGCTCACTCCCGGTTCGACGATGGCGGAGGCGGTCTCGTCGTCGACCTCGAGCACACGGTTCATGCGGCCGAGGTCGAGCACGACGGTGCCGCTCTGCCGCGGCGCCGATCCGCCGTAGCCGAGGTTCTTGCCGCGACCGACGGGCCAGAGGGCGACACCGAACTCGTTCGCCGCGCGCACGACCTCCTGCACCTGGTCGACCTCGGCCGGGCGCACGGCGCCGCCGGGCTGGTGGGCGTGCGGGTCGCCGAGGGCGTAGACGTCGAGGTAGTCGTCGACGGCGTCGGGGCCGGAGACGTGCTCCGCGCCGACGATGGCGGCGGCGCGGGCGAGGAAGGCGGCGAGGGCGGCGACGCCTGCGGTCTCGGCGTTGGTGTCGGCGAATCCGCCGGGGGTGTCGCGGGCGGCGGCGCTGGTGTCGCCGGGGAGGTCACCGGTCGTCGCGCCGCGGGCGTCGCGGGTGGTCGCGGTCATCACGCCGGGGGTGTCGTTCGCGGTCTCGTCGCGGGGTGGAGCATCCGTCATCGTCAGTGCGACCCTCCGTGGTGCGCGGGGCCCGCGGGGTCGGGGTGCCGGTCGCTCGCCGGGTGGGTGGCGGAGCGCAGCGGGTGCTCGGCGTCACCGGGCCAGCGCTCGACCCAGCGCCGCACGAAGCGCCACTCGTCGCCGCGCCGCTCGATGGTGTCGAAGGAGTGACCGGTGGAGCTCAGCGACACTTCGCCGCTGCCGGCCTCACGGTGCGTCGTCGACCAGTAGGAGCGCAGGCGCACCCGGTCGGGGGCGCCGCCGTCGAGGTACACCCGGTTCGACTCGCGGTGCTGGTGCCCGTTGTAGCCGCCGAAGTGCGAGGCGGTGAACTCACGGATGCTGTCCACACCCTCCCACGACAGCACCTCGCCGTCGAGCTGGGTCTCGATGAACGCGGCCTCCGGCCAGAAGGTGCCGAGGTAGACCTCGATGTCCTGCGTGTCGAGCGCCCAGAGGTAGGTGGCGTAGAGGTCGTCGATGGCGAAGCGCACCTCGGCGGGCGGCGAGATGCGGGCCGAGCTCGTGGGCGCTGCGGCGCTCCGGGTCGTGACGTCGGTCATGGGTGCGGCTCCTTCGCTGCGGGCGGCACGCTCGCCGTGCCTCGTCTTCGACGCTACGGACGGCGGCTCCACCCGGTCAACGACGGGCTCCCGGGGAAGCTCCCCGGAAAAACGACGGAACCGGAGCCGCACCGGATCGGGCCCGGCGCGACCCCGGTTCGGGTCGGGTCGGGGTGCGCTCCGGCTCGGCCGGAGGCTCCGGCTCGGCCGGAGGCGCACCCCACGTCCTCACACGAGGATCGAGAACGGGCTCTCGATCTTCTTCACGAACGCCGCCAGCCACTGCGCGGCGAGGGCCCCGTCGAGCACCCGGTGGTCGGCCGAGAGCGTCACCGTCATGACGGTGCCCACCGCCAGCTCGCCGTCGACCACCACGGGCTGCTGACGCGCCGCACCCACCGCGAGAATGGCCGACTGCGGCGGGTTGATGATCGCCGAGAACTCCGTGACGCCGTACATGCCGAGGTTCGACACCGCGAAGCTGCCGCCCTCGAGCTCGTGCTGGCGGAGCCCGCCTGAGCGCGCCCTGCTCGCCAGGTCGCCCACGGTGCGGGCGATCTCCGACAGCGACGACTTCTCCACACCCCGCAGCACGGGTGTGACGAGTCCACCGTCGATGGCCACGGCGACCGACATGTCGACGCTGTCGTAGCGGCGCACGGCGGTGTCGGTCCAGGTGGCGTTGGCCTCGGGCACCTCCACGAACGCCGCGGCCGCCGCCTTCAGTACGAAGTCGTTCACCGAGATCTTCACCGGTGACGCCTCGTTCACCGACTTCCGCAGCGCGAGCAGCTCGTCGACCCGGCAGTCGGCGACGAGGTAGAAGTGCGGCACCGTCGACTTGCTCTCGGTGAGCCGGCGCGCGATGGCTCGGCGCATGCCGGTGTGCGGCACCTCGGTGAAGCCGGCGCCGGCGCCGGCGGGGGCGGCGGCGGGCTTCGCGGCAGCCGGGGCTGTCGCGGAGGCGGGCGCAGCTTCGGCCGGGGCAGCCGGTGCAGTCGAGGCAGCCGGCGCGGATGCGGTGGTCGCCGCATCGGCCGACCCTGCGGTCGCAGGGGCGGCCGGCTGGGCGGCGCCCGCGACGGGCCCGCGCTCGAGGTCGGCCCGTACGATGCGGCCGCCGGGGCCGGTGCCGCGCAGCGTGGCGAGGTCGACACCGCGCTCCTTGGCGAGGCGTCGCACGAGCGGACTCACGAAGAGGCGGCCGCCGACGCCGCCCCCGCCTTCGCCCCGTTCTCCGCTTTCGCCACCTTCACCGCCCTCGCTGCCCGACGGCAGCGTGGTGGGTGCGTCGGCGACCGGCGAGCTGGTGCTCTCGGCCGCGGTCTCCGGCTCGGGTGCGGGGGAGCTCGGCTCGGCGGCGGTCGCAGCGGCGGCAGCAGCATCCGGAGCCGTCTCGTTCAGAGCGGCAGCAGCATCCGGAGCGGTCCCGCCCGACGCAGGCGCAGCATCCGGAGCGTCACCGCCCGACGCGGCAGGCACATCCGGGGTCACGCCGTCGGCACTCTCACCCGGCTCGCCCACGACAGCGATGGGGTCGCCGACGTTCACCGAGGTGCCCTCGTTGACGAGCACCTTGAGCAGGGTTCCCCCGATCTCGGCGGCGTACTCGACCGTGGCCTTCTCGGTCTCGACCTCGGCGAGCGGCTCGCCCACGACAACGGGCTGGCCGACCTGCACCAGCCACGACTGGATGGCGCCTTCGGCGGCACCGGCGAGAACTTCCGGCATGCGGATGAGCGTGGCCATCAGCGGTCTCCGAATCCGAGTCGAACACGTTCGAGGCCGGCGACGACCTCTTCGGTGCGGGCGATGGCGGCGCGCTCGAGCACCTTCGAGATGCTCGGCGACGCCTCCGTTCCTGTGACGCGTTCCACGGGCTGGTCGAGCCAGTCGAAGAACCTGCGCTGGATCTCATCCGCCAGCCAGCCGCCGTAGGAGGTGCCCTGGGCACCCTGCTCGACGATCAGCACGGAGTTGGTCTTGCGGATGCTCTCGCCGATGGTGTCCCAGTCGATCGACGCGCGGTCGAGCCAGCGCAGGTCGATCACCTCGGCGTCGATGCCCGTCTGCTCCACCGCCTCGAGGCTGTGGCGCACCATGGAGAGGTAGCTGATGACGGTGACCTCGGAGCCCTCGCGGCGCACGGCGGCCTGCCCGGGCGGGAGGATGTAGTCGAGATCGCCCTCGGGCACGCGGTCGGCGGTGCCGTAGAGGTCGACGTGCTCGATCACGAGCACCGGGTCTTCGAGGGCGAGCGCCGCGTTCATGAGGCCCACGTAGTCGGCCGCCGTCGAGGGGGCGACGATGCGCCAGCCGGGGCTGGTGGCGAAGATGCCGGCCGGGTCCATGAGGTGCTGCGAGCCGTAGCCCGAGCCCATCGCGACCTTGGTGCGCAGCACGAAGGGAACCGGGGTGTTCGCCCCGAACATGTGGCGCGCCTTGCCGATCTGGTTGAACACCTGGTCGGCGGCGACCCACATGAAGTCGGGGTACATGAACTCCACCACGGGGCGGAAGCGGCCGTCGAGCGCGAGCCCGCCGCCGAGGCCGGTGAAGGCGTTCTCGCTGATGGGGGTGCCGAGCACGCGGTCTGGGCCGTACTTCTTGGCGAGGCCCTTGGTGGCGCCGTTCGTGCCGCCGTTCAGGCGGTGCACGTCTTCGCCCAGCACCACGATGCGCGGGTCGGTCTCCATGCGGCGGTCCATCACGCCCGAGACGGCGTCGACGAACTTGAGGTCGCGCCAGCCGCCCTCGTGCTCGAGCGGCTCGGCGACGGTGAGGGCGCCGAGCTCGCCGGCATCGCCGCGCACGCCCACGTCGACGTACCCGGGGTCGGGCCACAGGTCGGGGCGGATGCGGCGCTTGCCCTCGGAGTCGGGGTCGGCTTCCAGCAGCTCGGCCACCGCGGCGGTCATGCCGGCCTTGGCGGCCTCGCGCACGGCGGCGACGCCGGCCTCGTCGATGAGCCCGAGCTTCGTCATCTCGCGGGCGACGCGGTCGAGCGGGTCGCGGGCGCGCCACTCGGCCTCCTCGTCCTTCGGGCGGTAGCCGAAGGCACTGCCGGGGTACGGGCCGTTCTGGTGGAAGAAGCGGTAGACCTCGGCCTCGATGATCGTGGGGCCGTCGCCAGCGCGCATCCGTTCCTCGGCGGCCTGGGTGGCGAGGTAGACGGCGAGCGGGTCCATGCCGTCGACGCGCCACGACGGGATGCCGAAGCCCTGACCGCGCACCGAGAACCGCGTGTCGGCGGTGATCTCGTCGGCACGGGTCGACACCGCGTAGAGGTTGTTCTCGATGAAGAACATCACCGGCAGCTTCCACGCCGCGGCGAGGTTCATCGACTCGAGCACCGAGCCGATCTGCGCGGCGCCGTCGCCGAAGTAGTTGATGGTGATGTCGCGGGTGCCGGAGTGCTTCTGCGCCCAGGCGTTGCCGGTGGCCATGGGGGCGCCGCCACCGACGATGGCGTTGGTGCCGAGGGCGCCGGCCTCGAACCACTGCAGATGCATCGATCCGCCGCGGCCGGAGCAGTAGCCCTGCGCAAGACCGAGGATCTCGGCGAGCGTCTTCTGCAGCACGCCCTGGATGGCCGGGGTCACCGGGTTCGCCGGGTCGATGGTGCCCTGCGACACGTGGGTGAGCGCCTTGGCCAGGAACTGGTGGTGGCCGCGGTGGGAGCCGTTCACCGCATCCGTCGAGCCGAGGCCCACGATGGATCCGACGGCGCCGCCCTCCTGGCCGATGCTGGAGTGCGCGGGGCCGTGCACGAGGCCCTCGCCGGCGAGCTCGAGCACCGTCTCCTCGAACGCCCTGATGAGGTGCAGCTCGGCGAGCATGGTTCCGAGCAGGGCGGGGTCGGCCGCCTTCCAATCCGCGGGCGTCGTCGTGAGCTGCTGCCACGAGACCCCGGTCTCCAGTCGACGCGTCTTCGGCATCTTCGCCATTCCTTCCGCACGGATGCGCCCGGCGGCACATCTGGTCGTCTCACCCTAAGCGCGATTGCATCCAATTACAAGCGCGATTCGGGGCCCGCGCTGGCTTTCGGCGCGTGGTGCGCGCATAATGGATCCAATCAGAGCGTCAAGGAGGTCGCATGAGCGGCGGAATCCCCGGAGCCAGGGGCATCGACCACATCGGCATCACCGTGCCCGATCTCGACGAGGCGGAGGCGTTCCTCGTGGGCGTGCTGGGGGCGGTACACGTCTACACGCTCGGCGCGAAGCGCGCCGACGACGACTGGATGCAGGTGCAGATCGGCGTCTCGCCGCGCACCGAGATCCGGGAGATCCGGTTCTACCGGCTCGGCAACGGGTCGAACCTCGAGGTGTTCGAGTACGAGGTTCCCGCCGACGACGAGCGGCCGCAGGCCCTCGTGCCGCCCATGAACAGCGACATCGGGGGCCATCATCTGGCGATCTACGTCGACGACATAGATGCGGCTGTCGCGTATCTGCGGTCGCACGACGTCGAGGTGATGGGTGAGCCGGTCGCGAGCAAGCAGGCAGCGGAGGGGCAGCGCTGGATCTACTTCAAGGCACCGTGGGGTCTGCAGCTCGAGCTGGTCAGTTTTCCCCAGGGCAAGGCCTACGAGCATTCGTCCACAGATGTCCCCGTGAAGCTGTGGCACCCGGCCCACCCGGCAGAATGACCGGTATGACTCTCGAACACACCAGCCACGGCGCCGCCGGGGCCCGCGTCGCGGCCGAGCTCCGCGAGGCGATCCTCGCGGGCGTGCACCCGCCGGGGGCGCGCATCCGGCAAGAAGACGTGGCCGAGCGGTACGGCGCGAGTCGCGTGCCCGCGCGCGAGGCGCTGCGCATGCTCGAGGCCGAAGGGCTCGTCACCGTCGTCGCGAACACCGGCGCCTGGGTCACCAGCCTCAACCTCGCCGAGAGCGAGGAGGTCTACCAGGTGCGCGAGCGGCTCGAGCCGCTGCTGCTGCGGTACAACGTGCCGCTGCTGTCGCCTGAAGCCATCGACGAGCTCGAGCACCTCGCGCTCGAGATGGAGGCGGCGAGCGACATCGAGACCTTCCTGCGCCTCGACCGGGAGTTCCACCTCACCTCCTACGGGGCCGCCCCCACCACGATGCTGTTCGACACCGTGCTGAGGTTGTGGAACCGCACGCAGCCCTACCGGCGGGCCTACACCTCGGTGTTCCTCTCCGAGGGCGACCGCAGCGTGCACCACGAGCATCATCTGCTCGTCGCCGCCGTGCGGCGGCGCGACGCCGACGAGGCCGAACGGGTGCTGTCGTCGCACATCAGGCGCACCCGGCTCGAGCTGGCGCGGCACCCCGAGATCTTTGCGGCGCCGTAACCCTTTTTCACTGCTTCCCCTCCTTCTTCTCTGCTTCCCCTTTTCTCTGCTTCCCCTCCTTCCCTACCGAAAGGCAACCATGGCCATCGCCACCATCAACCCCGCCACCGGCGTCACCGAGCGCGAGTTCGAGGCGCACACCGAGGAGGAGGTCGACGCCCGCATCGGCGAGGCCGTCGCCGCCTTCCAGGCCCTCCGCACGACATCGTTCGCCGAGCGTGCGGCGTGGATGCACAAGGCCGCCGACCTGCTCGACGCCGACGTCGAGGAGGCAGCGCTCATGCTCACTACCGAGATGGGCAAGACCCTCGCCCAGGCGCGGGCCGAGGTGCAGAAGTCGGCCAAGACGATGCGCTTCTACGCCGACAACGCCGAGTCGTTCCTCACCGGGCGCGACATCGAGGAGCCCTCCCGCATGAACGCCTCGGGCGCCTACACGCGCTACGAGGCGATCGGGCCCGTGCTCGCGGTCATGCCGTGGAACTACCCCATCTGGCAGGTCATCCGCTTCGCCGCGCCCGCGCTCATGGCGGGCAACACCGGTCTGCTCAAGCACGCCTCGAACGTGCCGCAGGCGGCGCTCTACCTCGACACGCTGTTCGAGCGCGGCGGGTTCCCCACGGGGTCGTTCCGGGCGCTGCTCATCCCCGCGGCGCGGGTCGAGCGGGTCGTGCGCGACCCGCGCGTGGTCGCCGCCACCCTCACGGGCTCCGAGCCCGCCGGGCGCTCGCTCGCGTCGATCGCGGGCTCCGAGGTGAAGCACGTGGTGCTCGAGCTGGGCGGCTCCGACCCGTTCATCGTGCTGCCGAGCGCCGACCTCGAGGCCGCCGTGGCCACGGCCGTCACCTCGCGCACCACCAACAACGGGCAGGCGTGCATCAACGCCAAGCGCTTCATCGTGCACGAGCAGGTGCACGACGAGTTCGTGGCCCGGTTCACCGAGGCGATGGGCGCGCTGCGGGTCGGCGACCCCACCGCCGACACCACCGACATCGGGCCGCTCGCGACCTCCTCCGGTCGCGACGACCTCGTCGAGCTCGTAGACGACGCGGTGGCCAAGGGTGCCACCGCCACCACGGGCGGCACCGTTCCCGCGGGCGACGGCTGGTACTACCCGCCGACCGTCATCACGGGTGTCACCCCGTCGATGCGCCTCTACGCCGAGGAGGCCTTCGGGCCCGTCGCCACGGTGTTCAAGGTCTCGGGCGTCGACGAGGCCCTCGCCATCGCCAACGACACCACCTTCGGCCTCAGCTCCGCCGTCTGGACCAACGACGCCGCCGAAGAAGAAGCCGTCATCGACGGCCTCGTCGCCGGCGCCGTCTTCGTCAACGGCATGTCCATCTCCTACCCCGAGCTCCCCTTCGGCGGCACCAAAGACTCCGGCATCGGCCGCGAGCTCTCCGTCGAGGGCATCCGCGAGTTCGTCTCCCTGAAGTCGGTCTGGCGCGCGTAGCGCCGGGCGCGTATCGCGCGCCTCGCGCTCGCCTTGCGCGCTCCGCGGCGCTCTCGAGCCCCCGTTCCTGGCACGCCACGTGCCGGGGCGGGGGCTCTTCGCGGTCCCCACCATCCTCGCGACCCCCTAGTCGCACAAAACGCTCTCAACCGACCCGATTCGAGCATTTCGCGCGACCAATCCTCGCCCCACAGCACGCACCAGCACCCCCACGCACCCCTCCCCGAGTTTCCTACGGACAAAGTCCGTGAAGAACTCGGTTATCACGGACTTTGTCCGTAAGAACGTGGGTTCGGGGGTCAGGGGGTGAGGATGGGCGTGATCTCAGTGCGGTCGCGGGAGGCGGCGAGGGCGTCGTTGATGGCGGCGAGGGGGCGCACCGGGCCGAGCAGGGCGTCGACGTCGACGGCGCCCGATTCGAGCCACGGGAGGAACTGAGCCAGGTCGCGGGTCATGTCGAGTCGCCCGCTCTGCGAGCTGCGCAAGTCGCGCCCGCGCAGCGCCAAGTCGAACAGCGGTAGCGAGACCGTGGTGTCGCGGGTGACGTACGAGGTGATCGTCACGACACCCCCGAGGCGCGTGAGCGCGAAGGCCTGCTGCACCGACTCGACACTCCCCCCGGCGTCGAAGCCGAAGTCGGCCCCGCGCCCACCCGTGGCGGCGAGCACGACGTCGCGCACACACTCGTCGCCCTCTGCGCTCGGCACCCCTCCGGGGTCGGCGACCGCCGTCGCCCCCACCCGCAGCGCGAGCTCGCGACGCTCCGCGAGCGGATCGACCGCCACGATGTGACGTGCTCCCAGGATGCGCGCGGCCTGGATCATCCACAGACCTTCCTGACCGCACCCCACGACCACCACCGAGCTGCCAGCCTCGACCCGCGCGACATTCACCACCGCTCCCATGCCCGAGATGATGCCGCAGCCGAACATCGCCAGCCACGCATCCGGAAGGTCGCTGTGCACGGGGAAGACCTGGATGTCGCGGATGACGCTCCGCTCCGCGTAGGTCGCCGACGCTCCGGGTGCCCGCACCTCGCGCCCGTCGTCGAGCATGCCGATCACCGGCGCCGGCACGAATAGCTTCTCGCACTGGTCGACTCGGCCGCTGCGACACCAGAAGCACTCCCCGCACTCCGGGGTCGCCGTCACGATCACCCGCTGGCCCACCTCGAGCCGTGAGGCCGCGCCGCGCTCGACCACCCGCGCCACGGCCGAGTGCCCGAGCACCACGGGGTACGGATCGGGCACGAGCCCCGGCAGCCCGGTGTCGCCCCGCACCGCGATCCAGTCGCTGTAGCAGAACGCGGTCGCGTCGATCTCGACCACCACGTCGCGCTCCCCCGGGTCGCGCAGTGTCACGGTCTCGACCCCCAGCTCGGTCTCGTCGCGATGGGCGACGGCTGCCGTCACTCGTGTGGGCATCGATGCTCTCCGTTCCGGTCGGGCCCTGCTTGGTCTCCGAGGGTCATTGGGGCGCGACCGCCTGGGCGGCGTCGGCGTCGGCGTCGGAGACGGGGTCGCGGCGGCGGGCCGCTGCCGCTGCTCCGAGGCCGGCGATGCCGACGGCGGCCACGGCGAGAATCGCGCCGATGACGGCGGTGGGCGTGAGACCGAGGGCGTCGACGGGCACCACGAGATCGAGCAGCACCGACGCGATGGCCTGCCCGGCGGCAATGCACAGAATGGCGCTGAGCACCCCGATGGTGCGCACGGTGAGCGCGGTCACCACGCCGATCACCGCTCCGAGAAGGCCCCCGAGCGGCGCCCAGGGCGGCAGCGCGCCGAAGTCGATCGGCTGCAGGAAGAGCGTCACCACGAGCGCCAGCCCGACGAAGACACCGGAAGTGAGGAAGTTGATGACCGACATCGCCGCGAACTCGCCCGTCACCACGACGAGCCAGCCGTTGGCGGCCTGCTGGATGGCGATGATCACGCCCGCCACCACCACGATCGGGATGACGAGCGCATTGCTCACGTCGAAGCGCCCGATCGCACCGACCAGCACCGCGACGACCGCGACACCGAGGCCGATGGTGCGCAGCAGGTTCAGCCGGCGCTTCCCGCCGGGCCCGAGGTTGAACGAGTCGGCGATCACCGAGCCGATCAGCTGGCCCAGTGTGATCGCCACTCCGACCGCCACCACGCCGACCTCGGGTGTGACGGTGATGATGGCCAGCACGGCGACGAAGCCCATCAGTCCGCCGAGGAACCACCAGCGCTTGATCTCGCTCCGCCGCGCCTTGAGCGACCGCACCGCGCGCGGCAGGGCGCCCATCGCCAACGCGACGACGAGGGCGATGGCGAGGGCAGACCCGTGGTTCACCGCCGTGGCCAGCACCGGCGACCCGGTGTCGACACTGACGTGCCCGTTCACCGAGGTCTGCACGGCCACGGCCGCACCCGCGGCGAGGGTCGCGGCGGTCGCCAGTACGGGCGACTTCACGCGATGGCTCGAGACAGCTCCGCCAGGTGCCCGGGTTCGGGGCGCGCCTCGCCCCGTTCGATTCGGTGCGCGACCTCCACCACGGCCGCGTTCACCGGGGTCGGCACGCCGAGACGACGGCCGACGTCGACCACGTGGCCGTTGAGGTCGTCGACCTCGCTGTGGCGCCCCTTCTCCCAGTCCTGCAGCACGGTCGTCGTCGCTCCGGGAACGACGAAGCCAGCGAAGAGCTTGTCGGTCATGATCTCGACGACCTGGTCGGGGTCGGAGATCTCGTCGGCCGTGAGCCCGAAGATGGGGAGCACCGGGTGCCCGAGAGCCGTGCCGACGGCGATCGCCTCGTTCCCCGCCGCGACCATGAGCTCGCGGTAGCCGGGGGTGTGCAGGGCGTCGAGCATGGGGAGGCCGAGGATGGCGGAGGTGACGAGCAGCGTCGAGTTGCTCACCAGCTTCATCCACTTCGCCGCCTCGATGTCGTCGAAGTGCGCGACCGTGCCGGAATGGCGCAGCAGCGCGGCGATCTCCTGGGAGCGCCCCGCCGGCCCACCGGGAAGCTCGCCCACGGCGAACCAGGAACGGTCGACACCGGTGTGCCGGTGCACGACGCCTGGCTCGTTCATCGTCGCCGAGCACTCGATGACGGTGCCAATCGTGCGGTGCGCCCCCACCACGTCTTCGACGACCCGGGCGGTCATCCCGTTCTGCACCCCGGCCATGAGGCCGTCGTCGGCGAGATACGGCCGGATGAGCTCCGCAGCCCAGCGGGAGTCGTAGGCCTTCATGAGCATCAGCACCACATCGAAGGGCTGCCTGAGCTCGGCGACCTCGCAGAGGTTGATCACCGTCGGGCGCACGTGCAGTTCGCTCTCCGGGGTGATGATGCGCACACCGTCGGTGCGCATCCGCTCGACGTGGGCAGGCCACTGCTCGATCAGCACGACATCGAGACCGGCGTTCGTGAGATCCGCCCCGACGGAGGCGCCGTTGGCGCCCGCCCCGAGAACAGCGATGCGGGGTCCGCTCATCCGTTTACCTCCTTTGGCATTGCGTGATGGCAGTGCGAGACTATCGCGACATCCACAAATTGTCATACGAACTGATGATCTCGACATCGCGCAGTCCAAGTGTAAATTGATACTGGACACGGTGTCGATCTGGACACCAGGCCGACAAGCAGACCTCGACGAAGAGAGCAGGGAACCCGATGATCCTCCACATCGCCGCATTCCGTTGGAAGGACGACGTCACCGAGGCCGACGTGAGCGCGCTCACCGACGCCCTCCTCGAGATGGCGAAGGGCATTCCCGAGATCAAGTCGTACACCGCGGGGCCGAACCTGCACCTGCGCCCCGCCGGTTCCGACTACGGCGTCGCGGCGATCCTCGACGACGCAGCCGGGCTCGACAGCTACCTCGACCACCCCGACCACCTCGCGGTGTACGAGAAGCACCTCGGGCGGATGATCGCCGAGCGCTCCGCCGTGCAGCTCCCGATCTCGGAAGGGGCTTTCGCGTGACCATCGAGGCGACCGTGCGTGCTGCGGTACTGCACGACGTGGGCGACCTGCGGATTGAGGATCAGCAGACGCCGACACCCGGCCCGGGCGAGGTGCTCATCAGGGTCGCGGTCTGCGGCGTGTGCGGCAGCGACGCCACCGAGTTCGGCCACCACCTCGCGCTCGCGAAGCCTCCGGTGGCCCTCGGCCACGAGTTCGCGGGCGTCGTCGAGGCCGTCGGCCCCGGCGTCACGGCCCCTCCCGTCGGCGCCACCGTGGTGAGCGGCGCCGGCATCTCGTGCGGCGAGTGCAAGCCCTGCCGTCAGGGCCGCACGAACCTGTGCCGTAGCTACTCCACCATCGGCTTCCACCACGACGGCGGCCTCTCGGGCTACGTCGTCTCCCCCGCGTCGATCACCCTCGACGTCTCCGACTCGGGCCTGGCGCTCGACACCCTCGGGCTCACCCAGCCGATGGCCATCGCCGTGCACGCGGTGCGGCGAAGCGGGCTGTCGCAGGGTGACGACGCCGTCGTGATCGGCGTCGGCGGCATCGGCGCCTTCATCACCGTGGCCGCGGCCGCCACCGGGGCTCGCGTGCTCGTCGTCGACCTGAACGACGACCGCCTCGAGCTCGCGCGGCGCCTCGGCGCGGCGGAGACGCTGAAGGCGGGCACGACCTCGCTGAGCGACCGGCTCGACGAGCTCGGCATGGACGCCGACGTGTTCTTCGAGGTCAGTGGCTCCGCCCCCGGCCTGGCCTCGGTGCTCGAGACCGCGAAGCCGGGTGCGACGATCGTGCCCGTCGGCATCCAGCGCGGCGAACCGGCACTCCCCCTCGGGAAGTGGACCCTCAGCGAGTACACCATCATCGGCACGGTCGCTCACGTCTTCTCGACCGATTTCCCCGAGGCCGTACGCCTGCTCGGCACCCGCGACGACTGGTCGGACATCGCGAGCGAGGTCATCCCCCTCGACCGCGTCGCCGAAGACGCCCTGCAGCCCCTCCTCGAGGGTCGCAGCACGCAGATCAAGACCCTCGTCGACCCGTGGGCGACGGATGCGCGCCCTGCCGTGCACACGAAGAGCTGAGAACTCAGAACACAGAGAAAGAAGAGGCGGGGCCTAGGTGGCCCGAGACCACCCGGCCCCGCCGAACTCCTAGAGCCTGCCGGCCCCGCCGAACCCCTACAGCCCGTCCATCGCGCGCAGCACGTCGACAGCCGAGCCGGGCCCCGACAGGGAGCCGGAACCGCCCGCGCTCGACACCACCGGCGCATCCCGCATCGACTGGTTGTGCTGGCGGCGCCCGAAGACGAACCACACCCCCTTGGCGGGAACACTGCCCGTGTTCGAGTACAGGTGCGGCCGCACGGAGTCGAACTGCAGCGAGTCACCCGGCTGCAGCACGTGCGTGTCGAAGTCGATGTGCAGCGTGAGCTCCCCCTCGAGCAGGTACGCGTACTCCACGCCGGCGTGCCTCATCAGCTTGCCCTCGACCGAACTCGCCGCCCCGGGCTCGTAGGTGACCAGGAGTGCGTCGACGGGACCTCCGGCCCCGACCGCGAGCCGCTCCCAGCGCACCCCGTTCTCCATCTCGATGACGGGGTTCTCGGCACCGCGCTGCACGTCGGGGAGCGCCGGGCCCGAGTGCCCGAACATCTCCGGCGCCTTCGCGTCTTCAGGAGACGGACCGGCGGGCAGCCCCACCAGCTCGTCGAGCGAGACACCGAGGTGGCTGGCGAGCGCATAGAGCGTCTGCACCGACGGCTGGGTCTTGCCGATCTCGACCTGCGAGATGAGCGAGGCCGAGACGCCGAGCGACTGCGCGACGCTCCGCAGACTCAGTCCGCGCTTGGTGCGGGCTTCGCGTAGGCGTTCACCGAGGCTGTCCGGCATCTGGGCTCCCCTGGAGGTCGTGGTCTCGTGGTGCGGCTCTGCACTGCACGTCCGACCGAAGATCTCCCATTCTACGGTGCGCGTGCTGTAAAGTCATGCTGTACGCCCGTGCCGTTTCAGGCACGATGGCGACGCCAAGACTCGCGATACGAGGAGGACTCGATGAAGAGCACCGGAACGACCGGGACCAACGCCGTCGACTGGGAGGAGCGCGTCGACATGGACCGGCTGCGCGATGCGCGCCTGGCCCGCCTGAAGGCCGAGCTCGATCTCTCGGAGCTGGGTGCCGTGCTCGCGTTCGACTTCTCGAACATCCGGTACATGAGCGCCACCCACATCGGCACCTGGGCGATGGACAAGCTCATCCGCTTCGCCCTCCTCACCCGCAACACCGACCCGGTGGTGTGGGACTTCGGCTCTGCCGCCAAGCACCACAAGCTCTACAACCCGTGGCTCGACACCACGACCGCCGAGATGGACGCCGACCCGAACGCCCCGCACGAGGGCGCCAAGCGCCCGCGCCTGGAGACGGGCGCCCGTGCCGGCATCTCCACGCTCCGCGGGGCCTTCCCGCCCGAGGCGGAGATCGCCCAGAAGGTGGCGAAGAAGATCAAGCGCGAGCTCGAGAAGTTCGGGCTCGCCAACCAGCCGCTCGGCGTCGACGTCATCGAGCTCCCCATCCTGTTCGCGCTGCAGCAGGAGGGCATCCAGGTCGTCGACGGTCAGCAGGTGTTCATGGAGGCGCGGCGCGTGAAGACGCCCGACGAGATCCGGCTGCTCACCCAGGCCGCTTCGATGGTCGACGCCGCCTACGAAGACCTCTACCGCTTCCTCCGCCCCGGTGTGCGCGAGAACGAGGCGGTCGGGCTCGTCGCAAAGACGCTCTACGACCTCGGCTCGGAGTACGTCGAGGGCGTGAACGCGATCTCGGGCGAGCGCTGCTCGCCGCACCCGCACGTGTTCTCCGACCGGCTCATCCGCCCCGGCGACCCGGCGTTCTTCGACATCCTGCACTCCTTCAACGGCTACCGCACCTGCTACTACCGCACCTTCGCGGTGGGCTCGGCGTCGTCGGCCCAGCGCGACGCGTACACCCGCGCCCGCGAGTACATGGACCGCGCGATCGCCCTGGTGAAGCCCGGCGCCACCACCGCCGACATCGTCTCGGTGTGGCCCACCGCCCAGGAGTTCGGCTTCGCCGACGAAGAGGCGGCGTTCGCCCTGCAGTACGGCCACGGCGTGGGCCTGTCGATCTGGGAGAAGCCGATCTTCTCGCGCCTGACCTCGCTCGACCACCCCGAGACCCTGCAGGAGGGCAACGTCTTCGCCCTCGAGACCTACTGGCCTTCGGCCGACGGATGGGGCGCCGCCCGCATCGAGGAAGAGGTCGTCGTGACCGCCGACGGCTGCGAGGTCATCACGAAGTTCCCGGCCGAGGAACTGCTCGTGGCGGGCAAGCGCTACTACACCATCGACGGTCCGCTGAACCTCGAGCGCGACTCCCAGTCGCACCTCAACACCACGTGGGGACGCGGCGAAGCGTGAGCACCGACACCACGCACGACGGCACCGGCGACGGGACCGGCGGGGGCGCTGACGTCGCCGCCCGCACCACCATCGGGTTCCTCGGCCTCGGCTCGATGGGATCGGGCATGGCCCGCCGCCTCGTCGACGCCGGCCACGACGTGGTGGTGTGGAACCGCTCCCCCGCGGCCGTCGACGAGCTCGAGGCCGCGGGCGCCCGGCGGGCGGCGACGCCCGCCGAGGCGCTCGCGCCCGCGCTGTCGTTCTCGATGCTCGCCAACGACGAGGCCGTGCAGAGCGTGCTCGACGAGGCGGCGATCGCCGAGCTCGGCGGTCGCGGCGCCACCCACGTCATGATGGCGTCGATCAGCCCCGACCTCGCCGACGAGCTGGCACGGGCGTTCGAGTCGGCCGGAGCGGTGTACGTCGCCGCCCCGGTGCTCGGGCGCCCGCCGGTCGCGGCGGCCGGCCAGCTCAACATCCTGGCGGCGGGCCCGGCCGACGCGCTCGACGCCGTGGAGCCGTACTTCGCCGAGCTCGGCAAGCGCACCTGGCGCGTCTCCGACCGCCCCTCGGTCGCGAACGCGGTGAAGGCGGCGGTGAACTACAACATCATCCACGCCCTCCAGGCGATCGGCGAGTCGGTCGCCATGACCGAGCGCCAGGGTGTCGACCCCGAGCTCTTCACCGAGCTGCTGTCGAGCACCCTGTTCGGCGGGGTGGTGTACTCGGGCTACGGCGGCATGATCGCCCGCGGCGAGTACACGCCGCCCGGCTTCCACATCGGGCTCGGCCGCAAAGACCTCGGCCTCGCCCGCAAGGTGGCGGATGCGGGGGGCGTCTCCCCCGCGACGATGCCGGCTCTTGAGGCGGTCTTCGAGGCGGCCCTCGCCGACGACGACCTCAAAGACGCCGACTGGAGCGCCATCGCCGAGGTCACCCGCCGCAACCTCCTGTAGCCCGACACGCCCGACACGAGCCGCCGAGAAGACGCGAAGTGCCCCCTCCCGCTGTGGGAGGGGGCACTTCGCGCTCTGTCGGCAACACGCGCGGGACGCGGAACGCGGGACGCGCGGGGCGCGCGACGCGCGACGCGCGACGCGCCCGGTGGCCTACGCCTTCTTGCGCCCGAACGTCGGCGTCGCGCGGCGGATGGCCGCGCCGCGCTTCGCGGTGCGCTCCCAGCGCGACAGCCCCACGGCGGCGAGCAGCGCCACACCGTTGAACAGGTCGCTCACCCAGTTCTGGGCTCCGAGCAGCTGCAGGCCCTTGATGCCGACGGCGAGCACGTACACCGAGATGACGGTGCCCCACACGTTGAAGCGGCCGCCCTTGAACTGGGTCGATCCGAGGAACACGGCGGTGAGCGCGGGCAGCAGCAGGCCGGGGCCCACCGTCGGGTCGCCCGCGTTGATGCGGGAGGCCAGCAGCACACCGGCGAGGGCGGCGATGATGCCGCCGGCGACCAGCGAAGCGATCTGCAGCCGCGCGACGTTCACACCCGAGAGACGGGCGCCGTCGGGGTTGTAGCCCGCCGCGTACATCCGTCGGCCGACCGGGGTGCGCTCGAGCACGTACCAGACCACGACCGCGACGAGCAGCATGATGAACACGGGGTTGGTGATCTTGAACGCCGGGTTGTCGGGAACGAGCGGCAGACCACCGGTGGCGAACAACCGGAAGCCGTCTTCGAGCCCGATGATCTGCCGGTTCTCCGACAGGAAGGCGAGACCGGCGAGCAGGATCGAGCTCATACCGAGGGTGGCGATGAACGAGTCGATGCGCCCCTTGGTGATGATGAGGCCCGAGACGATGCCGATGAGCGCCCCCACCAGGATGGTGAGCGGGATGGCGATCCCCCAAGGCAGCTGCAGCTTGGTCTGCAGCACCGCCACGAGGATGACCGCGAACCCGACCTCCGCGCCGATGGCGAGGTTGAACACACCGTTGACCAGCGGGATGAGCACGGCGATCGCCGCGAGCACGGTGATCGACTGCGCATCCAGCAGCACCAGCCAGGTGCCGGGGGTGAGGAAGGTGCGCGGGGTGATGATGGCGAACACCGCGAACAGCACGATGAAGATGTAGATCGCGCTGATGTTGCGGAACGACAGCGCCGCCGCCAGGCCCCCGCGCTTGGGGCCCGACCGCACGTCGGGTTCCTCCGCGAGGTTGATTGCTTCGGTCTTCTTCACTGCTCGTCCTCGCTCTTCAATCCATAGCCTTCGATGACGAGCCGCGTCTCCGTCAGCTCGTCGCCCGCCAGTTCGGCGGCGATCCTCCCGTCGCGCAGCACCAGCACGCGATCGCACAGACGCACCAGCTCCTTCGCCTCGGAGGAGCAGACGAGCACGCCCGCCCCGCCCTCGGCGGCACCGTCGATCGCGTCGTAGATGGCCTGCTTCGCCCCGATGTCGACGCCCTGGGTGGGCTCTTCGAGCAGCAGCAGCCGCGGGTTGTTGCGCAGCCACTTGGCGAATACGATCTTCTGCTGATTGCCGCCCGAGAACTGCTGGAACACCTGCTCCGCCCGCGGCGGCTTCACGTCGTACGCCTCGACGAGCGACGCGGCATGCGCCTTCTCGCGCGCGGTGCTGATGGCACCGAGCCCCGTGGTGAGCGACTTGAGTTCGGGCAGCGTCACGTTCTCGCGCGCCGTCATGGGTCGCACCGAGCCGAGCTTGGCCCGGTCGCCCGGCACGAAGGCGGCACCACGACGGATGCTCTCCCGCGGTGAGCGCTTCAGGTACGGTTTCCCCGCGAGGGTGAACGATTCGACGTCGGCGGGCACCGACCCGAAGATCATGGCGGGAAGCGCCTCGCGACCCGAGCCGAGCACGCCGGCGACGCCGACCACCTCGCCCGCGCTCACCTGGAGGTCGATGCCGTCGAGGATCTCGCCGGTGAGCCCGCGGATGTCGAGCACGACGTCGCCGTGCACCCGTGCGTTCTCACCGTGCTCGGCCTCGCCGACCGGGATGCCGGTGACGTAGGAGACGAGCCGGTCGTGGTCGAGCCCGACCCGCTCCACGTCGGCGACCTTGCGGCCGTCGCGCAGCACGACCACGCGGTCGGCGAGGTCGAGCACCTCGTCGAGGCGGTGCGAGATGAAGATCACGCCCGCTCCGTCGGCGGCCAGCTTCTTCACCGCGTCGAACAGCACCTTCACCTCCGACGCGTGAAGCGCCTCGGTGGGTTCGTCGAGGATGAGCACGTTGCGCGGGTGCTGCCACCCGTCGAGCGCCCGCGCGATGCCGATGATCGAGCGCTGGGCCGGAGCCAGCTTGCTGATCGGCACGTCGACGTCGAAGGGCTCGCCGAACCGGCTGATCAGGGCGCGGGCCTTGGCCCGCTCCTTCTTGCGGTCGAAGGGCGCGAACGACGACGCGCCCTTGTAGTGCGTGATGCCCAGGTTCTCGATGCCCGTGAGCTCGTTCGCGAGCCCCAGGTCTTGGTGGATGATGTGCAGCGAGGTGTCGACACCGTCGTGGGAGGAGAGCTCCACGGTGCCGCCGTCGGAGGTGTACACCCCGGCGAGGATTTTCACGAGGGTCGACTTGCCCGACCCGTTGTGCCCCACGACGGCGACCACCTCACCGCTCCGCACGTCGAGCGACACGTCATCGAGGGCCCGGTTGCCCGGGAAGTCCTTGATCATGCCTTCGATGTGCAGCAGCGGCGAGGTGTCGCGGCTCGCCTCGACGGTCGGCGAGAGATTCGTCATCTGATCACTTGCCCCAGAGCGTCGTGAACTGGTCTTCGAAGCCCGGGAGGGCGACGTAGCCGGCCGGGGTGAGGTACTGGTCGGCGTTGCGGATGGTCACGATGTGCGAGACCGCCCGTGCCGCCGACTCCCAGTCACCGTCGAGGTACGGGACCTCCATGCCCTGCATGGCGCGCAGGCCCTCGTCGACCTGCAGCCACATGAACATGTTGAAGTCGACCACGTAGCCCGCCACCTCGGTGCCGTCGGCGATCTGCTGGATGTTCTGCGGCAGCGACGACTGGCCGACGCCGTAGGCGTTGGTGAGCCCCGCGAGCTGCGCCTTGTCGGCGAGCCCGATCTGGTACTGGTCGGCGAGCGAGATGAAGAACTGCGTCTCCGGATGCGCCTGCAGGTCGCTGACGATCTTGTCGGCCGGGCTGGGGTCGGCGATCGAGATGTCGACCGTGCGGATGTTGCACTGGGGGCAGAGCTCCTTCAGCGCAGCGGGAACCGCCTCGTTCTGGATCTCGGAGGCCGGGATCTCGGGGATGGAGTACATGACGAACTCCGTCGCGGTGCCGCAGGTGAGCGAGACGGCGGCGTTCGCCAGCACCTTGCTGTTCACCTCGATGCTGCCCGCACCGCCGAGCGAGTCGCGGAGCCCGAACTCGTCGGCGTTCAGCTGCCCGCCGTAGACGATCGCGGCGCCCTGCTGCTCGAGCTGGGCCAGCTGGTCTTGGAAGAAGCGCGCGTCGACCGACTGGTCGAACACGATGTCGGGATTCATCTCGACAACCGAGTTGAGGGCCGAGTTGATGCTCTGCGCATCCGTTCCGGTGTCGACGTTGACGAACTGGATGCCCGCCGCCTCCGACGCCGTCTGGAGGCCCGCCTGGAACAGCGCGGCGATGGGGGTGCCGTTGTTGAGGTAGACCGCCTTGGTGTTCGGGTCGACCGGCTCCTTGAGGGGCTCGGTGGCGAGGATCTCGGTGGCCGGCTCCTCGAAGGTCTTCACCAGCGCGTCTGCGGTGGCGAAGTCGATGCCGTCGGCGGGGCCGGATGCGCACGAGCCGTCGTCGGCCATGTAGGTGAGCGGCACGGCGTCGCCTGCGGCTCCTGTGGCGCCGCCCCCGTCACCGCCGGCCGAGCAGCCGGCGGCGAGGAGGGAGAAGGCGCCGAGCACGGCGGCGGCCCTGAGGGTCGTGGTGATGCGTCGAGTCATGGTGTCCATTTCCTTTACTTGCCCCAGAGGGTCTTGAAGTCGTCTTGCATGCCGGGGTAGGCCACGAAGCCGCCGAGGTACTCGCCCGCGTTCGCGGGGGTGAGCACGCGCGACACCGACCGGTTCACGGCCTCCCAGTCGTCGTACGGCTGGTAGACGCCCTGGATCTTGCGGAACGCCTCGTCGAGCGTGAGGTACATGTACATGTCGAGGTCGACGGCGAAACCGGCCGACTGCAGGCCGTCGGCGAGCTGCTGCACGTTCGGTGGCAGCGACGACTGACCGAAGCCGTAGGCGTTGGTGAGACCGGCGAGCTGCGCCTTGTCGGCGAGACCGACCTGGAACTGGTCGGCGGGGGTGACGAAGTAGTCGGTCTCGGGGTGCGACTGCAGGTCGCTGACGATCTTGTCGGCGGGGCTGGGGTCGGCGATCGAGATGTCGACGACGCGCAGGTTGCAGTCGGGGCAGAGCTCGGCGAGGTACTCCTGGGTCGACTCGAGCTGGATGGCCGAGAAGCCGAGCTCGGGGATGTTGTAGAAGACGAAGTCGTCGCCCGTGCCGCAGGTGAAGGCGACCGCACCGGCGGCCAGCACCTTGCCGTTGACGAGCGAGCCGTTGTACCCGCCGAGGGAGTCGTCGAGACCGAACTCGTCGGCGTTCGGCTGCGAGGAGTAGACGATCGGCACGCCGTTGGCCTCGAGCTGCTTGAGCTGGTCTTGGTAGAAGGTGGCGTCGATGGCCACGGAGATGACCGCGTCGGGGTCGAGCTCCACCACCGAGTTGAGCGCGCTGTTGATGCTCTGGGCGTCGGTGCCCGTGCTCACGTTCACGAGGTTGATGCCGGCGTCGGCGGCGGCCTTCTGGATGGCGGCGTACATGATGCCCGCGACCGCGGTGTCGTTGTTGAGGAACGCGATGGTCGTGTCGGCGCCGAGCGGCTGCGGCAGCTTCTCGGTCTGCAGCAGACCCTCGGAGGGCTCCTGGAACGACTTGATGAGGGCATCGGCGGTGTCGTAGTCGACGCCGTCACGGGGGCCGGAGGCGCACTCCCCTTCGGCGCTCTGGTAGGTCAGCTCGACGTCGTCGCCGCCGGAGGCGGAGCCGGTGCTGCCGGCGTCTCCGCCGGCGGAACACCCGGCGGCGAGGAGGGAGACGGCGGCTAAGAGGGTCGTGGTGCGCAGAGCTGCTGTGGTGCGACGGTGCATGTGATCGCTCGCTTTCTGGGTGACATCATTGTCGGTTTGTCTGACATTGATTGTCGGACAATGGGGTAATCATACACTTCTGGTAGCCCGAGTCCAGAGCCGATTCCGCGAATCGTACGCTCAGGCTTTACAGGGCCGTGATCACGCGCGCTGGGCGCGCATCCGCTCCCTGAGGGCCGACGTCGCGTCGAGATCGAGCGTGAGACCCTCGGGGTCGCGCTGGGGATCGCCCTCCACGACGACGCCGTACAGTCGCGCTGCACCCTCGAGCGTGACGTACTCGTCGCGCACGTCGACCAGCACCCGCTCGGGCTCGCGGTCGAGCGGGTTGCCCCACCCGCCGGCCCCGTTCGTGATGTACCGCAGCACGGAACGCTCGGTGCTCACGTTCGCGCGGGCGAAGGGGTACACGTACTCCCCTGTCGACGAGGGCGTGTTCGTGGCGGGGTCGATCACGCCGGCCCACGCGGTGCCCGCCGCGAACGAGTCGCGGTCGGTTCCCGGCACCCGCGCCTCGCCCGATTCGTCGGGCGGGAAGATCCACACGCCGCCGTTCACGCCGCCGCCACCGCCGTTCACCCCGAAACCGGTGACCGTCTTGTGGCGCAGCTCGATGATGGAGTGCGCGGCATCCGTGAGCCAGAGGGTGTCGCGCAGCATCGCGTTGCCTCCCCGATGCACGCCGGGCCCTGCCGTGTCGGCGACGGGCTCGTGCCGCAGCATCACCACCGGGTTCTCCTTCTCGACCGCCTCGACCGAGGGGGCGATGCCGTTGGCGAGGTACGACATGCACTGGCTGTCGGCGTCGCCGTGCCGGTTGGCGCCGAACGGGCCGATCTCGCCGCCGCACTGCATCGCCGACACCCACGGCGACCCGTCGGGCCGAGCACCGAACGCGGTGTGCAGGTTGGTGCCCGCCCGGTCGCCGGCGATCGCCCGCTCGCCGAGCGCCTTCTCGAGCGCGATGAGCACCGTGGCGAGGATGACCTGGCTCTGCTCGAAGTAGAGGAACACCGCCCCGTCGGGCGGCAGCGCCGACACCACCGACCCCTCGGGGATGACGATGTCGATGTTGCGGAACAGCCCCGAGTTGAACCTGCCGCGCGGGTCGACGTTGTACTTCAGCGCCACCCCGATGGCGGTCTTCACCTCCCAGGCGGTGGCGTTGATGGAGGTGCGGGCCTGCCGGTGGGTGCCCGAGAAGTCGACCTCGATGCGATCGCCGCGCTTCCTGATGGCCACATGCACCGGGTAGCTCTCGGTGTCGTCGACACCGTCGCAGTCGACGCCGTGCTCGGCCTCCCAGTCGCCGTCAGGGAGCTCCGCCATGCCGAGCGCCATCCGCTCGGCGGCGACGTCGGTGGCGTAGCGCATCGCGCCGTGGAAGGCGGCAAGCCCGTAGCGCTCGATCGACTCCCGCACCAGCCGCTCGCCGAGCTCGAGGCTCGAGCACACGGTCTTCATGTCGGGGTAGAGCACCTCGGCCATGCGCACGTTGTCGAAGATGACGTTCCACGACTCGGGCACGTTGACGCCCTCGCTCACGAGCAGCCGCGGCGAGAGCACGAGCCCGTTCTCGAACACGTTCTGCTTGGTGGCGCTGAAGCCGCCCGGCACCGTGCCGCCCATGTCGAGCTGATGGGCGTTGAGGGTGACGAGGGCGACGATGTCGTCGCCCTCGAACACGGGGCGGGTGAACACGAGGTCGTTGTTGTGGTTTCCCGTGCGGTAGGGGTCGTTGGCGATGAGCACGTCGCCCGGCCGGAGGCGCGAGACGCCGTACTCCTCCACCATGTTCGGCACGGCGTCGATGGTGGTGCCCGCCATGAGCACGATGCCGTTGCTCGCCGCCGGAACGGGGTAGCCGAGCGAGCGCGGGCCGGCGATGGTGCAGGCGAGGTCGTAGAAGTCGCGCAGCACCGGCGAGAAGGCGCCGGTGAGCAGCCGCGCGCTCATGTGCTCGACCAGGTAGTCGAAGCGGTTGCCGAGAACCGTGGCGGTGTAGCGGTCGCAGTCGTAGTGCTCGCGGAAGGCGGCTTCGTCGAGGTCGCGGATGAGCGCTCGGGCACGGCCGGCGCCGCCGGGTGCGGGCAGGGAACCGGATGCGGTGGTCTCGGTGATGGTCATGCGTCGCTCCTCGAGGTGATGATCAGCTCGCCGCAGCGGCCGGCGGTCGCGGTCTGACCCGCCGCGACGAAGGTGGTGCTGAGCTCCTCGCGGATGACCGCGGGGCCCGTCACCGTGGCACCCACCTCGAGCGCGGCGCGGGAGAACCACTCCGCCTCGATCGGCTCCGCAGAGAGGTGCCGCAGCGTCGTGGTGCCCTCGGGCACGGCCGGGAAGGGCTCGACCTCCGGCGCGGGTTCGTACGACACCTTCTCCGAGGGCACGACGAGCTCGACCCGGTAGGTCACCCCTTCCACCGGGAAGGCGTCGAAGCGGTTGCCGTTGCGCAGCTCGTAGCTGTCGTGGAAGCCGGCCACCACCTCCGCGATGCTCTCCGCGGTGATCGCACCCGCGGGAATCTGCACGAACGGTGTCTCCCAGCTCTGGCCGACGAGCCGCCCGTCGAAGCTCCGCCGCACGGGGAGTCCCTCGGCCGCCGCGCCGAGACGGGCGCGCAGCCGCTCCTCCATGCGCGTGTAGACCTCGTCGATGCCGGCCGCGGTGTCGGGGCCGAAGACGACGTAGGCGCTCTCGGCCTCGTAGTAGACCTGGTCGGCCGAGAGCAACCCGATCGCCGAGAAGAGACCGGGATGCGGCGGGATGACGACCTCTTTGAGAGGCAGCAGGTCGAGGGCGGCCGGCAGCAGCATCCCTCCCGCCGCGCCGTAGGCCATGAGGCTGAAGTCACGGATGTCGACGCCGTGGCGCACGGCGACGTTGAGGATCTCCTCGGCCATGTGCGCGACGGCGAGCCGGTAGGCGGTGCGCACGCGCTCCTCGAACGGCACCGGCGTGTCGAGCGACTCGAAGGCGCGGCGCGACGCCTCGGCGTCGAGCTCGAACTCGCCCCCGGCGAAGCCCGCGGGGTCGAGGATGCCGATGAGCAGGGCCGCGTCGGTGACGGTCGGCTCGGTGCCGCCGCGCCCGTAGCAGGCCGGGCCCGGCTCGGCTCCGGCGCTGCCGGGGCCCACCAGGATGCCGCCCGACGACGAGACCGTCACGAGGCTCCCGCCTCCGGCGCCCACGCTCGAGACCTCGGTGGACAGGGCGTTGATGATGAGGTCGTGCTCGATCTCGAAGGTGTTCTGCACGAAGGGCGCGCCGTCGACGATGATCGACACGTCGGTGGAGGTGCCCCCGACGTCGGCGCAGAGGATGTCGCGCCGGCCGATCGCCTGGCCGAGGTGGCCGCTCGACACGGTGCCGGCGGCGGGGCCGGCGAACAGGATGCGGAACGGGCGCTCCAGGGCCTCCTGCCACGGCAGCAGGTTAGCCGCGCAGTCGGCGAA
The DNA here is from genome assembly GCF_013113715.1 of Herbiconiux sp. SALV-R1. Taxonomy (GTDB): domain Bacteria; phylum Actinomycetota; class Actinomycetes; order Actinomycetales; family Microbacteriaceae; genus Herbiconiux. Next base: position 2,352,672 of record NZ_CP053344.1, read on the forward strand.
GTTGAGCTGCCCGGTGAAGCCGAGCCCGCCGAGCTCGCTGTGGAGCTGCCCCGCGTAGTCGCTGAACAGCAGTTTCATCACGACGTCGATCACGGTCGTGGAGGCGCGCTCGTACTCCTTCGCGAGTGGGGAGGTGGCGGCCGAGAGCGACACCTCCACCCCGTCGCCGAGGATCTCGCGCACCAGCTCGCGCAACCGCTGCTCGTGACTGTCGTCGACGTAGGCGTTGATGAGGCAGATCGCGACACCCTCGACGCCGCAGCGGCCGAGCAGCTCGATCTGCTCGCGCGCCTGCGCCTCGTCGAGCTCGATCAGCGTGGCGCCGTCGGCGGTCTTGCGCTCCACCACCCCGCGGCGCAGGTACCGCGGCACGAGCGGGCGGGCGGCGTCACCGAAGCTGCGGCGCCACGACGGGTCGGTCTGGGCGCTGAGCGGGCGGTGCACCGAGCCGCGGTCGAGCACGTCGCGGAAGCCCTCAGTGGTGAGGAGCCCGACTTTCGGGAGGCGCCGTTCGAGCACGGCGTTCAGGCCCATCGTGCTGGCGTGGTTGAACACGGCGCTCTCGTCGACTCCCAGCCGCCTCGCCCCCTCGACGACGCTTCCCGCCGGGTCGGTGCGCGAGCTCGGCACCTTGGTCACCGCGACCTTGCCGTCGGTGATCGAGACGACATCCGTGAAGGTGCCGCCGACATCCACTCCGATCATCGCCGCCGCCTCAGACGGTGGTGCCGAGCGGCACGAAGGAGCCGAGGGCAGGGGCCGGGGTGCGCTCGAGCGAGGCGAGGCAGTCCTGGCACTTCACGACCTGCCACCACCCGCCCTCGCTCAGGGCGCGATAGCTCCGGATGTCGCTGCCGCCGCACTCGGGACAGCTCGCGTCGACGGCGACGCGCTCGACCGAGAGCCGCTCCGATCGGGGTCGGGGGAAGGTGTGCACGTGAGATCTCTCCTTCGAAATCCGGTGGTGTCGACGGCGACTTGCGTCTACAGTCGGCATCATTGTTGTACGACAATCTGACAAATTGCAAGAGGCGCGACGGAGCCGTCGGCCAGGACGGAGGGGCGACGATGCCCGATCACGAGACGACAGCTGTTCGAGTGGGCGAGACCGAGGTGGAGACCTGGGGTGCCCGACGCTTCACCGGTCGCGTGGCCGTGGTGACCGGGGCGGCCTCCGGCATCGGGCGCGCCGTCGTCGAGCGGCTCGTGGCGGAGGGCGCCGCGGTCTACGCGCTCGACCTCGGCGCCGAGGCGCTCGACGCCGTCTGGGCGGGCGTCGAGGGTGTCACCCCGCTGGCCGTCGACGTCACCGACAGCGCCCGGGTGAACGCCGCGTTCGAGCGCGTCGCCGACGAGCACGGTCGACTGGATGCACTCGTCACCGCGGCGGGGATCGCCGACGCCCCGTGGAGGCTGCGCGAGAACAACAGCGACCCCGACCCGTCGACCATCGACGACGAGGCGTGGGACCTGGTGCTCCGCGTGAACCTCACCGGCAGTTTCTACTGCGTGCGAGCCGCCCTCCCGCTGCTCCGCCGGAACGGCGAACGCGGCGGCGCGGTCGTCACCATCTCGAGCGTCGGCGCGCTCGCGCCCTACCCGCTCGCCGCCGCCTACCCCGCCGCGAAGGCCGGGGTACTCGGCATGACCAGGGCGATCGCCGCGCTCGTGGGCAAGGAGAACATCCGGGTGAACGCCGTCGCCCCGGCCGCCACCAAGACGCCCATGCTGCCCGACGACGAGGAGCTGCTGGCCTCGATGGTGGCGCTGCAGCCCATTCCGCGCGTCGTGCCGCCGTCGGAGATGGCGGCGACGATCGTCTACCTCTGCAGCGACGAGGCTCAATTCATCACCGGGCAGACGGTGAACGCGAACGGCGGCATGGTCATGTGACGGGGAGGGCGGTGCGGGGCGGGGCGGCGGCCTCAGGAGACCGCTGCCGACGCCGTCGCGGCGGCCTCGGCCCTGGTCTCCTGGGGCCGCTTCGCGTGCGCGGTGAGCGTGCGCAGCACGAGCTCGACGTCGCCCTTCTCGTACCCCTCGACGATGGCGCGGTGGTCGTCGTGCAGCGCTGCGGTGGCCCGGGTCGACTCGCGGATCGAGCGCTGCTCCATCGCCGGCAGCCGCAGCCCCTTGTAGGTCTCGGTGAGGATGACGCTGCCGGCGAGCCCCACGAGGTACTCGTGGAAGGCGCTGTTCGCGCGGATCCAGCCCTCGGGGTCGCTGAATTGGCCGTCGACGCTGAACTCGAGGGTGGCCTCGAGCAGCGTGCGCAGCTCGGCGAGCTGGTCGGGGCCCACGGCTCCGACGGTCTGCGCGGCGGCGCCGATCTCGATGGCGAGCTTGGCGGCGTAGTAGTCGAAGATCACCTGGTCGGGAACCGGCTCGACCTGGAAGGTGGCGCCGGTGCGGCGCACGAGGCCCTCCGTGGTGAGGGCGACGAGCGACTGGTAGGCGCGGCCCACCTCGATGTCGAGCTCGGCGGCGATCGCCTCGGCGTCGAGCGGCTGGGCCTCGTCGGTGACCGCCCCGACGACGTAATCGCGCACCGCGTGCAGGGCCGCAGCATCCGGTGCCGTCTCCATGCGGCCGAAGGAGCCGCGGAAGTAGGCCAGCGGGTTGCCGGGCTTCGACGACACCCGCACCACGCGGGCGAGGAAGACGAGGTGGGTGCCGCCGCGCACGGTCTCGTCGACGACGCACTCGAAGTGGGCGATGCACCCCGCGATGAGCGGCACCCCGGTCTGGCCGCGCTCGACGGCGATGGTCTGGAACTTGTCGGGCGCCTTGCTGGCGAAGCGCTGCGCGATGGGCGCGGAGTCCTCGGCGAGCACGTTGACGGCGAAGGTGCCGGTCTTCACGATGGCCTGCGCCGTGGTCGAGGTGACGTTGAGGCAGATGAGCAGGCTCGGCGGCTCGTCGGAGAGCGAGCTCACCGCGCTGGCGGCGGCGCCCAGGTCTTCGCCGTCGAGGGTGGTGGTGATGACGGTCACCCCGCTCGCGAACCGCCCCATGACGTCACGGAACTCGCCCTTGCTCGGGCCGTCTGCCGTGATCTCGACTTCGGTCATGTCTCGCCCCTTTGCGCTGACTGGTGTGGCGGGGCAGGTGCCCCGGCGACTGTGGCGATGCTAGCATTTGGTTACAACAGCTACAACTACTTTGTGGCGAGGACGACGACGTTCAGCAAGGAGTGCAGTATGCAGATCATCTCGGGCCGATCGGGTGCCCCCTCCATCACCGCCACCGGCACCTTCACGGGCCAGGTGTTCCAAGACCCGGTGCTCGGCGGTCTCGACGAGGTGAAGATCAACACCGTCATCTTCACCCCCTGCTCGCGCACCTACTGGCACCACCACGAGAACGGGCAGCTGCTGCAGGTGTTCCGCGGCAAGGGGTACGTCTGCGGGCGCGACGGCGTACCCCGCGTGATCACCGAGGGCGACACCGTGTGGATCGAACCCGGCGAGCGGCACTGGCACGGCGGCACCGCCGAGACGCTGCTCGGGCACACCGCGATCACGCTGGGCGGCACCGAGTGGCTCGAGGAGGTCTCCGAGGAGGAGTACGCCGAGGCCGCACGGGTGAACGGGCTCGGCGACGACGCATCCGCTTCGACCCCCGCGGGTGCCTGAGGCCATGCCCGCCCGCCGACCCGAACCCGCGGTGCTCTCCGACGCCGCGCGCGACGAGCTCATCGCCCTGCTCGGACGCGACCGGATGCTGCTCACCGAAGAGGAGCGCGACACCTTCCGCGATCCCTACTGGTTCCACGACGACCGCAGCTACGACTCGTCGGGCGTGGTCTTCCCGCGCACCGTCGAGGAGGTGCAGGAGGTCGTGCGCATCGCCGCCCGCCACGAGCAGCCGGTGTGGACCTCTTCCCAGGGGCGCAACAACGGCTACGGCGGCCCCTCGCCGCGCGTCGCGGGGTCGCTGCTCATCAGCCTGCGCGAGATGAACCGCATCCTGCACATCGACACCGAGCTCGCCTATGCCGTGGTCGAGCCCGGGGTGCGCTGGCTCGACCTCTACGCGGCGCTGCACGAGCAGGGCGACGAGCTCATGCTCTCGGTGCCCGACATCGGCTGGGGGTCGATCATCGGCAACTCGCTCGACAACGGCATGACCTACCTGCCCATGGGTGTCGACTTCCAGGCGCCCACCGGCATGGAGGTGGTGCTGGCCGACGGCTCGCTGCTGCGCACCGGCATGGGCGCCATCCCCGACTCGAAGTCGTGGCACCTCTACAAGCGCGGCCTCGGCCCCACCCTCGACGCGCTGTTCACGCAGTCGAACTACGGCATCGTCACCCGGATGGGCGTGTGGCTGCAGCGCCGCCCCCGCGTCTACGCACCGCTCTACCTCTCGGTGCCGCGCGACCACCAGCTCGCGCAGGCGGTCGACATCATCCGCGAGCTGCGGCTCGACGGCGTCATCCGCGGCGTGCCGAACCTGCAGAACCTCATCACCATGGGCACGCAGTTCCCCGAGCACATGGGCATGTTCCCGGGTGCCGACTCCACCTGGAGCGAGGAGCGCCTCGACGGGCTCGCCGACGCCACCGGCATCGGGCGGTGGGGCGTGCGCACCGCGCTCTGGGGGGACGGGCCGGTGGTCGACCACCATCTGGCGCGCATCCGTGAGGCGTGGTCGGCGATCGAGGGCTCGCGGGTCGACGAGCTCGGGCGCTTCGGGCCGGAGAACTGGGGCGAGATCAGCACCTTCATGCAGAAGATCTCGGCCGGCATCCCGACCATGGAGATGATGGAGCAGATGCCCGACTGGGTGGGTCACGTGGGCTTCTCGCCCATCGTGCCGCTGCAGGGCGCCGAGGTGACCGCCGTGGTCGACCGCATCAAGGCGCGGGTGATCGAGCGCACCGGCACGAACTTCGTGTGCGCCATCTTCCCGACCAACGACCGCAGCGCCATGATCGTGAGCTCGGTGAGCTTCGACCGCACCAACGAGGCCGATGTGGCGCGCACCTTCGAGACGGTGCGCATCCTCATCGAGGAGATCGCCTCGCTCGGCTACGGCGAGTACCGCGCCCACCTCGACTTCATGGACCTGGCGAGCGACCAGTACTCCTTCGGCGACCACGCCTACCGCCGCTTCACCGAGGCGATCAAAGACGCGGTCGACCCCAAGGGCATCCTCTCCCCCGGCCGCCACGGCGTGTGGCCGGCGCGCTACCGCGACGAGTCGCAGGGCGCGGGGCGACGAGACGCCGCAAGCGGGACGTGAGAAGGTGAGCGGAACGCAGCTGGGCCCTTCCGATGCCTTCCTGGCGGCGGCGGTCGACCTGCTCGGCGATGAGTTCGTGCTGGGCGGCGACCGGCTGAGCGACTACGACGACCCGTTCCCCGTCGGCGATCCGGCGGAGTTCGCCGCCGGGCTCGTCGTGCGGCCGGCCACGGTCGAGGACGTGAGCGCGCTGGTGCGCATCGCGGCCGAGCACGGCACCACGCTCTGGCCGATCTCGCAGGGCCGCAACAACGGCTACGGCGGCCGCAGCCCGCGCACCGCCGGTACCGTCGTGCTCGATCTGTCGCGCCTCGACCGCGTTCTCGAGATCGATGCCGTCAGCGGCACCGCGCTGGTGGAGCCCGGCGTGCGGTTCATCGATCTGTACACGGCGGTGCGGGCGAGCGGCGCCCCGTTCTGGACGTCGACACCCGACCTCTCCTGGGGCAGCGTCGTGGGGAACGCACTCGAGCGCGGACTCGGCTACACCGCCTACGGCGAGCACCACGCCCAGGTCTGCGGTCTCGAGGTGGTGCTGCCCGACGGCGAGATCGTGCGAACCGGCATGGGCGCGATGGAGGGCGGGCGCGCCTGGCAGCTCTACCGGCCAGGGTTCGGGCCGGCGGTCGACGGGCTGTTCTTCCAGTCGAACCTCGGCATCGTCACGAAGATGGGGGTGTGGTTGATGCCGGCACCCGAGGCCTGGGCTGCCGTCGACATCGCCGCACCGGCCTTCGACGACCTGGCACCGCTCATCGACACCATGCGGCCGCTGAAGCTCGACGGCACCATCCAGAGCACGGTCGTCATCGGCGACCCGCTCGGCGCCGCAGCCTTCAGCGGACCCCGGTCGGAGTGGCAGGCCGATCTCGGTCTGCTCGAACCCGGCGTGCACGAACGCATCATGGAGCGCTTCGGTGTGGGGCGGTGGAACATGACCTTCGCGCTGTACGACCACGCCGAGCTGCTCGAGGCCCGCATCGGGGTGGTGGAGCGGGCCTTCGCGCCCATTCCGGGCGCCCGCGTCACCGTCACGCGCTACGCCGGCGACGCGCCCGTCGACGACATCGCGTACGGGCACCGGGTGCGGGCCGGCATCCCCGACATGTACGCCGAGAAGCTGTCCTTCTGGTACGGCGGCCGCGGCGGCCACGTCTCGTTCGCACCGGTGCTCCCACTCGACGGCACGGAGGCTCTGGAGCAGGTGCACCGCATCCGTCGACGCTTCGAGGCTGCCGGGTTCGACTACTGCGGGGCGTTCACGGCGGCCGGCCGCTCGCTCGTGCACGTCACGGAAGTGCTGTACGACCGTGACGACGCCGAGCAGGTGGCCAGGGCACGGATGCTCGTTCCCGCGCTGATCGCCGAGGCGGCGGCCGAGGGCTACGGCGAGTACCGCGGGCACCTCGCGTTCATGGACGACATCGCGCGCTCGTTCGACTTCAACGGGGGCGCACTGGGTCGCCTTCACGCCCGCCTGAAAGACGCCCTCGACCCCACGGGCGTGCTCGCCCCGGGCAAGCAGGGCGTGTGGCCCGCGCGGTCCCGCCCGTAGCGCGCTCGCGCGCCATCGACCCGTCACAAAACGCCCTCTCAGGCACGGTGAGAGGGCGTTTCGTGACGGGTCGATTGCGCGGAGAGCGGGCGGGCGCCCGCGCGCTCAGTGGTCGAAGACGATGATGCCGCAGACGTCGTCGAGGGTGCCGGAGCGGTCGCGGGCGAGGTCGAGCCCGGCGAGGGGGTAGCGGCGGGTGATGATGGGGTCGGGGTCGAGCAGGCCCCGCTCGAGCAGGCCGGTGTAGCGCTGCAGGTCGCTCTTCATGTGCACCTGGCCGTTCTGGGAGCTCAGGATGCTGCGGCTCTGCAACGCGGTCTCCACCTGCGGCAGGGGTAGGGTCGCACCCCCGATCTCGAAGCCCGTGAGCACGATGCGGCCCGCGCGGCGCGCGGCCTGCACGGAGAAGCTCTGCGAGACCGCGGGGCCCGCCGCCTCGAGCACCACGTCGGCACCGCGGCCGCCGGTGGCGGCGCGCACCGCCGCGAGCGCATCGGCGGCGCCTTCGGTCGCGCCCTCGGCGGCCCCACCAGCGCCCGGAGCGCCCGGGTCGACGAGCACGTCGGCCCCGAGCTCACCCGCGAGCGCGCGGCGCCCCTCGTGCGGTTCGACGACGACGACCGTGCCGGCGCCGGCGAGGCGGGCGGCCTGCAGCATCCAGAGTCCGAGGTGTCCGGCGCCGACGATGGCCACCGACTCCCCCGGTTGCACCCGGGCGATGTTGAACACCGAGCCCACGCCGGTGGAGATGCCGCAGCCGAGCATCGACAGCACGTCTGAGGGGAGGTCGCTCTCGATGGGGAACACCTGGTTGCCCGAGATCGACATGTACTCCGCGTAGCCGCCGACGCATCCGGCACAGGAGATGAGCGCGCCGTCGTCGCCCCGCGCGATGTCGGGGTAGATGCCGCCGAGGTCGAAGAGCTCGCTGCACTGCCACGGCTCGCCGATGGAGCAGTAGTAGCAGTGCCCGCACTCGGGGGTTCCCGGCACGACGACCCGCTGGCCGACCCGGATGCCGGCGGACTCGGGCACCGCCGAACCCACCTCGACGACCTCGCCGATGGAGGCGTGCCCGAGGATGGTGGGCGGGATCTTGTAGAGCAGCCCCTTCCAGTTCTTCACGTCGGTGGAGCAGAACGGGCTGGCGTGCGTCTTCACCACCACGCGGGTGGGGTCGAGCCGCAGCAGCTCGACCTGCTCGATGGAGAACGGCTCCTTGATGGCCCGCAGCACGCCGGCCTCTCCACGCCAGGTGCTCACGACTCGCTCCCGGCCGGGTACTTCACGAAGGCCTCCCGGATGGCGGTCTGCCGTACCTCGACGATGTTCCACCAGTCGGGATGGGTGAGCGCGTAGAGGTCGTCGTTGCGGATGGCGCGCGTGACGATGCGCCCGGCGTCGATCGGGTCGATCCAGCGCAGCCCGGAGGCGACTCCCTCCGAGATGTCGACGTCTTCGAGCGCCCCCTCAGCACCGGCCGGCCGGTTGCGCGTGCTGGTCTTGATGTTCGTGCGCACGGTGCCGGGCGCGAGCAAGGTGGCGTGCACGGGCGAGCCGTCTTCGGCGAGCTCGAGCGCGAGCGCCTCGGTGAGAGCCGCGACACCGTACTTCGTCACGGCGTAGGCGCCGCCGCCCGCCATCGGCGCGAACGACGCCATCGAGCCCGTGTTCACGATGTGGCCGCCGTCGGCGTTCGCCTGCAGCAGCGGGAGGAACGTCGTGACCCCGTGGATGACACCCCACAGGTTCACGTCGATGAGCCACTTCCAGTCGGCGAGCTTCAGATCGGCGATGCGGGCGAGCGGCCCGACGCCGGCGTTGTTCACCAGGATGCCCACCGAGCCGAAGCGCTCCATCACCTCGGCTGCCAGCGCCTCGACGCTCTCCGGGTCGGTGACGTCGACACGGATGCCCACGGCGCCGATCTCCGCCGCGGTCTGGTCGAGCGCATCCTGTTGCACGTCGGCGATCACCACCGTCGCGCCCTCGGCGATGAGCTGCTCGGCGATGCCGCGGCCGATGCCCGAGGCTCCCCCGGTGACGACGGCGACGCGCCCTGCGATGCTGGTCATGTTCTCGTTCCTCTTATATAGACGTGTCGTGCGTTCGCGAGGTCGGTCGACGGATGCGGTCCGCATCGACGCCGGTCAGTGGCCGTAGGCGAAGGTGCCGGCCGGGTCGTACCGCTTCCGCACCTCGGCGAGCTTCGCCGCCGTCTCGGCCGGCCACAGGCGCTTGAACGCCGCGGGGGTCGGGTGCCCCGCCCAGTTGTAGTTGATCTCGTCGTGCGAGTACCCCGCGACCGCGTCGAACAGGGCCGGGCCCGCCACCGGCAGCGCCTCGTCGTTGAGCCCGGGGATGACCGCGGCGATGACGAGCAGCGAGTACTTCGCGCCGCGCCCGCCGATGGCGTTCGGGAGGGCAGCGTCGCGCGCGATGGCACCGCCGAGAAGGCGGGTCTCGACAGTGGCGAAGGGCGACTCCACCGAACCTCCGGCCTGGTCGAGCACGGCCTGCACGTAGTCGTGGTCGATCTCGTCGAGGAACTCGCCGCGCTCCCAGATGGGGAGCGGGCCGAACGGCTCCGCGTGGATGGTGCCGACCTCCGAGGTGGGGAGCAGGCCGCAGAAATCGAGGTAGACGGGGGCCGCCTCGAGCAGGGGCGCGAGGAGCTCCGCTCCACGTGACTCGAGCTCCGCAGCATCCGCCCCTTCTTCCACGTAGGCGAAGCGCACGTGCGCGAGGGTGCGCCCGGCGAGGGGTTCGGGAACGCCCTCGGGGGGCAGGCGCAGGATGGCGATCGAGGTGTTCGCCGACTCGGGCAGCGTGGCGGCCCAGTCGAGCCAGGCGTGGTGCACCCGGTCGATGTGCTCCTGCGCGAAGAACAGGCCGCCGCCGAAGATCTGCGGCAGCGGGACGGCGCCGAGCGTCATCTCGGTGACCACCCCGAGCCCGACCTTGCCGCCCTTGAGCGCCCAGAACAGGTCGGGGTGATGATCGGCGTCGACCTCCACCACAGAGCCGTCGCCGATCACCACCCGGTAGGAGACCGCACGGTCGGCAGCCCAGCCGAGCGTGCGGCTGAGCGGGCCGACTCCCCCGCCGAGGGTGAGGCCGACCGCGCCGACGCTCGGCGACGAGCCGGTCACCGCGGCGAGCCCGTGCTCGGCGAGCTGCGGGAGGATGCCCATCCACCGCGCGCCGGCACCGATGGTGAAGGTGCGCGCGTCGGGGTCGACGCTGACGGAGTCGAGCCGGTGAGTGCGGATGAGGAGGCCGTGGTCGACCCCGCGGTACGAGCCGTGACCGGTGGCCTGCACCACGACCTCGAGCTCGTGGGCCGCGGCGAAGCGCACGGCCGCCTGGATGTCGGCCTCGCCCGTGGCGCCGACGACGAGGTCGGGCGCCATCGGCGAGAGCGAGTTGAAGCCGTCGATCTCGGCCTGGTAGCCGTCGTCGCCGCGCTCGAACAGCGGTCCGTCGAGCTCGGAGCGGAAGGCGGCGAGCTCGGCCTCGGTGATCTGGTGGGGCATCGTTGCTCCTCGACTGCAGGGTGGGTGGATGATGCGGTTCAGGTGGTGCGGCGGTTCGCGGGCCAGATGCCCTGCTTGCCGGGCGAGAGGATGCCCTTCGGGTCGACCGCGTCTTTGATGCGCTCGACGAAGCGGAGGTAGGCGTGGTCGCCGAAGGAGTACTCGGCGGCCGCCTCGTCCATGAAGTCGAGGTGGGCGCGGTACTCGCCGTAGCCGAGCTCGCCGACCTCGCGGATCATGGTCTTCACGGTGCGGTAGGCGTCGCGCACGTCGGCGTCGTTCGCGGTGTCGAAGCCGAACCCGCCCACCACCACGGCGGTGCGCTCGTTGGCCACGCAGATGCCGACGAGGAAGCTCGCCGTGGTCTCCCGCTTCACCGTCGACTCCATCAGCTCGACGACCTTCACCATCTCGCTGCCCACGAGAGGCACCGCGGGCGAGAAGCCGACGTGGCCGAAGCCCGGGGGCATCGACTCGAGCATGTCGAGGTTCGGAATGCCCGCCTGCACCTTGTCGGCGAACTCCTCGATCTGGTCCCACTCGTCGCGGAGGAAGGTGCGATGGTGGTCGACCCGGGCGCCGTCGATCGCCGACCAGGCCTCGGTGATGCGCTCGACCTGGCGCGCGACGACGACCTCGTCGCCCCAGACCGCGGTGCGCATCCCCCATCGCCCCACCCCGGTGGCGTCGGCGAGGGCGTCGAGCTGCTCCTCGCCGAGCGTGCCCTCGGCCTGCATGGGGCCGAGAAGCTCGGGGAAGTGGGAGGCGAGCGTGAGCGTGTTCTGCATCACCGGCACGCCACGGATGAGCCCGGAGAGCCTCAGCTCCCGCAGCACGTCGATGGCCTGCTCGAGCTGGTGCGTGCGCGGCACCGTGAGGAAGAGGGGCGCGTAGGCCTCGGGCTTGCGCATGAGCCAGTAGCCCATCTTCGTGACGATGCCGAAGTTCGACTGCACGAACAGCGGGTCGAGAACCGGGCCGAGCCCGCGCTTGTAGGTGTGCCAGGCCTTGGAGTTCGGCAGCGCGCCCATGCCGGTGCGCAGGAGCGTGCCGTCGGCGAGCAGGACCTCCATGCCCGTGGGGGCCTGGAAGTCGACGCCGAGCGGCAGGTAGGTTACCCCGCTGTCGAGGGAGTTGCCCACCACGGAGCCCCAACCGAGGTCGGGCACCGACACCAGGAGGTCGTCGTGGCCCGCCTCGGCGATGGCCGCATGCAAGTCGATCCAGCTCACGCCGGGCTCCACCACGGCGTAGGCGAGGGTCGGGTTGATCTCCAGCACCTTGTTCATGCGGCGGAGGCTCACCAGCACCGAGCCGGCGACGCGCGGCGAGGGGCCGCCGTAGCCGTTGTTGCGGCCCTGCGACGACACCCAGAGCGGCACCTCGAGCTCGTCGGCGATCCGCACGACGGCCTGCACCTGCTCGGTGCTGGAGGGGTAGAGCACGGCGGAGGAGTCGTAGCTGCGGTCGCCCTTGACCCAGTAGGGGTCGGCGTACTCGTCGCGCCCGGCGCGGTCGGTGACCACGGCGTCGTCGCCGAGCAGCTCGCGGAAGCGCTGCTCGGCCTCCGCGCTCAGCTCGTAGGGCGACGCATCCGGTGTCGACGTCGTCATGAGAGCTTCCTTGCTTCCTCGACGAGCACGGGGGCGGCCTCGAACACGCCGTGGATGCCGAGGGTCGCGGCGATCTCCATCACCTCGACGATCTCGGCGGCGGTCGCACCGTAGCGCACGGCGTTCTCGATGTGGAGGCGGAGGCCCGAGGTGTACAGGTGGGTGGCCGCGGTGTCGAAGGCGATGTACATGAACTCCTTCACCTTCGGCTCCAGGGGGCCGGAGACCCACGGCACCGAGGAGAACTCGGTGTACGCGTCGAAGAACTCGGGGGCGAGTTCGAGGATCTCGTTCCAGAAGCTGTGCCAGTAGCCGCGCTTCTCGGTGAACTCCGCCTTGAGCCGCTCCTGGTACTCGTCGAGCTCGGCGGCGCCCGTGCGGATGCCCTCCTGCTCCAGCACGTCGACCAGGATGGGCACGCCGATGTTCATGGAGTGGATGCCGAGGGTGGCGCAGCACTCGAGCACCTCCATCACCTCGGCCGGTGTGGCACCGGCCTGCAGGGCACGACGGATGTGGCCGCGCACCGGGGGCAGATAGAGATGGGTCGAGTTGGCGGCGACGGCGAGGCGCACGAAGTGGCGCACCTTCTCGGGGAGGGCGCCGACCCGGTCGGGAACGGCGGCGAGCGTCGAGTAGGCGGCGAGGAACTCGGGATCGAGGTCGAGCACGGCCTGCGTTCCGCCGTCCCACTCCCCGTGGGCGGCCTCGTACTCGCGGCGGATCTCGGCCTTGCGGGCGTCGTCGGCTGAGTCGGTCATGACTTGTTCCCCTCCTGCTGCGCGGCCTGCTCCTGCTGCCGCAGCCAGCGCGCCACCTCGGTGTGGTCGGCGCCGCGGCCGAGCTCGGCGTCGGCGGTGCTCCAATGCTCGACCGCCCGGTCGCTCAGCGTGTGCGGCACGCCGAGGCTCTCGGCGAGGCCGGTGGCGATGCGCATGTCCTTCAGCATGAGGGCGAGGCCGAAGCCCGAGTCGTAGCTCTCCCCGACGATGAAGTTCGGCCACTTCAATTGGGTCGACCCGCTGCGGCCGCTCGAGGTGTTGATGGCGTCGAGCATGACGTTCGGGTCGAGACCGAAGGCGATGCCGGTGAGCATGGCCTCGCTGGTGACCCAGAGGTGGGCCGCCGACATGAGGTTGTTGATGGCCTTGAGCGCGTGTCCGGCGCCGATGGGGCCGACGAGCGCGGGCTTGCCGAGCACCTCCAGCACGCCCTGGGCGTCGGCGAGGTCGGCCTCGGCGCCGCCGACCATGATGGTGAGGGTGCCGGCCACGGCGCCCTTCACTCCCCCGCTCACGGGCGCGTCGATGAGGCGCGCGCCGCCCGCGGCGACCGTCTCGGCGAGCGCGCGCGTGCGGAGAGGCTCGGAGGAGCTCATGTCGACGAAGAGCGTTCCCGGGCGGGCCACCGCCAGCACGCCGCCTCCGCCGGAGTCACCCCCGGTCACCACCTGCTCCACGATGGCGGAGTTGGGGAGCATGAGGATGACGAGGTCGGCGCGGGAGACGGCATCCGCTGCGTTCTCGGCGCTCTCGCCACCCACCGCGACGAGGCGCTCGCGCGCGGCCTCGGCGACGTCGCTGCCGATGACGCTGTAGCCCGCCGTGACGAGACGCTCGGCCATGGGGGTGCCCATGTTGCCGAGGCCGATGAACGCGACGACGGGGCGGGGCGAGTCGCTCACAGTTCGCCGGCCGTCTTCATCTCGGTGAGCTTCGACTCGGCGATGCGGAACGACTCCAGCGCCGCGGGAACTCCCACGTACACGGCGGTCTGCAGCAGCGCCTCCTGGATCTCCTCCACGGTCACGCCGTTGCGGATCGCCCCGCGCACGTGCACCCCGAGCTCGTGTGGCCGGTTCAGCGCCGTGAGCATGACGAGGTTGAGCAGGCTCCTGGTGCGGCGGTCGAGGCCGTCGCTCGTCCAGACCGCTCCCCAGCAGTACTCGGTGACGAGCTCCTGAATGGGGCGGGAGAACTCGGTCACCGCGCCGAGCGAGCGCTCGACGTGCTCGGCGCCGAGCACCTCGCGGCGCACCTGGAGGCCGGCCTCGTAGGTCTCGCCCCTGGTGGCGTCGTGGTTGGTCATGGCTTCAGTCCTTCGTGTCGGTGGGTCGTGCCGTGCCGGCTGCGGGCGAATCGGGCGACGCGTCGGGCTCGTGCAGGCGCACGTGACCCGAGACGTCTCCGATCGCGTCGACGACGGTGTTGCTGATCTGGTCGGCGTAGCCGAGCGATTGGGCGAGGCCGAAGCTCGCCATCGGGCCGGGCGCGTTGAGCGAGGCGACCCCGAGCTCGTGCAGATGATCGACGTAGAGCACCACGTCTTTCATCATGAGCGCGTTGGTGAGCCCGCCCTTGAGATAGTCGCCCGTGATGATCTTGGGGAAGCGGTTGAGGGTGGCGAAGTTGACGCCCGAGCTGGCGTTCAGCACATCGAGCACGGTCGCCAGGTCGAGCCCCGCCTTCTTCGCCGCCACCATCACCTCGGCGGTGGCCGAGAGGCTGATGGCGTTGAGGAAGTTGTTGAGCAGCTTCGTGGAGTGGCCGGCACCCGAGCCGCCCATGAGGAAGACGTTCGTGGCGAAGTGGGCGAGCACGGGACGCACCCGGTCGAGCGCCCCGGCGTCGCCGCCCACCATGAGGGTGAGCGCGCCCTTCTCGGCGGCAGCCGCGCCGCCCGAGATGCCCGCGTCGAGGTAGTGCACACCCCGCGCCGCCAGCTTCTCGTGGATGCGCTGGGTCGACGACGGGGAGGCGGTGCTGAGGTCGACGACCACGGCGCCGTCGCGGAGCGCCGGGATGAAGGCCTCGTCGGCGAGCAGCACCCGCTCGACCACCTTGCTGTCGGGGAGCGAGAGGAACACCACGTCGCTCTGCTCGGCGACCTCGACGGCCGAGCCGAGCGGGCTGGCGCCGGCGGCCTCGACCGCGGCGCGCTGCATGTCGAAGCCGTGCACGGGCACGCCGCCGTCGACGATGCGGCGCGTCATGCGGCCGCCCATGTTGCCGAGGCCGATGAAGCCGATGCGGTCGGTGGGGGCCGTGGTATCGGTCACGGGGTGATCGGTCGCTGCGTGATCGGTCGCTGGGTGATCGGTCATCTCAGGCGGGGTCCTTTCGTGGGGCTCCGATGGTCGCGGCGATGCCGGCGAGCGGGCCGTCGGTGACGGCCGGGAAGCGGTCGAGCGTGGAGGGGTCGTGGCCGCACACGAGGTGTTTCACGCCGCCGTCGAGGAGTTCCCGGATGCGGTCGAAACCCGCGTACATGCCGGGAAGGTCGGCGACGAAGGCGAACGGCATGTCGTCTTCGTACTCCTCGTAGTAGTGCACGGCGTCGGAGGCCAGCAGCACCTCCCCGTCGGAGGTGCGGATGCGCGCCACGGCCTGGCCGGGGGTGTGGCCGCCCACCTGGAGCAGCTCGATGCCGGGCGCCACCTCGAGGGAGTCGGTGAAGGTCGTGACCCGACCCTCGTCGACGGCGCGGCGGAGGGCGTCGATCTCCTCCGGCTCGGTCGACCAGGCGAACTGTGCGCGCTCGCCCATCGACGACAGCCAGAAGTCGAGCTCAGCCTGGGCGATGACGATGCGCGCTTTCGGGAAGGCGGCGAGGTTGCCTATGTGGTCGTAGTGCGCGTGGGTGACGACGAGCGTCTGCTCGGCCCCCATGTCGATGCCGAGGGCCGCGTAGATGTCGGGGATCTCGGCGACGAAGCTGCGCTTGCGGTTCGCCCCGCCCTGCACCGAGAAGCCGGTGTCGAACAGGATGGTGCGCTCGTCGTTGCGGGCGACCCAGACGAAGTAGTCCATGTCGATCGGCCCGTCGGGCTGGCCGTGCACGTGGTAGTTGAGGTAGACCTCGGCGCGGTGCCCGTGGCGGGTGCCGTACTTGACGATGGTGAACTCGTACTCGTCGCTCATGCGACGTCAGCCCCTTGGGCGCCGGCGCCGGCGCCGGCGGGCGCGGGCGGCCAGCCGTCGCGGCGCTCGAGCATGAGGTCGCGGAGCGCCCTCGGCTTCGAGCCCGTGAAGCGCTCGACCACGTCGGTGAGCCTGGCCAGGTGGCCGGCCCTGATCATCTGCCCGAAGGTCACCATGCCGTCGCTCGCCCAGGGCACGGGCGACTTCGAGAAGTCGCCGGTGGCGTCGCGGGGCACGCCGAGGGCGTCCCACATGGCGTACATCTCGTCGTCGCTGAGGTCGACGATGGTGATCGGCGCCCCGCTCAACTCGGCGATTATCTCGCCGACCTGGCGGTAGCTCAGCAGCTCCGGCCCGGTGACGTCGTAGCCGGTGTCGGGCTCCCCCGCCCCCAGCATGATCGCGGCGGCGACAGCCGCCACGTCGGAACGTGCGACGAAGCCGACGAGTCCCTCACCGGTGTTGCCGATGCTCTGGCCCGAGGTGATGGCGATGGCCGCCTGGTTCTCGGCCATCGCATCCGCGTACTGGTTGTTGCGCAGCATGTTCCAGCGCAGGCCGCTGGCCTGGATGAGGCCCTCGGTGAACTTGTGGTCTGCGACCTCGACCGAGTTGACCTCGGGCCGCTCGGTGCCGATGAACGAGGTGTAGACGATGTGCTGCACACCCGCCTCGACCGCCGCCTCGACGGCGTTGCGGTGCTGGCGCTGACGGCTCGGCCCGGCCTCCATGGCCGAGACCAGGAACAGCCGCTCACCCCCACGGAACGCGTCGACGAGCGAGGCCTTGTCGTTGTAGTCGGCGTAGCGGGCGTCGACGCCCCGGTCGCGCCAGGCGTCGAGCACCTTCTGATCGCGGCTGGCGACCACGAGCCGATCGGCGCCCTCGGCCTCGAGCAGGCGCTCGGCGACGGATGCGGAGACGTAGCCTCCTACGCCGGTGACGATGTTCATGCGGTTTCCCCTTCGAAACTGCTGGGTCGCGTCGATGCGGCCCGTGATCCCATGCTGTCGCACGGATTGTATGATGTCAATATCGTCGGACAATCCGCTCGGCGGACGTTCAGTGACTTAGCCCTCGACCCCGGCACGCCAGGCCGAGACGAGGTCGTCGTCGATGCCCGCCGGGTCCCACAGGCCTGCGCCTCCGCCGTAGCGGTTCGTGTTCTGCACGCTCGCGCCACCGTCGACCGAGAGCACGGCGCCGGTGACATAGGAGGAGTCGTCGCTGAGCAGGAACGCCACGGCCGCCGCCACCTCGTCGGGCTCACCGGCCCGCCGGAGCGGCGAGGTGCTCGCCCGCTTCTTCATGTCCTGGATGCCCGCCTCACCGAAGATGGGCGTGGGCACGATGCCGGGGGCGACGCCGTTAACGCGCACGCCGATCGGCCCGGCGTAGACGGCGGCGCCGTGCACGAGGCCCACCACACCGTGCTTGGAGGTGGTGTAGGCGAGCAGGTCGGCCGCCCCGCGGAGACTCGCGATGGAGGCGGTCACCACGATGGAGCCCGTGGTGCCGGTCGAGACGAAGTGGCGGAGAGCCGCGCGGGTGCCAAGGAACGGGCCGCGGAGGTTCACCGCCATCACGGCGTCCCACTCGTCGACGGCGGCGTCGGTGAGCTGCACCCCGGGCTTGCCTGCGATGCCGGCGTTCAGGTGGTGGAGGTCGGCCGAGCCGAAGGTGTCGAGCGCCGCCTGCAGGTAGGCGTCGACGCCGGCTTCGGTCGAGACGTCGGCCTGCACGCCGATGGCCTCGCCGTCGAGTGCGTCGGCCGCGGACTTGGCGCGATCGCCGTCGAGGTCGACGATCACGAGCTTCGCACCGGCGGCGGAGAGCCTGTCGACCACGGCCGAACCGATGCCGCCGGTCCCCCCTGTCACGATCGCGACCTTGCCCTCGAGCCCTGCGTACGTCATCGTGCCGCCTTTCCTCTGCGGCCGGAGCCGCTCCGGGCGCCGGGCGCACCCTCGCGCCCTGAGTCTCGCCTCAGATTGTCTGACAGTAATATATTCGCGTTCTCCCCGCATCCCGCGCAACCCGGCCCGCCGCGCGGCTGACCGGGTGGATGCGTGCCCGCTGTATGATCGGCACACCATCCCGCCGCGAAGGAGGCACGATGACCGCTCCCAACACCCTCTCCCAAGCCTGGTCGAGCGCACACGTCGACCGTGTCGCGGCGCCGTTGCGCGAGCAGGTCATCTCGGCCCTCCGCTCGGCCATCCTCGATTTCACCCTGCGACCCGGGCAGCGTCTGGTCGAGCGCGAGCTCATCGAGCAGCTCGGCGTGTCGCGCACCACCATCCGCGAGGCGCTGCGCGAGCTCACGAGCGAGGGGCTCGTCACGGTCGTGCCGCAGCGCGGCGCGATCGTGAGCGCCCCGTCGCTCGCCGAGGCCGAGGACCTTTACGAGATCCGCGCGGTGCTCGAGTCGATCCTGGTGGAGCGCTTCGTCGAGCGCGCCACCGACGAGCAGCTCGCCCGCCTCGACGACGCCGTCGAGAACTTCGCCGAGTTCTCCACCGGCGATCAGGAGATCAAGCTCGTGCTCGACGCCAAGGACGGCATCTACGACGTGCTCATCAAGGGTGCGGCGAGCCCCACCCTGCAGAACATCATCGAGGGCATCCAGGCCAGGGTGCGCATCCTGCGGGCGACCTCGATGGCGGAGCCGGGGCGCGCCGTCGAAGTGGCGACGGAGCTGCGGGCGATGGCGTCGGCGGCGAAGCAGCGGCACGCGAAGGAGGCCGCCGAACTGTGCGCCACGCACGTGCGCAACGCGTCGAAGACCGCCCTGCTGCACCTGCGCCAGGCCGACAACGGTTCCGACCAGAACTGACATCCGCCCGGCGAGCGGGCAGGCAGACGGGTTGACCATTCAGCCAGATCATCATATTGTCTGACAAACACACGTGATCTGAACTCAATGGAGAGGACGTCATCATGCCTGCACGCCCACAGCACGCCCGGGCCCGGCACCGCATCACGAGAGGTGCCCTGGGGGGCGCCGTCGCCCTCGGGCTCGCCGCCTCGCTCGCGGCCTGTGCGCCCGGCACCGACGGCGGAGCCACGGGCGCCGCCGACGCCCTCACCGCGGGCGACCCGAGCGCCCCCGAGGTCACCGACGTGTCGCTCACCGGCATCAAGGGGCCGGGCACCATCCCGCTGCAGCTCGCCGCCGACGAGTTCGGCAGCGAGTACGGGCTCACCATCGAGCCCTACTTCGTCGACAACTCCGGCGTCGCGGTCACCTCGGTGATCTCGGGCGACGCCGCAGCGGCCAACACCAGCTACTTCGGCGTCATCGACGCCATCAAGCAGGGCCTCGACCTCGTCGTCATCGCCGAGGGCTGGGCCTCCTCCCCCGGCACGAGCTCGCTCGAGGCGCTCGAGTCGTCGGGCATCACCTCGCTCGCCGACCTCGAGGGCAAGACCGTCAACGTCATCTCGCTCTCGTCGAGCCACGCCATCAAGCTGCGGGATGCGATGCTCAAGCAAGACCTCGACCCCGACGCGGTGAACTGGGTCGAGCTGCCCTACGGCGAGGTCGCCGCAGCCCTCGAGCAGGGCACCGTCGACGCCTCGAGCGCCGTCGGCCCCACCCTCGCCGCCGTGCGCGGACTCGGCAGCGTGAGCGTCTTCGACTACGGGGCAGACGAGTACGAGGGCATGGCCGAGTCTGGCTGGGTGGCCTCCCGCCAGTTCGCCGAGCAGAACCCGAACACCATCGCCGCCATCCAGTGCTCGATCTTCGACGCGCAGGGCGCCCTGGTCGACGACCGCGCGTACTTCGAGGAGCAGTTCTCGGCCTTCCTCGGCGCCCCCGCCGAGGTCGCGGCCAACGAGGTGATGCTCGAGTACCAGACCACGAACCGACTCGACGAGATCCAGCGCAACGCCGACGTCTACTTCTCCAGCGGCCGTCTCACCGAGGAGTACGACCTGGCCGCCCACGTGCTGCCCGCTCCGGAGAGCTGCTGATCGTGGCCATCGCCGTGACCTCCACGAGTGCGCCCGGCGGCACCGCCACCGCCACCTCCCCGCCCCCGCGCCGCTCCCGCGCGCGGGGGCGGGCCCCCCGCCGCACCGCCCTCTGGCGCGGACTCGCCGGCGCGGTGGGGCTCGCCCTGCTGCTCGAGATCGTCTCCCGCGCCGGCCTGGTGAACCCCGCCTTCCTCCCGCCCTTCTCGAGCGTGCTCACCAAGTCGGTGCTGCTGTGGACGGAGGCCGACTTCCGGGCCGACGTTCTCGCCACCCTTCTCACCTACGTCTACGGCATGCTCATCGCCTGCGCCGTGGCCATCCCGCTCGGCATCGCGCTCGGGCTGTTCAAGCCGGCCTACCGCAGCGCGCGGGCCATCGTCGAGCTCATGCGCCCCATCCCGCCCGTGGCCCTGGTGCCCCTCGTGCTCCTCATCCTCGGCGCCGGGCTCGAGATGAAGCTCGTCATCGTGGTGTTCGCGGCCGTCTGGCCCATCATGTTCAACACGCTCTACGGCGTGCACGACGTCGATCCCTACGCCAAGGAGATGGCGCGCAGCTTCGGCGTCGGCCGCTTCGGCGTGGTGCGGCGCATCGTGCTGCCGTCGGCGGCCCCGTTCATCGTCACGGGCATCCGCATCGCCTCCTCCATCGCGCTCATCGTGGTGATCACCGTCGAGCTCATCGCGGGCGGCGCCCAGGGCATCGGCGCCTTCATCTCGCGCGAACGCGCTTACGGCGACGCCGAGTCGTACCTCGCGGTGCTCGCCGCCACCGTCACGGCGGGCCTGCTCGGGCTCGTCATCAACCTCGGCATCGGCGGGCTCGAACGCCGCTACTTCGGCTGGGACTCGACCACGAGGCAGGGAAGCTGATGGCCGTCACCGACCGCACCCCGGGTTCGCCCGCCACCGCACCCACCACCGCACCCTCCGCAGCGTCTCGTGCCGCGGGCCGCCGCGACCGGCCGCGCCACGGACGCAGCATCCTGGTCAGCATCGCGTACTTCATCATCCCGCTCGCGGTGCTGGTGGCGCTGTGGCAGATCGCCACCGCGCTCTGGCCGTCGCCGTTCTTCCCGCAGCCCTCGGCCATCGGCCAGAACCTGCTTCGGCTGCTGTTCGGCGGGGAGCAGCTCGCGACGCCGGTGTTCACCGGCGACTTCCTCACCACGGTGGGGCGGATGCTCGCGGGCTACGCCATCGGAGCCGCCTGGGGCGTCGTGGTCGGCACCGCGATGGGCCTCAGCCGCGCCTCGCGCGAGACGGTGACGCCGATCGTGGAGTTCCTCCGCTCCATCCCCGCCACGGCGACGCTGCCGCTGTTCATCATCCTGCTCGGCGGCGGCGACGACATGCGCGTCATCTTCATCGCCTACGGCGTCTCCTGGTTCGTGCTCATCAACACGGCGGCGGGTGTCGGGTCGATCCACCGCACCATGCTCGACCTCGGCAAGGTGTTCAAGATCTCCCCCGTGCGCCGGCTGTTCAGCATCGTGCTGCCGGCGGCGAGCCCGAAGATCTTCGCGGGCCTGCGCATCGCTTCGACCGCGGCGCTCCTCCTCGCCATCGTGTCGGAGTTCATCCTCGCCACGAACGGCATCGGCTTCCAGCTCATCCAGGCGCAGGGCCGCTTCCAGCTGCTCGACATGTGGTCGTGGATGCTCGCCCTCGCGCTCCTCGGGCTCCTGCTCAACTCCCTCCTCGACCTGGTCGAGGGCCGGGTGCTCTCCTGGCACCGGCTCTCCCGCCAGAAGATCTGAAAGACGGTGTTCTCATGACCGACCAGACGACGACCGATTCCCCCGCCGGCCCGGCCACCGCATCCGCCGCCGCTTCCGCCCCCGGCACGCCGGGCGCAGCCGTGGTGGTCGACCACGTCTCGCACACCTACGGCCGGGGCGAGAGCGCCCACCAGGCCATCCGCGACCTCGCCTTCTCGGTGCAGCCGAAGGAGTTCGTCTCGATCGTCGGCCCCTCGGGCGCCGGCAAGACGACGCTGCTGCGCACCCTCGCCGGGCTGCTGCAGCCGAGCGAGGGCGCGGTGTGGGTGAACGGCGTGAGGAGCACAGGTGTGCCCGACGGCATGGCGATGGTGTTCCAGGACTACAGCCGCTCCCTGCTGCCGTGGCTCTCGGTGGAGCGCAACGTCGCGTTCCCCCTGCAGGGCTCGTCGATCTCGAAGACGGAGCGGCGTTCGCTCGTCGCCGAGTCGCTCGAGGCGGTGGGGCTGCGCGGCTTCGAGAAGCGCTACCCGTGGCAGCTGTCGGGCGGCATGCAGCAGCGCGTGGCGATCGCCCGGGCGCTGGCCTACCGGCCGAAGCTGCTGCTCATGGACGAGCCGTTCGCCTCGGTCGACGCGCAGACCCGGGAGGGGCTCGAAGACCTGGTGCTGCAGATCCGCGACCGGTACCACATGACCATCCTGTTCGTGACCCACGACATCGACGAGAGCGTGTACCTGGCCGACCGCGTGCTCGTGCTGTCGCGACCGCCCGCGACGCTGGTGGAGGACATCAGCATCGAGCTGCCCGAGCCGCGCGACCAGATCACGACGCGCGAGAACCCGGAGTTCATCCAGCTGCGCGGGCACGTGGCGCGTCTCATCCACGGAGGGCCCGCCGCGTGAGCACCCGCGCGGGCCTCACGGCCCGGGCCGCCGTGCTCACGGAGTTCGAGAGCCCGTTCCACGTGGGGCAGATCGAGCTGCGCGAGCCCGCAGCCGGGCAGCTCGTCGTGCGCACCACCGAGGCGCCGTTCTGCTCCACCGACTGGATGGGGTGGCGCGGCATGCGCCGCAAGACCCCGCCCGTCGTGCTCGGGCACACGGCGGTGGGCGTGGTGGAGCACACAGGCCCGGGCGTCGACGACCTCGCGCCGGGCACCCGCGTACTGGTCGCGGGCACCCCGCAGTGCGGTGCCTGCTTCTACTGCGGCATCGGGCGGCCCGACCAGTGCTCGGTGCTGCTCGACGGCAGCGACCCGGTGGTGGCCGACCTGACCGTGCGCGGCGAGACGCACGAGGTTCGGGCGGCCGGCCGTGTGGGGGCGTACGCCGAGCGGATGCTCGTGGAGCGCATCCAGGTCCACCCCCTTCCCGACGACCTGCCCGACTCCCTCGCCTGCCTGCTGGGCTGCGGGGTGTCGACGGCGCTCGGCGCGGTGTTCACGATCGCCGAGGTGCAGCCGGGGCAGTCGGTGGCCGTGCTCGGGCTCGGGCACCTCGGGCTGTGGGCGGTGCAGGGGGCGCGGCTCGCTGGCGCCTCGCGCATCATCGCGATCGACGGGCACCCGTCTCGGCGTTCGATCGCCGCGTCGCTCGGCGCCACCGATCTCATCGACGCGCACCGGGGCGACCCGGTGGCCGCCGTGCAGGCGCTCACCTCGGGGCGGGGTGCCGACGTGGTGATCGAGGCGGCGGGGCCCGCGATCGCCAGCCGGCAGGCCGTGCTCATGGCGCGGCGGGCCGGCACGGTGGTGCTCACCGGGGTGGCGCACTCGGCGACCGAGGTCGAACTGCCGCAGCTGCAGCTCACGGTGCACGGCAAACGCGTGGTCGGCTGCCAGAACGGGCAGATCACGCCCTCCGTCGACCTCCCGCGCTGGATGGCGATGCTCGCCTCGGGCGAGCTCGACGCCACGCCCTTCGTCACGCGCCGGTACGGCCTCGATGAGATCGACACCGTGGTGCGGCGATCGCTCGCGCTCGACGACATCACCGGAGTGCTGGTGCCCTGAGGGCGGTTCGGGGCCACACTTGTCGATGTGGGGTACATCGAGCGAGGGGGCACCATGGGCCGTCGAGGGGTTGCACGAGTCGTGGCGGGAGCCGGGGCATGGATAGTCGCGGGGGCGCTGGCGGTGACGCTGGCCGGGCCGGCGTCCGCAGCCGCGGGGCCCGCGGTGGCGGCGGCGCCGGGTGTCGATCGCATCTCCGGAGACGATCGCTACGCCACCGCTGTCGAGATCTCCCGCGCCGCCTACCCCGAGGGGGCGGAGGTGGCCTACGTCGTCACCGGTGAGTCGGCACCCGACGCGCTCTCGGCCGGCCCGGCGGCGGCAGTCGCTGGAGGGCCGTTGCTGCTCACTCGCTCGGGCTCGCTTCCGGCCGAGGTCGCCGACGAGCTCGATCGTCTCGGCGCGCAGCGCGTCGTCGTCGTGGGTGGCCCCGCATCGGTGTCGGAGCCCGTGCTCGACTCCCTGCGAGAGGTGGCGGACGAGGTCACCCGCATCGACGGCCCCGACCGCTACGCCACCTCCCGCGCGGTCGCGACGTCGCCGGTGTTCGCCGGGGGCTCGCCGACCGCCTACCTCGCCACCGGCCGCGACTTCCCCGACGCCTTGAGCGCGGGTGCGGCGGCGGGGTCGCGCGGGGCTCCCGTCGTGCTGCTCGACGGGCTCGCCTCGACCGTCGACTCGCCGACGCGCGACGTGCTCTCCGGTCTCGGGGCAGAGCGGTTGCTCGTGGCCGGTGGGCCCGCATCCGTCTCCCCCGCCGTCGAAGAGGCTCTGGGCTCCATCGCCCCCGTCACCCGGCTCGGCGGCGCCGACCGTTACGAGGCGTCCGCGGCGATCAACGCCGAGGCGTTCGAGAGCAGCGACCGCGCCTTTGTCGTCACCGGCGCCGGCTACCCGGATGCCCTGGCCGGCTCCGCCTGGGCCGGTCACCTCGCCGCACCCCTGTACGCTGTGCACGGCGACTGCGTCCCGCGCGCGACGCTGACCGCACTCGCAGACCAGGGCGTGACCCGGGTCACGCTGATCGGCGGTGCCTCCACCCTCGACGAGGGCGTCGCGGCGCTCACCCCGTGCGAGCCCGCCCCGCAGACGGCGCCCGTGCGTGTGCCGGCGTCGTGCGACACGGTGCTCGGCCAGGCGACGGCCGAGGGGCTCGTGGGCGGCGCGGTGGAGTCGATCGCCATCGCAGGCCCACCCAACAACCCGCTGCGATTCGCCGACGCCCGCGCCGGGGCCCTGACCTGCCGGTGGGAGAGCGAGGAGAAGCGCACCGACCGCCTCCAGCCGCAAGCGGCCCTCGTCGTCGTCCCCGACGTCTCGAGCGACGACTACGACGCGACCGCGCTCGGCGAGATCTTCGGTGGATACCCGACGGTGCCGGGCTTCAGCGAGCGGTCGAGGGAGAACTGCAAGGTGGGCAACACCGGCTTCCCCCTGTGCAGCATGGTGGAGTTCGTCGACGGGTACGGCGTGAAGCTCGCTGTCATCCCGACCTCGCCCTCGGTCACCGAGGAGACGATGGCAGCGGCACGGGCCACCTTCCGCATCGCCGTGGATGCTGTCGCCGGAGCGGGTGACCCGGGCACCCTGTGGCAGCCGGAAGGCGCGAACCTCGCGGGGGTGACCGAGTGCGACGGACTGATCTCGGCGGCTCGCCTCGGCGAGATCGTCGGCGACTCGTCGATGCGCGAGTTCCGCGCGTACGAGGGCGAGTACGCCCTCGCCTCGTTCCGCAGCAACGCCCAGGTCGGCGGCTTCGGCTGCTCCTGGACGACGGGCACCGACCAGTACTCCGCCACGGTGCTCCCCGGCGGCGCGGACTACTTCCCGCAGTCGACACCCGTCGGCGGCGGCAGCTGGCACCCCGTCTCGGGCTACCCGGGCGAGGCGTACCTCTCCGACTCGGGCGACCAGGTGAGCGTGCTCGTCGACAACGCCTGGTTCTCCGTGCGCACCCCCTCCGGCGACACCGCCTCCCTCCCCGCCTTCACCGCCGAGGTCATCGCCACCGTCCGCGCCGCCGCCTGAACAGCTCCCGAATGGTATGAGAATCAGGCAGTCAAGCCCTGACGGGGCTTCGCGGCGTGATTCTCATACCGTTCGTCACCTCTAGCGTGCGACGCCGCGAGCGGCTACTGCGCGCGCGACTCGGCGGCGAGGGCCTCGGCGATCTCCGAGAGCACGTCGACAGCGATGGCGAGACGCTCGTCGTCGGCGGTCGACAGCGGGGCGAGGTGCTCGGCCCACACGCGGCGGTACCCGGCGAGGTTCTGCACGGCCTCGTCGGTGGGGTGCACCCGCACCTCGCGGCCGTCTCCGGCTGCCGAGGCCTTCTCGGCGAGACCCTTCTCGACCAGGGCGGCGATGCGGGCGCTCGTGTTGCTCTTGTGCTGACCGAAGGCGCGGGCGATCTCGGTCACCGTGATGCCCGGTTCCTCCATGATGATGCGCATGATGTCGGCCTCGGAGCGCGTGATGTGGATGAGCCCCGCGTGCGGCACGGTCACCTCCCGCTGCAGGTAGCGGAACGAGTCGATGACGCGCTGGCCGAGCTCGCCCAAGAGCTCCGAACGGGGCGGTGTGCCGGTCATTTCACGAGCATATCCCCGTGTGTGGGGCCACGGCTTGCAGCCTCGCCGAGCGGTACATATAGTTATAGTTACTATAATTACCGAGTCCGGCGAGCAGCCGGTACCGCAACGACGCGAATCGGAGAAGCCTCGCATGTCACTGCTGCACGACCCCCCGATCACGAAGACCCCCACGGCCGACGAGCTGGTGGAATACGCGCGCAGCCTCCGCCCGCGCCTGCGCGAACTGCAGGCGGAGCACGCGAAGCTCGGCACCTACTCCGAGGAGATCCACCAGGCCTTCATCGCCGGCCGCCTCTACGACATCCTGCGCCCGAAGCGCTTCGGCGGTCTCGAGCTCGGTCTCGAGACCTACTTCAGGGTCGCCATCGAGATCTCGCGCGGCGACCCCGGCGTGGGCTGGTCGTGGGAGCTCGGCTCGAGCCACGCCTACCAGTTCGCCTCGCACTTCCCCGAGCGCGCCCAGGAGGAGGCCTTCGCCGCCGAGCCGTTCATCTCGGCCTCGCGCGCCTTCCCGCAGAAGGCCAGCGTTACCCGGGTCGACGGCGGCTACCGCCTCACCGGCCGCTGGGACTACAACAGCGGATGCACGTTCAGCACCCACTTCATGCCGGTCGCGTTCATCGAACAGCCCGACGGCTCGAAGGTGCCGTACATGTTCATCCTCCCCCGCGAGGACTTCACCATCATCGACGACTGGGGCGAGGGCCGCACCATCGGCCTGCACGCCTCGAGCTCGAACTCGATCGAGATCGACAACGCGTTCGTGGCGTCGTACAACGCCGTGCCGTTCAACTTCAAAGACATCGAGTGGGGCGCCGAGGGCACACCCGGGTACCAGCTGCACGGCAACCCGCTCTACCTCGGCCGCACCTCCTCCATCTTCATCGCGGGCCTCACCCAGACGATGGTCGGCTGCGCGCTGGCCTGCATGGACGAGTACGAGCGCCTCATGGAGCGCGGCTCGAGCTTCCCGCCCCGCGTGCCGCGCAGCCAGTCGCCGGAGTACCAGCTCTGGTACGGCAAGGTCGTGTCGCTCGCCGAAGCATCCGCTGCTCTGCTGCTCGCCGCCGTGCGCGAGTTCGAGGAGCTCAACCAGGCCTGGGTCGACGGCGGCCCCGAGTTCACCACCCGCGAAGACGTGCGCGTGCGCGGCCAGATCGTGCAGGCCGCCCGCCTCGCGCAGGAGGCCATCGACGTCGCGTTCACCACCGCGGGCACGAGCTCGGCAGCCCTCGCCGGCACGCAGATGGGCAAGTACTACCTCGACGCCGCCATGTACCGCACCCACATCGGCGCCCAGCACGACGTGCTGCTCGCCTCCCTCGGCCGCGTGCTCCTCGGCCAGCCCCTCACCATGTAGAAGTCACATCGAGAGAACGCAAAGTGCCCCTTCACCTCGCGGGAAGGGGCACTTTTCGCTCTCTCGGCGCCGACGCAGCTACCGGATGCGCGCGATCCAGTCGAGGATCGGCACGACCGCGGCGTCGGAGTTCTTCTCGAGCATCATGGCGTGGCCGTTGCCGTGCACGCCGGCGTCGCCCAGGTTGAGGAACTCGGCCGAGCCGCCCGCGGCGTTCACGTACTCCACCATGAGCGGCGCCCAGGCGGTGAACGGCGAGGTCTCCCCCACCACCACGACCACGGGCAGCCCCTCGAGGGCGGGCAGCCGGTGCGAACCTGGCGACGCCTCGAGCTCGGCCGGGTCGGTGACCTCGGGCTCGTACCGCAGCGGTGCCGCGGCCAGCCCCCAGTCGAGCCGCGAACCGGGCCCGAACTCGTGGAACGGCGGGCCCATCGGCTCGATCGCCACGTGCGCCTTCACCAGCTCGGGTCGCGCATCCGCCACCAGCCAGCCGGTCGGGCCGCCCGCCGAGTGCGTGACCAGCACGGCGGGGCCGATGCGGTCGAGGAGGCGGCTGATGCGGTCCTGGTCCATGCGGTGCGACTCGGCGAGATCGGCGAGCAGGAACCCCATGCCCGCCGTGAGCTGATCGAGCCCGGGGTCGCCGATGCCGCCGCTCCACAGCGACTGGTCGTGACCCGGGATGTCGGTGTCGAACAGCCCCATCGCCATCTCGTAGCTGAACTGGGCGCCGGGAGCCCCCACCACATCCGGATGCGCCCACGACCGCCCGTGCGCCGGCCGGTCGACGAGGTAGACCAGGTAGCCCGCGTCGACGAACTTGTCGGCCCAGCCGGGCCGGCCGTCGGGGGTGCCGCGCCAGTCGGTGATCTGGCCGCCGCCACCGTGCACGAGCACGAGCGGGTAGGGGCGGGTGATCTCCGCGGGCGCCTCCCACTCCACGAACAGCGGCGCGCGCTGCACCGTGCCGCGCTCGCCGGGCACGCGTTCGCCCGCCACCCAGAAGTGACCGCGACGCGTGGTGCGCAGGGGGTAGTGCTCGAACTCCGTGGGCAGCGCGGCGGGGGTGACGGATGCGCCTGCCGCGGCAGCAGCATCCGTCACCGTGGTCGCCGTGCCGGTCGCCGTCTCGGCGCTCATGCGTCGGCCGCGGCGGCGAGCGTCTGGCGCGCGATCATCTGGAAGGTCGCATCGCGCAGCTGCGGGTTGCGGTGACCCGCGGCCTGCGCCATGTCGCGGAAGATGAGCTCGAAGCGCTCGCCCTTCTTCGACGCGGTGGAGCCGATGGTGCGGTAGAGGTCGCGCTCGACGACCTCCCAGGTCTGGATGATGACCTCGCGCCCGATGGCGCCGAGCAGCGCGTCGGTGCGGTCGCTGAACGGGGCGACACCCGCGACGTTGTCGCGCGCGGCGTCCTGCCACATCTCGAGCGCCTTGTAGGTGGCGGCCTCGGCCGTGGCGAGCTTCGCGATGGCGCCGCCGAAGTAGCGCAGGAAGTCGGGGTCCTGGCTGCGGGAGACGAAGGGCGGGATGGTCGTCTTGCGAGTGGTCATGAGCGACTCGTACTCGTCGAGCGCCGCGTAGGCGCCGCCGAGGGTGAGCACGGCGAGCGCCAGGCCGAACGAGCTCATGTGGCGCGCGGAGTACATCGAGTTGCCGTAGGCGGCCGATCCGGGGCTGTCGCCGTCGAAGCCGTAGTCGATGAGGTTGGCGTCTTCGACCATGAAGCGCTCGGGCAGGAAGGTGCCGTCGAAGCGGATGCTGTTCGACCCCGAGGAATTGAGGCCGATGGTGTTGCCCCAGTCGTCGAGGATCTCGAAGGTCTCCTTCGGCGCGATGTAGAGCCCCACCCGCGGGCCGCCGTTCTCCGCCTTACCCGGCAGCATGCACTGGCCGAGGAAGTAGGTCGACCACGGGATGCCGGAGCAGTAGTTGACGACGCCGTCGAGCCGGTAGCCGCCGTCGACCGGGGTGGCCTTCACGGTCGGCGCGTACATCGACGCGGCGCGGAAGTTGCCGCCGTCGTACACCTCCTCGTGGATCTCGGCCGGGAACCAGTTCGCGAACATGAGGGCGTGGTTCGCCGAGAGGCAGAAGCTCCAGCCGATGCCCATGTCGGCGCGGGCGATCTCCTGCACGACCTTGAAGAACGTCACCGGCGGCACCTCGAGGCCACCGTGGGCACGCGGGATGTAGAGCTTGTAGAAGCCCTCCTCCTCGAACCGGTGGTGCAGCGCCTCGGGGATGTGCGTGATCCGCTGCCCCTCCGCCGAGTGGGAGATGATCTCGTCCCGCATGGAGCGCGCCGCCGAGACGAGCCTCTCTTCGAGAGCGTGGGGATCAAGGGCCAGCAACTCGTCGAGGCTGGGGGCCGCCGCGTGCGCGGGGGCCACGTCGGCCAGCTGGGTCGAGGTCATCGTGCGTTCCTTTCGTCGTTGAAAAGGCACCCGGGGAGGGGGTGTCGGATCAGGTGATCGACCAACCGCGGTCGACGTAGAGGTTCACGGCCGAGACGCCGCGGTTGCGCAGCAGGAACTGCGTCGCGTCGACGACGTCGGCCATGGTGGCGAGCTTGCCGCCGGGGGTGCGGCTCTCGTAGCCGTCGAGCACGCCCTCGGGCTTGTTCGCCCAGAACGGGCTGTCGCCGATGATGCCCGGGTGGAGGGCGTTCACACGGATGGGCGCGATCTCGAGGGCGAGGGTGTTGATGAGGCCCGTCACGCCGCCGTTGATCGACGACACCGTGGTGGAGCCGGGGTACGGGAGGTCTTTGGCGCGGCCGCCGAACAACACGATGCCGGTGTCGACGCTCGGCTCGAGGCGGTCGAGCAGGGCGTGCACGGTCTCGGCGTAGCCGACGAGCTTGAGGGTCACCAGGCGGATGGCCCGCTCGATGTCGTAGTCGCGGATGGTGTTCGCGTCGCGCTCGATGGCGGCGAGCACGAGACCGTGCACCTGGCCGATCGACTCGAGCTGGCCGGCGATGGTGCGCGGCTCCGAGATGTCGAGGGCGACGCCCGTGGCCGCCGGGCCGAGGGAAGCGGCGATCTCCTCGGTGCGCGCCTGGTCGCGGCCCGTGATGACGACGCGGTCGCCACGCTCGATGCTGTCCTTGGCGATCTCCAAGCCGATACCGGAGGTTCCTCCGACGACGACGATGGTCTTTTCGCTCACTGCTTCCCAGCCCTTCTCGGCGCATCCTCACGCCCGGTGGTTTTAGATAGTATAACCATTTCTTGCTCCAACATTGTCCGACAATACAGCCAGTAATACTGGACAATGTGTGAAGCGGCGCTTAATCTGAGCGCACGAGTGAAACGCAAGTCAAGGAGGATGAGCGACCACAATGTCCGACACCCTGAAGCCGCGACCCGGCCAGCCCATCGTGTTCCGCAACGGCATCGTCTTGACGATGGACGACGCGCACACGGTGATCCCGAAGGGCGACG
Source organism: Herbiconiux sp. SALV-R1 (assembly GCF_013113715.1). Lineage (GTDB taxonomy): Bacteria > Actinomycetota > Actinomycetes > Actinomycetales > Microbacteriaceae > Herbiconiux. The sequence goes on from NZ_CP053344.1 coordinate 2,383,664, forward strand.
TGCTCGTCGTCGACGGGAAGATCGCCGAGGTGGGCGTCGACCTCAGCGCGCCGGAGGGCGCCTTCGAGATCGACGCGTCCGGGGGCATCCTCATGCCCGGCATGATCGACACGCACCGCCACATGTGGCAGACCGCCATGCGCGGCTACGGTGCCGACTGGACCCTCACCCAGTACTTCGTCTGGTACTACCTCGAGCACGGCATGAAGTTCCGCCCGCAAGACGTGGCGGCCGGCAACCTCATCTCGGCTCTCGACGCCGTGGAGTCGGGCGTCACCACGAGCGTCGACTGGTCGCACGGCCTCCGCACCCCCGAGCACGGTGAGGCCGCCCTCGAGGCCCTCGCCGACTCCCCCGGCCGCTTCGTGCTGGCCTACGGCAACCTCGCCGCCGCGCCCTGGGAGTGGACGCAAGACCCCGAGGTGCGCCGCCTGGTCGAGCGCGCCCGCGACGACTCGCGCCTGTTCGGCGCGCAGCTCGCCTTCGACGTGCCGGCCGCCGAGGAGTCGTTCCCCGAGCGGGCCGCCTTCGAGGCTGCGCGCGAGCTGGGAGTCGGGGTGACCACCCACGCGGGTGTGTGGGGTGCGACCAACGACACGGGCATCCGTCGCATGTACGAGAACAAGGTGATGGACCCGGGCACCGTCTACGTGCACGCCGCCACCCTGAACGACGAGTCGTACCAGATGATCGCGGGCACCGGCGGCACGGTGTCGCTCTCCACCGAGAGCGAGCAGACCTGCGGCCAGGGCTACCCGCCGGCGCACGCACTCCGCCGCTTCGGCATCCAGGGCTCGCTGTCGGTCGACACCAGCGTGTGGTTCAGCGCCGACATGTTCTCGGCGATGCGCACCACCATCGGTGCCGACCGCTCGCTCGAGCACCTGCACGCGCACGAGAAGAACGAGACCATCACCCACGCGATGCTGCGCGTCGAAGACGTCGTCGACTGGGCGACCCGCGGCGGCGCCAAGGCGCTCGGCAAGTTCGACCAGGTCGGAAGCCTCGAGGCGGGCAAGCTCGCCGACATCGTGCTCATCAAGAACGACGACTCCCCCACCATGACGCCGATCGTGAACCCCTACGGTCACGTGGTCTACCAGGCCGGGCGCGGCGACGTGCACACCGTGCTGGTCGGCGGCGAAGCCGTGAAGTTCGACGGCAAGCTCACCGGTGGGCACCTGCCCGAGGTGCGCGCGAAGCTCGAGGACACGGTCTCGTACCTGCAGTCGGAGCTCGGCGACGCCACCTGGAAGGCGGGGATGAACCCCGAGATCCCCGAGGTCGAGATCCTCTCGAACCCCTACCAGTACCTCAAGGAGGAGGCGGGGCACAGCCACTAGGCGCTCTGTCTGATACACCTCAGGAGGGGTGGTGTGCGGTCTCCGCGGAGATCGGACGCCACCCTTTCTGCGCGCGTGGGGCCGGGCGTCAGTCGCCCGGCGTCAGTCGCAGAGGCTCGCGGTGGCGATGGCCAGGGCGCCGCTCGCCGAGGGGGCCAGGCCGGGCGAGGTGGTGGCGACGGAGCTGCCGACGGCGGTGCCGCATCCGTCTGCCGCGCGGTACTGCTCGGCGGCGGCGAGCGCCGGGACGAGCTCGGTGGTGATGCGGTCGAGCACGGGGCGCACCTGCGTGGCGAGGTCGGGCGCCTCGGTGGGCGGGGGCGTCGTGCCCGAGCGCCACTCGGCGAGCAGCGCCTCCTGCACGGCCTTGCTCGCGGCGATCTGGTCGGCGAACACGTCGCGAACGTAGTCGGGGTCGGCGCCCGCCGCCGTCGCCGCGTCGGCAGCCGCCTGCAGCACGGCCTGCTCGCGCGCCTCGTCGGTGACGGGCTGCCCGCTGAAGTACTTCGACGCCGCCACGTCGGGCGCGGCGTTCAGCCGCTCGACGAGGAGCTGCAGCACGGGGTCGAAGGCGGCGGTGGGGACGGCGTCTTCGGTCGGGGTGGGGGTGGGCGTGGGGCTGAGCGTCTGGGTCACGGTGGCGCCAGGCTGCACCGCGGTCTCCCCGGCGGCCCCCGCCCCCGCCCCGTCGCCCGCGGTGCACCCCGCGAGCGCGGCCGCCACGACGAGCACCGCCGCCACCGCGCCACCCCTCACACGACCAACGGATGCGGCAGCAGGCGATGTCGTCTCAGGCACCTCGCCAGACTAGCGGCCCCCTCGTGCCCGCCGCCGCCGCCCGCCGCCGGCCGCCCGGCCGCCCGCCACCCGCTGGCGCTTGGCGCCGCCCGGCGGCCCGCCGGCACTCACTCGTGCTCGGCGACGCGGGCGCCGCCCACCCGCCGGCCGGCGCCCGCTGTCGCCCGCTGGCCCGCCACCCGCTGGCGCCTGGCGCCGCCCGCCTGCCGCCACCCGCCGGTGCCTGACACGGCCCGCCGGCCGCCCGGCGAACCACCAGCGCTCACGTGCGCTCGGCGACGTGGGCGCCCGCCGGCCTGACGCCACCCGCCGGCGCCTGCCGCCGGCTCACGCTCGTGCGTTTACTCGGCGAGGCGGGCGCGGAGCGCGTCGAGCACGGGCAGCTGGCCGGCGACGAGTTTCTCGGCCGCCGCCTCGACGTCGAACCACTCGAGCCGGTCGATCTCGGGGAAGCTCTGCACGCGCCCCGACCGCGGCGGCCACTCCAGCTCGAAGAAGCTGCCGCCGTCGAGCGGCGGCAGCTCGTCGACCTCCGCCACGAACACCGTCACGCGTTTGCCCGATGGCTGCTTGAACTCCCCCAGCAAGTCGAGGGCCCCAGAGCCGCGCGCATCCGCGGGCTCGGGGAAGGGGTGCCCAGTCTCCTCCGCGAACTCGCGGCGGGCGGCCTCGAGCTCCGACTCACCCTCGTCGACGAGTCCCTTCACGATCGACCAGCCCCGCGCATCCTTCTTCGCCCAGTACGGGCCGCCCATGTGCCCGATGAACACCTCGACCTCGTCGCTGCGCCGCCGGTACGGCAGGATTCCCGCGCTCCGCTCCGGCACCTCAGCCCTCCCTGCCGTGCCGCGAGACGGAACGACTTCCCCATTTCGTGCGACCGAGCCGTAGAGAGCCTCGGTGCTCGAAAGTCCTGCACCTTCCACCCGCCACGGTCAGCCCTCCCCGTCGAAACGCGTCGAGGCGAGCCGGTGCAGCAGCAGCGCGACGTCGAGCCGGGTGCGGCCGAGGGGCGTCGCCGGGTCGAAGCCGAGCAGCCCCGGCAGCTCGTGCACCCGCGCTCCCATCGTCGAGTGGTGCACGCCCGCGCGCGCCGCCAGGGCGCGGCGACTCGCGCCGGCGGCGAGGTCGCGCAGCAGCGGCTCGGTCCAGTGGGTGCCGAGCGCGCGGTCGAGCGCGGCGACGTCGGGCGGCGGGGTCGCCCGCTGGTCCTCCGCCTCGGCGAGGCCGAGGAGCGGCCCGAGCGACTCGGCCCAGACCACCGGATGCTCGTCATCGGCAAGCCGCAGAGCCACCAGCGCCGAGCGCCACGACTCCCGCACCTCGTCGGGCGTGTAGGCGGCGATTCCGACGCCCGCGCGCTCGGCGACAGCCGGATGCTCGAGCGTCGTGATGACGGCCCGCACCACCCCGAACCGGCTCGCCACCACGGCCTGCGCGGCGGGCCGGTCGACCCGCATCACCGCCGGCACCGCGACCGCCCGCACTGCGGCGTGCAGCGCCAGGCCGAGCCGGTCGGCGGCCTCCTGTCGCTCGGCCTCGGTCGAGTCGCCGAGCAGCAGCACCTCCACCGCACGACGCGTCGGCGCCGCGGTGTCGAGCCGCTGCGACAGCACCGACAACGAGATGGCGAGCCGCTCGAGGATCATCGCGTCGTTCGCATGCGCCTCCCCCACCCGCTCGAGCCACACCACCTCCCCTTCCCCGAACGTCACCGACGGCCAGCCCGCGAGGCCCCCGCCCCCGCTGGACCCGCTCCCGCCGGAGCCAGCGCCCTTGGAGCCGCCCGCGGGCCCTCCGTCAGGCAGCGCCGCTCCATCCGCGCCGAACCGGCGACCCGTCTCCCGTCCCGCCACGAGTCGCCCGACCGTCGTCCCGCTCAGCACGGCGGCCCCGCGCAGCATGCCCTCGGCGCCCACGCGCCCGTCGACGAGCCGATCGAAGTACGCGATCACCCTGAGGTTCTCACTCGCCGCAGGATCGAGCGCGGCGAGCCTCCCCGCGAGCTCCCTCATCGGCACTCCTTCGTCGTCGCCACCACCCTACGCGCCCACAGCCCCAGCCCTCAGCCCCAGTCCTCAGCCCCCAGCACCCGCGTCAGCCAGCCGTCCCGCACCACCACCCGTCGCGCGAACAGCCTCAGCCCCCACCCCTCACCCCTCCAGCATCCGCGTCAGCCACGCATTCCGCGCCGCGACCATCGCGATCGACAGCTGCGCCTGCGGAGCGAGCCCGTCGAAGCCGTGGAACCCACCCGGCCACACGTGCAGCTCACACACCCCACCGGCCTGCCAGATGCGCGTGGCGTACTCGACGTCTTCGTCACGGAACACCTCGGCACTGCCCACGTCGATGAAGGTGGGCGGCAGCCCCGAGAGATCGGTGGCGCGGGCCGGCGCGGCGTAGATCGACACGGCGTCGGTGTGGCGGCGGTCGCCGAGCAGGGCGTCCCAGCCGGTGTCGTTGCTCGTGCGGTCCCACACACCGATGCCCTGCAGCTGGTGCGAGGAGACGGTCTGGTTGCGGTCGTCGAGCATCGGGTAGATGAGCAGCGACGCGCGCAGCTCGGGCCCGCGACGGTCGCGCGCGAGCAGCGTCACCCCCGCCGAGAGGCCACCCCCGGCACTCGCCCCGCCCACGACGAGACGCGCGAGGTCGATGCCGAGTTCGTCGGCGTGCTCCGCGGTCCAGACGAGACCCGCGTAGCAGTCCTCCACGGGATACGGGTCGGGGAACTCGGGCGCCAGCCGGTACTCGACCGACACGATCACCGCCCCATGACTCGCCACGTACGGCAGGAAGCCCTGCACACCCCCGAAGCGGTCGCCGATGATCATGCCGCCACCGTGGATGTGATAGATCCCCGGCCCCGCCGCCGCGCGCACCGCCGGCCGGAAGATCGACACCACGATCTCCGCCCCCTCGAACCCCGCGATCGTGCGCTCCTCGTGCACCGCCCCCGCCGCCGCGACCTGCTCGTCGAGCGTCGGGTCTGCCATCCCCTGCCGGAACAGCGGAATCTGCTCGGGCAGGATCGTCGGCGGGATCATCTGCCCCACGAACTCCAGCGCCGCAGCCAGTTCGGCGTCGAAAGGCGGGGGCGCCGGGTGGCGCGGGTCGGCGGCGGCACGGGGAGCAGCGGATGCTCCGGATGCGGCGGGCGTGTCGGTCTCGCTGGTCATGTCGAACTCCCTCGGTCGAGCAGGGCCGCGACGCTGCGGCTCCCCTCGATCCTCGCGCTCCACCGCCACCCCGCACCACCGCCGTGTGCGCGTCTTCCCGGGCCACCGCCCCGCCAGCTGGCGCGAGCATCCGGCGGGTCGGTAGAAACTCACGGATGCGCCACCCGCTCGGCCGCCGCACCGCTAGTCTCGGCACGACAGCGGTAGAACGGGGGGCGGGCGAGGGTGCCCGCTGCCGGAACGGGGGAAACATGAAGGCCATCCGACGCGCGACGACACTGGGCGCCGCCCTCGCCCTGACGACGGTGACTCTCACCGCCGCCCCGGCCTTCGCCGACGAGCCCAAGAGCCCGACCGCGCCCCGCGCATCCGACTCCCCCCTCGCCGCAGGCACCACGCACGCCCAGAACCCCTCCGTGCCCGACGGCGCCGCCTGGACGGAGCACTACTTCCCCTCCCCCGTCGCCTCCTCGAACGGCGACCCCGTCACCCTCCACGCCGACGTGCTGCGCCCCGCCGGCCTCTCGCCCGACGCCGAGACCCCGGTCATCATGTCGATCGGCCCGTACTTCTCGCACTCGGGCATGAACGAAGACACCCACCCCGACCACACCGGCCCCTCCGCCCGCTTCACCGACCTCATCACCGGCGCCGGCCTGATGGAGAAGGGCTACACCTTCGTCTACGTCGACCTGCGCGGCTTCGGCGGCAGCACCGGATGCATCGACTGGCAGGGCCCCGGCGAGCAGGCCGACGTGGTGGCCGCCGTCGAGTGGGCGGCGAGCCAGCCCTGGTCGACGGGCGCCGTCGGCCTCTACGGCAAGTCGTACGACGCCTCGACCGGACTCGTCGGCATCAACCGGCAGCCCGAGGGCCTCAAGGCGGTCGTCGCCCAGGAACCCTCCTGGAGCGCCTACGACTACCTCGTCACGAACGACGTGCCGCGTCCGCAGCAGACCATCAGCCCGCTCTCCTACCTCGGCATCGCGAACCTCCCCGGCGTCGACCGCGCCTACCAGCACGACGGCTACGACATCGCCCCCGACACCGACACCTACCTCGAAGCTGCCGCCTACGAGAAGTCGCATCCCGAGTGCGCCGAGACCCTTCTCGCGGGCACCAAGGAGACCGACCGGTCGAGCGCGTTCTGGAGCATCCGTGACTTCCCGGCGAACGTGGGCGGCTCCTCCGTCCCGCTCCTGTTCACGCAGGGCCTCACCGAGCAGAACACCAAGCCCGAGGGCATGCAGAAGTACCTCACGAACCACACCGGAGAGCAGCGCGGCTGGCTCGGCCCGTGGGACCACGTGCGCGGCAACGAGAAAGACGCCGAGGGCCGCCTGCAGATGGGCCGCGCCGGCTGGTTCGACGAGGTGACCGCGTTCTACGACGCCCACCTGAAGGAGCAGACCGACACCGTCGACTCGCGCTTCTTCGTGCAGGACAACTTCGGCCACTGGAGAACGACGGATGCGTGGGGCACCACCTCGAAGCCGGTCACGATCGCGCTGCGTCCGGGCTCCTACCTCGACACCGGGCGCGGCACGGTGATCGACGACAACCCGAACCCCACCAACCCGAACCCGCTCGTGCAGTCGGCGGCGCTGGCGGCGGGCGACACCGCGCCCGGCGCCGACGCCGCGCCCGGAACCGGCCCGGGCACCGGGATCGACGGGGCCCCTGAGTCGAACGACCAGAAGCTCGGCGTCGTCACCGAGTCGCAGCCGCTGCGCACCGACGTGCGCCTCACCGGCACGCCCTCGATCGAGCTGCACACCGAGGGTGCCGGCAACGTCGCGGTGCAGCTGTGGGACATCGCCCCCGACCGCACCGGCGTCACCATCAACACCAACGTCGCGAAGCTCTCCGCCGACGGCGCCACCCGCTTCTCGCTGCTCGGCATGGACTGGACCCTCCTCGCCGGCCACACCCTCGCCGTCACCTACGACACCATCGACTGGGGCATCTGGACGCCGACGCCCAGCAACACCGAGGTCGTCGTCACCTCGGCGACGCTCGCCGTCGACGTCGAGCCCACCACGGGCGACGTGCCCACGCAGGGCGACCGCGCCCCGTTCCTCGACCACTACATCGACCGCTACACCTGGGACGACCCGATGCCCGTCACCGCAGCGTCCTTCGTTCTCTCGGCGTCGACCGGTGCGATCAGCGGCACCACCGCATCCGTCGTCGCCGGCAGCGCGGTCGAGGTCACCGGTGCCGGGTACGACCCGGAGGCGCCGGTCGCGCTCTCCTGGGCCGCCGGCGCTCTCGACGGGGTGGTGACGGATGCGCAGGGCGCGTTCCGCGGATCCGTCACCGTTCCCGCCGAGACGGAGCCGGGCATCCTCACACTCTCCGCCACGGCGGAGGACGGGGGCGTCTCGGCGCTCGACGTCGAGGTGGCGGCTGCGGTGGTGCCGACGCCCACGCCGACGCCCTCGGTTCCGCCGGGGCCGGGGCCGGCTCCCTCGCCTGCTCCTGCTCCGCTTCCCGGCGGCTCGGGGTCGGGGTCAGGCGGGTCGCTCGCGGCGACGGGCGCTCCGCTCGACGCGCTCGGTGCGGCGGCGTCGACCGCGGTGCTCGCCGCCCTGCTCGGCGCGGGTCTGGTGCTGCTGCGGAGGCGCGCGCAGCGCGGCTGAGGCGCCACCTCCCCCGCACGGGGTGGCGCGGGGCGGCCCCCGGGTCGATGATGGGGTGATGCCGTCGTGCGACGGAGACGCGGCAGCGAGGGGGAATCGTGCCGCTGCTCGAGGTGGGGACGCGTCCGCGAGGGCGGCTGAAGGTCTTCATCCGCGCACAGCTGCCCCTGCTCGTCGGCACGGTGTTCGTGGTGGCGCTGACGGCGCTGCCCATCCCGGTCGACGTCGGTTCGCCGTTGTTGCTCAGTGGGCTGGCGGTCGTGCTCGCCGCCTCGGTGCTGGTGCTCGCGGTGCCGTGGGAGCGGCTGCCCGCCATCGCGATGATCGGTGTTCCCCTGCTCGACGTCGTGGGGGTCGCGCTCATCCGCGCCGAGCTGCTCCCCGTGCTGCCGTCGGCGGGCATGCTGTCGATCTTCCCGGTGCTGTGGCTCGCCTTCGCGTTCGGGCGGCGAGGCATCGTGGTGGCCGTTCTCGCGACGGTGTTCATCACGAGCTTCCCGTTCGTGTACCGTCACGACGCACCCGACGACCTCCTCGACTGGGCGAACGTCGTCACCCTTCCTGTGCTCATCGTGGGCGTCGCGCTCGTGGTGAACTTCGCATCCGCTCAGCTGCGACGCAGTCGCCGGCGGCTGGTCGAGGCGAACGAGGCGCTCACGGAGGCGCTCGCCCGCTCGCAGGACGAGGCACTGCTGTCGCGGGCCATCCTCGACACGGTCAGCACGGGGGTGGCGTTCTTCGACGCATCGAACCGGCTGACGCTGTCGAACCGGCACGCCCAGGAGTTCGCGTCCCTGGTCGGCTTCGAGCTCGGCAGGCCGCCGTACTCGGGCGACCGGGTGCTGAGCGCCGACCGCAGCTCGCCGATCCCGCCCGACGAGCAGATCGTGCCTCGGGCGCTGCGCGGCGAGACGCTCGTCGACCATGTGGAGTGGGTGGGGCCGCCCGATCGGCAGCGGGCGATCGTCGCGTCGTCGTCGCGGGTGCGGCGTGCCGACGGGGAACTCCTGGGCACGGTGATCGTGGCGTACGACATCACGGAGCTGGCGCACGCGATCGAGATCCGCGAGGAGTTCCTCAGCACGGTGAGCCACGAGCTGCGCACCCCCCTGACCAACGTGACGGGGTATCTCGAGCTGCTGGCCGACGCGCTCGAAGCGCCCGGGGCGCCGGGCCCGGTCGACCCTGCGGCGCGCGGCTACCTCGACGTGGTGGCCCGCAACGCCGAGCTGCTGCGCCGGCGCATCGACGAACTGCTCGCCGCCACCGAGTCGACGCTGCCGCCCGTGAAGCGACCCACGAACCTCACCGAGCTGCTGCGCGGGGCGGCGTCGGCGGCGCGACGGGTGGCCGACGCGAAGGAGCAGACCGTCGAGCTGCGCCAGCACACCGACGCGGAGTGCGTCATCGACCTCGACCCCGAGCGCATCGCGCGGGCGCTCCGCGAGGTCGTCGACAACGCCGTGAAGTTCAGTGCGCCCGGCACCACCATCGGCATCTCCCACGACTGCGCCGACGGACGCGCCACCATCTCCATCACCGACCAGGGCGTCGGCATGGGCCGAGCCGAGCAGACCCGCATCTTCGACCGCTTCTACCGCACCCCCTACGCCCGCCGCCACGCCGTGCAGGGCTTCGGCCTCGGCCTCACCCTCGCCCGCAGCATCATCGCCTCCCACGACGGCAGCATCGCCGTGCAGAGCGACCCCGCCTCGGGCACCACCATGACGATCACCCTCCCCCACGCGGCGCCGCGCGGATCAACCGGTTGATAGACGGGCGGAGGCATTGAGGCAACCAGCCCGTGCGGTTAGCGTCGTCTCATGGGGGACGTCTCGCGGCGCGCGGTCATCGGTTCGGTGTGGGCAGTGCCGGTGGTGATGGCCGCAGCCGCAGCGCCGGCGGCGGCCGCGTCGACCACCGCGAGCACCGTCATCACGGTGGCGAGCGCCTACCAGGTGACGGATGCGGGCGGCACCCGCTACGCGATCGTCGCCGGCGAGGTCACCCGCACGACGAACCCGCCGACACCGGTCACCGACACGGTGGTCACCTTGCTGCTCTCCCCCTCCGGCGACAACCCCACGTACCTCACCGGCGACACCGGCCAGTTCGTCTTCGTGCGCGTCGTCCCGTCCCGCCAGTCGACCTACCAGCTCACCACCGACGACGGCACGACCACCGGCACCGTCTCCATCTGATCCCCGCGCCGGGGAACGAAAAAGGCGACGGGTACGAAAAAGGCCCTCCGGGGAGGGCCTTTGAATGCTGGGGTACCTGGACTCGAACCAAGAACAACGGTACCAGAAACCGCCGTGTTGCCAATTACACCATACCCCACTGGCCTCTGCCGCAGCGCGGGCCGACGATTACTCTAACCCATCCTGGCGCTCCCGCCAAAAGCGTGTCGCATCGGTGCGAAGTTCAGGGCCCGAGCGGGTCGACGCGGCGCTTGCGAAGGTGTTCGTAGACCACAGAGGTGCGCACGTCGGCGACCTCGGGGCGTTCGGTGAGGCGGTCGATGACGAAGGCGTAGAGACTGTCGTTGTCGGCGACGGCGACGTGGATGAGGAAGTCCTCCGTACCCGAGGTCACGAACACTCCGATGGTGTCGGGCAGCGCCGCCACCCAGTTGCGGAACCCCTCGATGTTGCGCCGCGACGGCGGACGAATGCGCACCGCGATCATCGCCTGCACCGGCCGACCGATCGCCGGGAGGTCGACGTCGAGGGTGGCGCCGCGAATGACCCCACGGTCACGCAGCGCCCGCGTGCGATCGAGCGCCGTCGTCGGCGACACCCCCACGGCCGCGGCGATGTCGCGGTTGGTGCGCCGTGCATCCGTCTGCAGTTCGCGGAGGATCGCCGTATCAAGTTCGTCGAGCATCCGCCGTTTAGCTCCCTCGTCGCATTAAGTACGGGCTGTTTTTGCCTGCTTCGACAGTATGCCTAATCTCGACCCGAGTTTCCGAACGACAGACAAGGAGATCGCGTGTCGATCGATGTTCCCGCCTACGCCCCCGACGAGATCGTCACCGGCGAGTCGACCCGCGCCTCGCGGCTGAAGTGGGTGGTCGTCGTCGACTCCGAGCTGCCGCCCGGGCGCCTCGCGAATGCCGTCGCGTGCGTGGCCGCGGCGACGGGCGAGGCCATCGCGGGCCTCCTCGGCCCGGGCGGCGACGACGCGGCCGGCGCCCACCACCCGGGGCTGCCCTGGGCCGGCTGCACCGTGCTCGGCGCCACTGCCGAGCGGATGCGCACCGTGCGCGAGAAGGCAGTCGCCGCTGAGGGTGTGTGGCTCGCCGACATGCCGCTGGCCGCCCAGACCACCCGCGTGTACGACGACTACCTCGCCATGCTCGGCGCGACCGGCCCTGAGGCGCTCGAGGTGTCGGCGCTCAGTCTCGTGGGGCCCCGCGCGACGGTCGACTCCATCGTGAAGAAGCTGCGGTTGCTCTGACGGGCGACGGGAGGGGCCCATGCGTGCGGAGGCGCAGGCGCCTCGCGGCGAGGAGGCCGACGCCGAGCACCAGCATCAGCGCCCCGATCGCGAGATCGAGCGTCGGTGCGGGGGCGCCCGTCGCCGCGAGTCCCTCCCCGCCTGCGGCGGGAGGGGCGGGTACGGGTGCGGGGGCCGGAGTGGGATCGGGCGTCGGTGTCGGCGTCGGCGGCTCCGCGGGCACGAAGACCAGCGCGTCTCCCACGAAGCGCTGGTTCGAGCATCCGTTCGGGTAGTTGTTCTCGCCCGTCTGCACGGTGACGACCGTCGCGCCCGGCCCGCAGGGGTTCTCGGGGTCGGGCGTGCCGGGGAGCCGGGCGGCGAGCGTGCTCGAACCGCCCCCGTCGAAGAGCACGGCCGAGTCGACGCCCGCGGCGAGCATCACCGCCTGCGCCTCGGCGCCCGTGACGCCCGACGACCAGCCGGGCACGTCGTCGACCACCACGACCGTCACCTGCGTTCCGGTGCTGTCGAGGCCGAGGAGGGTCTCGGCGTTGCGGGAAGTCGACCTCGGCACGTAGTAGCCGGAGAGGTCGGTGGGCTGTCCGTTCAGGAGGAGCGGTGCCGGCGCACCGATGAGCGTCGTGATGGTGGGGTCGGAGAGCGCCCCCGCGGCGGTGAACGCGGTGCCCGGGGTGAGCTCGGTGGCGAGCCAGTCGGCCGTGGCCGACCCGCCACCGCCCTCCGGCCACGACGACACCAGCGCCACCTCTCCGTCGGGCAGCGCCGGGATGCTGCCGAGACTCTCGCGCGAGACCCCGGTCACGACGTACGAGTCGGGGCCCACAGCCGCGTCGCGACGCGCGCTCACGAGGATGGGCTGCTCGATCGCGTAGTCGGAGTTCGCGGTGCCGTACGGGCTGTCGGCGAGCACGACGTCACCCATGTCGGGCGTCAGGAGGGTGACCCCGCTCGCCTCGATCGGCCCGGTCATGAGCGCCTTCGGGCAACTCGGCTGGGTGGCGGCGACGCCGAGGGCGTTGATGCCGTCGAGCGGGATGCTCGATCCGTTCGCGGCGATCGTTCCGCTGAAGGTGACGCTGCCGATCGAGAGGTGCCCGTCGGCGTGCACGGCGAGCGCGACGTTGAGCGCCGGGTCGGCGGGCGGGCTCTTCACGATCCTCCCGTTCGAGACCAGTCCGCCGCAGATCTGGCCCGAGAAGGTCTCGGGCACGGAGCCCGTGCCGGCAGCCGGACCCTTGTCGTTGTCGAAGAACCCGCCGTTGATGCCGAGCAACGCGCCCGTTCGATCGACCATCGACGACACCGGCTCGTTCGGCACGACCCCGTCGAGCCCGGCCTGGAAGATCGTGTCGTTGCTCGCCACCACCGCGGGCGCCACGGATGCGGTGCCCAGGTCGAGCGTCGCCACGTGCGCCACCGTGGGGAGGGTCGTGCCCTCGGGGTCGGTGAGGCACGAGAGCACGACCCCGGTGGCGAGGCCGACGGGGGTGGTGGGGCAGTCGGCGGGGGTCGGAGTGACGGGGGTGGGGCTCGGGCTGGGGCTCGTGCTCCGGCTGGGACTGGAGTCCGCTTTCGCGGTCGCGCTGAGGGCGGCGGCGGGCGAAGGTGACAGCGACCACGCGGGAGCCGTGCCCGAGAGGAGCAGGAAGCCGCAGAGGAGGGCGGCCCCGGCGGCAGGGGCGAGCCGGACTCGGCGACGCTCGGAGCGCATCCGTGTCACCGTCGCCGCTCGGAGGGGTGGGCGGAGTCGCTGTCGGGCGAGTCACCGTCGGTGGAGGGGACGGAGGCGCGGGCCGTGGCGAGGCGGCGCCGCGAGCCGAGGAGGGCGGCGAGGGCGGCGGCGACGCCGGCGGTGAGAGCGGCGAGGGCCCAGCCGAGGGGAACGATCGTGCCGGAGCCGGTGTCGGCGAGTGACGGCGAGCCCGGGGTCGGCTGCGGGCCCGCGGTCGGCACCGGAGTCGGAGTCGGGGTCGGGGTCGGCACGGGCAGCACGGTCGCCGCGCCGCCGACGGCGACCACCGTCACGCTGCCGTCGGCGTTCAGCTGCACGGTGGCGCTCGTGGCCGCGGCGAGGTCGACGCGTTGCCACGAGCCGTTTCCGGTCGGGGTGGTGTCGAGGGCGTAGCCCGACGCGATCTCGGTCTGCGCGATCACCGAGGCACGCTGCTCATCGCTGAGCCCGGGGAACGTCGTGAGCAGCAGGTTCTCCGCCCCGGCGGGCACGGCGGGTGCCAGGCCGGTTTCGCCGGGAGGCGCGAAGGCGTAGGTCATGCGCTCCTCGTAGACCGTCACAGCGGAGGCGCGGTCGGTGACGATCTGCGCCGTTCCGCCCGGCATCGCGCTGCCGCCGTAGGGGTCGTTCGTGTACGGGTCGCCCTCGGCGGCGCAGGCGGCGATGGTGTCGCCGCACTGCTGCTCGAGGTAGGAGCGCAGCTCGGCGGTCGCGGGCAGGATGCTGTCGGCCACGAAGTCGGGGCTCGACCAGAGTGCCGCGATGGAGGCGTGCCCGCTGATGCGCCCGCCCATGATGTCGAGGGGCGAGTGCACCCCCAGCACGAGCCGGTCGTTGCCGTTCTCGGAGGCCCGCGCGAGGATCTCGGGCGCGAGCTCAGGCAACATCGTCGCCAGCGTCACACCGGCCTGATAGGCCGTCGTGGTGTGGCCGCTCGGGAAGCTGCCCGAGGTGCAGAGTCCCTCGTAATCGCCGTCGAGCTCGACGTCGGCCGCAGTGAACTCGTGCGTGTCGTCGAGCTGGGGGGCGACCCGCACGATGTCGAGGTCGCCCTCGGCGTTCGCGTACGGCTTGCCCACGCGGTTCGCCTGCAACGACGCCGCGTTCACGGTCGCGGGGTCGCACGGTCCCGGTTCGGATGCTCCCTGCTGGCTCGGCAGGAACGGTCGCGGAAAGCTGTAGGCCTCCTTGGCCGCCTCTGTCGAGACGAACGCCCCGGCCGACCCGTCGGTGCTCGACAGCAGCGCGCTGGTGAGGGGCAGCGCCCCGCTCTGACGGCCCTGCACGTAGAGCGGACCGAGCACCGACCCGAGCCCGGTGGAGATGGTGATCGACTGATCGTAGCCGTCGGGGCTCAGGCCGTACTGCGCATCCTGGAGGGCCGCGAACTGCTGGGCGGGGGTGGCGTGGGTGTTGATCCACGAGACCTGCTGGTCGTTGGTGGCCAAGACCTCGGCGTCGACCACGTCGCCATGCAACGGGTAGTCGGCGTCGGGGGTCCAGAAGTCGGTGAACCCGTCGAGGAGGGTGACGAGGTCGGGCTGCGGCGGGAGGGGGGCGGCTGCCGGGGCGGCGGTTGCCGGGGCGGCGGCGGCGAGCGCCGCCGAGGGTGCGGGTGCAGTGGTGGCGGGCGTGGCTGCTGCTGCCGCCGACCCTGCCCCGGGCGCCGCGGCGAGCGCGAGGGAGGCGAGCACGGCCGCCCCGGTGATTCCAGCCTTCGATCGCTTCATCGCGCATCCCCCTGCTCGTCGCACCGTCGTCCCGGTACCACGCTCAGAGTAGAGCCCACGGGGATCGGGCGCGACCCCCTCTGCCCGACGGGTCGCGACGTGTGACGACCAAAACCGCAAGGATTCGTGACACCAGGGCCGTATAGGGCTCGGTCTTCGAAATCCTTGCGGTTTCGAACCGCCACACACCGCTTCTGGGAGCGGGTCGGGTCAGCCGCGCTCCTCGCCGCTCGACGACGACGGGTCGGCGACGGCACGGAGCGCCCTGCGCACCGTCGCACGCTGCGCGACGACCCGGGCGGTGTCGCCCTCGGCACCGAAGCCGGTGTCGGGAACCGGATCGAGGCCGGTCGCCGTGCCGCCCACCACGGTGAGACGAGCGAGCACCCGCGCCTCGTCACTCTCGCGGCCACCTGCGCGAACCGGAGCGGAACCGTGCTCACCCGACGCAGCCACCGCATCCGCTCGCCGTCGCGGATCGTAGCCGAGGCGGCGGAACAGGCCCGGGTACTCGAGCACGAAGCCGTCGTCGTCGACCTCGACGTCGCGCACGAAGTCGCTGTCGAGCGATTCGTAGCGGTAGACGTTCGGCTCGACGCGGGTGTAGCGCTGGGGGTCGGGCGTGACGTGCAGGGACGGGACGTCGATGTAGGCGGTGACGATGTCGCGCGACTCCCCCACCTCGAGGTCGAGGCGGCGCACCGGGAGCGTGTTGCTGAACGGCGTCGCGCTGATGTCGACGTCGATCGCCCCGTCGAGTTCGGGGAGCGGTTCGCCGTCGTCGCCGACCCAGCGCGAGTCGGGCGTGACGTGCAGGTCGAGGCTGCGGTGAGAGAGCGTGTCGGCGACGCTCACGAAGCGCGTTCGCCACGCGGCGTCGCACTCGACCCGATAGAAGATCTCGAACCGCTCGGGGTCGTGGGCGATGACGTGGCCGACGGCGGTGCATCCGCTCGGGTCGATGGTGACTGCGACGTCGTCGTGCCCGGTTCCGGATGCGTCGAGCCAGGTGAATCCGCGTGCTCGGTCGTGCATGTGGTGCGGGCTCCTCTCCTGCGGGACGGTGTGCGTGAAGGAACATACTCCACCTCGGCGGCGGGCGGGAGAGCTCGTCGGGGCATGCGCGTCGGAAGGGATGCGCTGCCGCACTACCCGGAGCGCAGCGACGTGGTCATGGAGTGCAGGATGCGGAAGGCCGTGCGCTGGTCGTCGGCGGTGAGGCCGGCGAGCATCCGTCGTTCGACGTCGCGCACTGCCGAGCTCGCCTTCGCGAGCTGACGGCGGCCGTGGGCGGTGAGGCGGGCGGGAAGCACCTTGCCCACGCGATCCGCCTCGGGGCGGGTGACGGATCCGTCGCGCTCGAGCGCCTGCAGGAGCACGTTCATCGACTGCCGCGTGACGAAGACGCCGCGGGCGAGGTCGGAGTTCGAGAGTCCGGGGCGCTGGGCCAGCAGTTCGAGGCAGGAGTAGTGGGTGACTGTCATGTCGAGGGGCCGCAGCACGTCTTCCATGGCGGCGCGCAGGGCGCTCGAGGCCTCCTTGAGGAGGTAGCCGAGGGAGGTGTCGAGGTCGATGACAGCGGGGTCTTGACTCATGTCAGTATTCTGACATACTTGCTCGTGCGGTGTCAGATAACTGACATCTCTGACTGAATGGAGAACCCCATGCCCGTCACCGGACCCGACTTCGTCTCGCTCCAAGTACGCGACCTCGACGCCTCCCAGGCGTTCTACGAGCAGCACCTCGGACTCGTGCGCTCGCAGGCCGGCCCGCCGCACGCCGTGGTGTTCGAGACCGCGCCGATCGCGTTCGCCCTGCGTTCGGAGATTCCGGGGACGAACCTCGGCGCCGCACCTCAGCCCGGTGTGGGGGTGGCGCTGTGGATGCTCGCCACCGGCGTCGACGACATTCACGCGGATCTTGTCGCCGCCGGAGTGCGCATCGTGGCGGAGCCCCTCGACGGGCCCTTCGGCCGCACCTTCACGTTCGCCGACCCCGACGGGTACCACGTCACGCTGCACGACCGGGGGTGAGCGGGCGCGCGCTGGCGCGCGGGGCGGGGCGGGGTGCGCGGCGCGCGCTCGCGCGGGTGATGCGGGTGCGGGGGCGGGACGCGCGTCGCGCTCACGCGCGAGGGTCAGTCGTCGGTGTCGACGGGGTGAGTGGCGTCGGCGCGGCGGGCGCGGGAGCGTTGGCGGAGGTAGGCGATGACGGCGGAGACGACCGTCACGACGACGAGGCCGATGAGCACCCATTCCATGTACCGTTCGACCACCGCAGCGACTTCGGGGATGGAGCCGAGCGCGTATCCGATGCCGATGATGAGGCTCGACCAGAGTGCGGCACCGAGCGCGTTGTACCCGATGAAGTGCGAATACTTCATCTTGCCGACGCCCGCAGCGACCGGGGCGAAGGTGCGCACGACCGCCACGAAACGCGCGATCGTCACCGCCCAGCCGCCGAAGCGGTCGAAGAAGCGCTGGGTGCGGTCGACGTTCTTGCGGCTGAAGAAGCCGGAGTCGCGGCGTTCGAAGATCGAAGGTCCGGCGCGGCGGCCGATGACGAACCCGAGCTGATCGCCGGCGAAGGCGGCGAGCGCGACCGCGGCGACGACGAGAGCGATCGGGACGGGGATGGCACCGGTGTAGGTGAGCAGTCCCGTGAAGAAGAGGAGGGTGTCGCCCGGGAGGAAGAACCCGATCAACAGCCCCGTCTCGGCGAACACGATCGCGCACACGATGAGCAGCCCCCACACCCCCGCGCCTTGAATGGCAGCCTCGACACCGAACAGATCCGCAGGAGCCATGCCTGCGACCCTACGCCCCTCCCCCGCCGGAGCGCCGCGCTGCCGCCGCCGAACTCGATGGAACTTCGGGCCCCTCGCGAAAACGGATGGAGCCTCGGCGGCGTGTCGGCGCCGGACCCCATCGAGTTTAGGCTCCCCCGCAAGGCGCGCGTCGAGGGCGGGTGGGCGCTCGTCGCCACCGATCGGCGTGGAGCGCGACAATGCCGACACGAAACTCGATGGACATCCGCTCGCCTCGCCGAAACCGATGGACTCTCGGCGGCGGAGTCCACCGAGTTCGGGCGACCCTCAAGGTGCTCACAGCAGATGGGCGCTCGGCGCCCCAGAGCGGCATGGAGCGCGACGAGGCCGGCACGAAACTGGATGGAACCTCGGCCCCCTCGCGAAAACGGATGGACTCTTGGCGGCGTGTCGGCGGCGGAGTCCATCGAGTTCGGCGGCTGACGCGCGGGACGAGGCCCGCCGGCGCACTCGGCGGTTGCCGCGGCAGCGGCTACGGCTGCTGGTACAGCGGCCGCAGCCGAGGTGGCAGCCGCGGCGGCAGTTGCCGCAGCTGAGGTGGCAGCCGCGGCAGCACCAGCGGCAGCGGCTACCGCGACGGCGGCCGCAGCTGCCGCGGCTGCCACGGGCGGCCCGTTACAGGGGGCCGAGGAGGTGGCGGTTGACGGCGGCGGCGACGCGGGCGCCGGCTCCGGCGGCGACGATGAGTTGCTGGGGGCCGGGGGGTGTGATGTCGCCGGCGGCGAAGAGGCCCTCGATCGAGGTGGCGCCGCGGGAGTCGACGATGACGTAGCCGTCGGCGTCTCGGTCGAGCTCGGGGTCGAGCGACTCGGCGAAGGGCAACGGTACCGACCAGAGCGGGCGCACGAAGCCGCCCTCGCGCTCGACGGTGGTGCCGTCGGCGAGGACGACGCCGGTGAGGCCCGAGCGGTCGCCGACGACGTCGGCGAGCTCGCGCCGTTCGACGTCGATGCCGCGGGCGGCGAGGCCCGCCTCCTCGGCGTCGGTGATGACGTCGGCTCCGCCGGTAAAGACGATGAGGTCGTCGCTCACCTGCGAGATGAGCAGGGCGCGCTCGGCGAGATCGGGCGTCGAGCCGATGAGGGCGAGCGGCTTGCCGCTCTTCTCGAACGCGTCGCACTCGATACAGCTGTGAAGGCTCGTGCCGTAGTAGGCACGGATGCTCGGCAACGCCGGCAGCGTCTCGGCCAGCCCGCTCGCGAGCACCACCACGGAAGCGGTGACCTCGCGGTCGGCTGACCCGCGCACGCCGCGCGAGGAGAGGCTGAAGACGCCGGACTCAGCATCGCGCTGCAGCGAGCCGACGAGACCCTGGTGGAACTCGGCGGTCGGGTAACCCGCGAACTCCTCGCGACCCAAGGCGCGCAGCTCAAGCGGCGAGACGCCATCGCGCGTGAGGAAGCCGTGCGAGACCAGTGTGGCGGAGTGCCTCGGCCGGTTGCTGTCGAGGATGAGCACGCGTCGCCTCGCCCGCACCAGGTTCAGCCCGACCGACAACCCGGCCGGCCCACCCCCGATGATGACGACGTCGTAATGCTCGCCACCCGCCTCCACGCCGCTCACCGCGCGTTCGCCAGACGGACGAGCCGCGCCACGGTCTCCTCCTTGCCGAGGATCTCCATCGACTCGAACAGGGGCGGCGAAATCCGCCGCCCCGACAGTGCGACCCGCAGCGGCCCGTAGGCCACCCGCGGCTTGAGCCCGAGCCCGTCGATGAGCCCGGCCGACAGAGCGCTCTGGATCGACTCCGCGTTCCACTCCGACACCGGCACCTCCTGGAGAGCGCCGATCGCGGCCGCCAGCACGACGCCGGCGTTCTCGGGGAGGGAGCCCACCGCATCCGGTGCGTAGTCGATCGACTCACTGGTGACGAAGAACGAGGCGAGCAGCTCGGGGGCCTCACCGAGCAGCGCCATGCGCGTCTGCACGAGAGGCGCCACCGCCGCGAGCACCTCCGACTGCGCCGGCGTGAGCGGGGAAGTGACGATGCCCGCCGCCTCGAGATAGGGCACGAGGCGCGACGCGAAGTCGGTGACCGAGAGCATGCGGATGTGGTCGCCGTCGATCGACTCCGCCTTCTTGAGGTCGAACCGCGCCGGGTTCGGCAGCACGTCGACGACGTCGAACGCGGCGACCATCTCGTCGAGCGTGAAGACGTCGCGGTCGGCGGCGAGCGACCAGCCCAGCAGGGCCAGGTAGTTCACGAGCCCCTCGGGGATGAAACCGCGGTCGCGGTGGTGGAACAGGTTCGACTCGGGGTCGCGCTTCGAGAGCTTCTTGTTGCCCTCGCCCATGACGTAGGGCAAGTGCCCGAAGCGGGGGACGAAGGTGGTGACCCCGATGTCGATGAGCGCGTGGTACAGCGCGATCTGCCGGGGCGTCGACGAGAGCAGGTCTTCGCCGCGCAGCACGTGCGTGATGCCCATGAGCGCGTCGTCGACCGGGTTCACCAGGGTGTAGAGCGGATGCCCGTTGGGCCGCACGATGACGAAGTCGGTGAACGAACCGGCCGGGAAGGTGATCTCGCCCCGCACGAGGTCATCGAAGGAGAGGTCGGTGTCGGGAACGCGCAGGCGGAGCGCGGGCTCGCGGCCCTCAGCGCGGAAGGCGGCCTTCTGCTCCTCGGTGAGGTCGCGGTCGAAGTTGTCGTAGCCGAGCTGCTTGGCGCGGCCGGCCGCCTCGTTGCGCGCGTCGATCTCCTCGGCGTTGGAGAAGCTCTCGTAGACGTGACCCGACTCGAGCAGGCGGGCGATCACGTCACGGTAGATGTCGTAGCGCTCCGACTGCCGGTAGGGGGCGTGCGGGCCGCCCTTGTTCACCCCTTCGTCCCAGTCGAGGCCGAGCCAGGTGAGCGCGTCGATGATCTGCTCGTAGCTCTCTTCGGAGTCGCGCTGAGCATCCGTGTCTTCGATGCGGAAGACGAGCTTGCCGCCCGTGTGCCGCGCGTAGGCCCAGTTGAACAGGGCGGTGCGCACGAGGCCGACGTGGGGCGTGCCGGTGGGTGAGGGGCAGAACCGGACGCGCACGTCGGTGCCGGTGGCGGTGGAGAACGGATGCGGTGAAGTTGCGCTCATGACCCGCCAATTCTAGGGGGCCGAGGCGGGTACCCGCCGGGAGAGTGGCTGCCTGTGGAGGGAATGCCGCCTGTGGAGAAGGGTGGCACGCTGGGTGGATGGCGAACGCGAAGACCGCGGTGCGCGAGGCCGGCGACAGCCCCGTGTTCCAGGTCGTGGCGCGCTCGGGTTTTGCCGTGAACGGGCTCATCCACCTCATCATCGGCTGCATCGCGATCGGCGTGGCGGTGAGCGGGGGGCGGGGAGGCGAAGCCGACCCGACGGGCGCCCTGAAGGGCATCGCGCAGACGCCCGGCGGGTTCCTCGTGCTCTGGATCGCCCTGGTGTGCCTGTTCGCGCTCGGGCTGTGGCAGGTGGCCAGGGCCATCCTGGTGCCGCGCGGCGGGAGTGATGCGAAAGACAGGATGGTGCGCTGGGGCAGGCGGGTGACCGAGGCCGGCAAGTCGCTGGTGTACTTCGCGCTCGGCGCGACGACGCTCTCCGTGGCGCTCGGCAGCCGGGCCAGCTCGTCGGAGTCGGCGACCGATGCCAGTGCGCAGCTGCTCGCCTCACCGGGTGGCGTGTTCCTGCTCGTGGGTATCGGGCTCGCGTTCGCCGGCACGGGTATCGGGTTCGTGTCGATCGGTGTGCGGCGCACCTTCCGCAAGCTGATCGTCGTTCCCGACGGGGCATGGGGTACGGCCGTGACGGTGCTCGGGCTCATCGGCTACATCGCCAAGGGGTTCGCGCTCGGCGTGGTGGGCGTGCTGCTGCTCGTCGCCGCGTTCGCCCTCGACCCCGGCAGGGCGACCGGCCTCGACGGCGCCCTCAAGTCGCTCGTCGCCCTCCCGTTCGGCTTCGCCCTCCTCATCGCCGTCGGCCTCGGCCTCATCGCCTACGGCCTCTACCTCATCGCCCGCACCCGCCTCGCCCGCTTCTGATCGGTGGCCTGTCGGGACCGCAGTGGCGGAGACGGCGCGGATCAGGCCCCTGTATGAGCCGGCCTACCGGAACGGAGACAACAAACCGGCTGGAATTCACGATTGCCGAGTTCCGGCCGTTCGTGTTCAGTTCATTCAGGCGGTGGTCGACGCACACCGCGGCGATGTGCGTGTCGTGCACGCTGGCGCCACGGACAAGCCACGACTGAGCAGTCGGTCGAGTGTCATCGCGTGACCCGTAGTTTTCGCCAGCAGGCGAAATGTGGTCGACTGCATCCAGGCCGCGACCTGCACGGGCCGGGCCTGACGGGCCACGCACACCGGATACACGTGGGTTCGTCACGAAGGCCGAGGACTCAGTTACGCGCCCACAGAAATCACCCTCGGCGACCTCGCGCAAGTGCGTCGATACCGCCGGAAGGTGCAAGGAGTCAGCGAGGAACGCACAGATCAGCACTCTCGTGTCGATCGCACGCATCGAGGTCAGCGATCGCTGTAGGACGCCAGCACGAGCTCGCCTAACCCGCCGGGTCGCGTCTCGATCTCCTGCGCATCGACCCCTACGTTCGACCACCCCTAGACGGCCACGTCGGGTAGCCGAAATGCCTGGGCACAACGTTGCTCAGTCGTCTCCACGGGCCAAGTGTAGACGTCGAAGCGGCCATGATCAGAGCATATGTCAGTTAATGATGAGAGATGCGTGGAAGCGATCGCCGCAGCCGCGCAGCCGCAGCCCACCGCCAGTGCCGCCGCCGCAGCCCCGCTGCAGCCGCAGCAGCCGCCGCCGGGACGACCGCCTACGCGCTCCGCAGCATCTTGAGGCGCGCCAGCAGCGCGGGCCCGCGCTGGTCGAGCAACCGCCCGCCGACGCGCAGCCCGATGGCGAGGAACACCGCGCCCAGCACGACCCCCACGGCCAGCGTCAGCCACCCGAACAACTCCGACGACAGCACCAGACTGAGCACCGCGAGCACGACCGCGGGCAGCAGCAGCGCGAGCGACACCCCCCAGGTGGCGAAGCCGCTCAGCATCGTGGTGAACCCGGCGCCGGGCGCCGACTTGAAGGGGTTGTCGCCCGCCTGCGGCACGGGCACGACGATGAGCGCCGAGGAGACGCTCACCACCGCGAACCCGCCGAGCAGCGCCGCCGCGTCGAGCCCGAGCAGCATCGGCAGCGACGCCCACGACGAGGTGACCCCGGCGGTCACCAGCGTGGCCACGAGCACCACGGGCACCGCGATCACCGACACGGCGAGCAGCCGCCCCACCCGGTCGGCGCTCCCCTTCACCCCGTCGGCGAGGTGCGTGGCGAACGCGGTGCCGTCGTAGGAGATGTCGGTGTAGAGCGCGAGCGAGAGGAAGAACGCGATGAGCGGCCCGCACAGGTTGAGCAGCACCGGGTTACCCATGTTGGCTCCGTAGAACCACAGGAACACGGGAACGAGCGGCACCACGATGAGCTGCCGCGCGTAGCGCGGGTCGCGCCGCCAATAGGTGAGGCAACGAGCCGCGACGGCCCCCGTCGGCGTGGCCGGGAACAGCTGGAACAGCCCCGTCTTGCCGCGGGCGACGCGACGGGAAGCGGATGCGGGCGGCGTCACGAGCGCGACCGCCAGCGCCCGGCGCCAGATCACCACGAGCAGCGCGAGCGTCGCGAGAGCGATCAGCAGCTTGGCCACCGCGGCGAGCCAGTCGTTCGCCGCCACGTCGACCGGCACCGCCCAGGCCGCGCCGAGCGGCGACCAGGCGAGGCCGCGGGCGAGCTCGGGCAGCGCATCCGCCGACGACGCGAGCCCTCGGGTGAGCCCCACGATGATGGGCCCGATGAGGATGATCGGGATGAAGATGAGCACACCGCCCAACTCCCGGAAGCGTCGGTTCGACTGCAGGCTCGACGACAACGCGGCCACCGTGCGGGAGCCGACGACGCAGATGAGCAGCCCGAGAAGGCCCGCCGGCACGGCGACGATGGCGGCCAGGGGCGCGTGGGTGATCCACGGCAAGAAGGTGGCGACGGCGACGATGCCCGTCACCATGCCGGGCACCCCGAGCACGCCGGCGAGCGTGAGGCCGACGAGCAGCTGCTTCATCGACAGCGGGAACACCACGAGCCGGGCGGGGTCGAGCGTCTGCTCGACGCCGAAGGCGACGAGGGGCACGACGATCCAGCCGAGCACGAGCGCAGAGCCCGCCAGCACCAGCACCGTCGAGATGAGCTCGACCGGCGCGAAGTTGAGGAAGAACAGGCCGGCCAGGGCGCCGAACAGCACCCCGAGACCGTAGAGCCCGCCGATGATGACGGCGACCAGCTGCCAGGGGCTGCGCTTGAACGAGTTGCGCAGTACCAGGAAGCGGAGCTTTACGAGCGACGCAACCATTCCGGCCCCTCTGCGTGGGTGCGGCCTCCGACGAGGTCGACGAAACGGTCTTCGAGCGTGGAGCCGGCGCGCACCTCGTCGACGGTGCCGGCGACCAGCACCTTGCCGTGGGCGACGACGGCGACGTGGTCGCACATGCGTTGCACCAGGTCCATCACGTGGCTCGACACGATGACCGTGCCGCCGCCCTGCACGTAGCCGGTGAGGATGTCGCGGATGTTCGCCGCCGACACCGGGTCGACCGACTCGAACGGCTCGTCGAGCACGAGCAGCTTGGGCGCGTGCACGAGGGCGCAGGCCAGCGCGATCTTCTTCGTCATGCCGGCGGAGTAGTCGACGACGAGGGTTCCGGCCGCCGACTCGAGGTCGAGCAGCTTCAGCAGGTCGCCGGTGCGCTCGGCGACCTCGGCGCGGTCGAGTCCGAACAGCAGGCCGTTGTAGGTGACGAGCTGCTCGCCGGTGAGCCGGTCGAACAGCTTCACACCGTCGGAGAGGTTGCCGACGAGCGCCTTGGCCTTGAGCGGCTCGCGCCACATGTCGACGCCGTGGATGAGCGACTGCCCGGCATCGGGGTGCAGCAGGCCCGTCGCCATGGACAGCGTGGTGGTCTTGCCCGCGCCGTTCGGGCCGACGAGCCCGTAGAACGAGCCGACGGGCACGGTGAGGCTGAGGTCGTCGACCGCCACCTTCTGCCCGAAGACCTTGCGCAGCCCCGTCAGCTGCAGGGCGGGTTGATCGGACATGCGCGTCCCCTCACGTGTCGTGTTCCGAGTGCGGCCGGGCGGCACGGATGCGTGACGCGGCCCCCTCAACCCTGCCGGTCGCATCCCGATGCGACAAGCCGACCCTCCGGCGTCGCGGAGAACACCGCGATGTCGGAGGGCCGGTTGAGGGCGGCGACGAGCGCCGCAAGGCGACGGATGCGCGTCAGGCCGCGACCTCGGCCCCGACCTCCCCGACCTCCTCGACCGCGGGGGCGTGCAGCGGCTCGAGCGCCTTCGACCAGGCCACGAGCTGGTCGAGCATGGTGTCGACCTGCGGCAGCAGGTGCTCGCCCGGGGTGAAGACGGAGAAGTTCTCGAACTCGGTGATGAGCGAGATGGCGACCTGCGCCCGCACGGTGGCCAACTGCAGCTCAGAGGCGATGAGGCGCAGGTGCTCGACCGCACGAGCCCCGCCGACGCCGCCGTAGCTCACGAACGCCGCCGCCTTGTTGTTCCACTCCTTGTAGAGGTAGTCGAGCGCGTTCTTCAGCACGCCCGAGGTCGAGTGGTTGTACTCGGGGGTGACGAACACGAAGCCGTCGAACTCGTCGATCTTCGCCGACCAGGCCTTGGTGTGGTCGTTCTGGTAGACGCCCCAGGCTGCCGATCCGGGCTCGTCGAGGTGGGGCAGCGGGTAGTCGGCGAGGTCGATGAGCTCGAACTGGGCGTCGCTGCGGCGCTGGGCGATCTCGAGCACCCACTTCGCGACGGCCTCGCCGTTGCGTCCGGGTCGGGTGCTGCCGAGGATGATGCCGATCTTGGTCATGGTGATTCCTTCAAGGGGTCATGTGAGTGGGAACGTCTTGCGCCCGTGGCGCGTTGCCTCTGCATGAACGCCGTCGCGGCGGGAAAAATCCCTCCCGCGACCACGCACTTTGAAGTGCCTCACGCACACGGAAGGACGTAACGCGCGATGACCGACCTCTGCGAGGCGACCCCCTCGATGCGCACGATCGTGCGCGACCTGCTCAGCCTCACAAGCGACCGGTGGTCGATGGCCGTGGTGCGGGCGCTCTCGAAGGGTCCGCTGCGGTTCACCCGCCTCATGGCCGAGATCGAGGGGGTGTCGCACCGGATGCTCACCAGGACTCTCCGAGGCCTCGAACGAGATGGCCTGGTCGCCCGCACGAGCTACCCCGAGTCGCCCCCGCGGGTCGAGTACCGGCTGACGGAGCTCGGCCGCTCCTTCGACGAGCCGGTGAGCGCCTTCGTCGAGTGGGCGCACGAGCACCGCGACGAGATCGAGCGCAGCCGCGAGCGCTTCGACGCCTGACCCGACCGCGGGCGACGCGGCGAGACCGCGGGCGACGCGGCGTGACGGCGAGCGGCGGCGCGCGCATCCGCTAAAGTTCTGAGTGACTCGTGTGCTGCCTCCCGGCACGCCTGACGACGAAGGAGCGATCGACGTGACTGCTGTGGTGTGGCCCGAAGCGCCGGTGAAAGAGCTGAACAAGAAGGTCGCCGGCGGCATCTTCGTGCTGTTCTGGCTGATCGCGCTCGCGCTCTGGATCATCGCCCCCAACATCGCCGACCCGCGCCTCGGCGCCTACGTCATCGACACCGGTCTGGTGTTCGCCTCGGTCGGCTTCGCCGCGCCGCAGATGTTCTCCCGCCGCGCCTTCGGCGCCGTGCTCGCCGCGGCCTTCCTCGCGCTCGGCCTGTTCGCGCTCGGCGACTTCCTCGAGATCACGGCGCTCAGCTACTTCCTGCGCATCTTCGTGCCCTTCATCGCCCTGCTCTCGGCCCTCTACGCCGCCGCCGGCAAGCTGAAGGTCTGGTACTGAGCTAGTCTGCGACGCCGCTCCTCGCGCGGCGTCGGGCGACGTGTGGTTCGAAATCGCAAACGTCGCGGCAGCCGAGCCCCTCACCGGGCCGGAGGCCGCGACGTGTGCGTTTTCGAACGGCCCTGTGACGAAACCGAATCGTGCGCGGCGCGAAACACGCCCGTCACACGGCTGCCCTAGCGTCGAAGCCATGAGGATCGCGCACGAATCGGAGGGCTTCTGCCCCTGGTTCTGCCTGCGCCGCCAGAGCGGCCACCACAACACCTCTGTCTTCTCCTTCAACTCCTGACCGCGCCCCGCGTCGGGGCACCCGTCTGCCCTCCGGCGGCCGACGGCTCCGTCGCGCCCCCGTCGAACCGAACCGCGCCTTCGCGTCGGTGACGGTTTCGCGTGTCTGCAGTGAGCATCCGCTCGTCTCCCCCGTGGGAGTCGGGCGACGAACGAGGAGTTCCCCATGCGTCTCGACGACGTCTGCATCGTCAACAGCGATGTCACCGCGAGCGACGACTTCTACCGTGAAGGCGTCGGACTCGAACGACGGATGCGCAACGTGCGCTTCGCCGATTTCCTCCCGGGCACAGGCCCCCGGCTGGCGATGTGGCTGCGGCCGAGCATCGCCGAGACCGTCGGGCCGAGCTACCCCGCCGCCCCGGGTCTGCCGTTCCGGGTGACCCTGGCGCTGCGGGATGCGGCGGCGGTGGATGCTGCTGCCGGGCGCATCGCGGGCGCGGTGCGGCTGCCGGGCACGGGGGCGGGGGCGGCTCCGCGGGCGGTGGTGACCGATCCGGATGGTTTCGTGACGGTGCTCACCGCACCAGGAGACCCGGCGACCGGCCCGGGCATCACCGCGGTCGAACTCGCGGTCTCCGACGTCGGCCGCACCGCGGACTTTCTCGAGCGCATGGGCTTCGTGCGCCGGGGAGACGCGTCGGACTCCCGGGTCGACTTCGACGGCGGCGACGTGCTGCTCGCCGTGCTGGCCGCCTCGACCGTCTCACCGGAGGCCGTGGGCGAACCCGACACCTTCACGCGCTCGGGCGGGCACCTCATGCTCGCTGTCGAACTCGACTCCGGCGAGCGCGTCGACGAGCTCCACGCCGAACTCAAGGCGCGAGGCCTGGTCGACTCCGGGCCGCCCGCCGTCTACGAGTGGGGCGCTCGGTCGTCGTACTTCGTCGACCCCGACGGTTACATCTGGGAGATCTATGCCTGGGTCGAGACCCCACGCTGAGCCTCCGCTCCCCCGTTTTCCCCTTCCGCACCACCGACCCACCCCGCACCACCCACCCCTCCCGCACCACCCGACCCTCCACGACAAGGAGCACCTCATGTCCCTCCCCACCTCCACCCGACGCCTGCTCACCACGGCGGCCCTCGCCACGGCGGGCGCCCTCGCCTTCACCGGGTGCGCCTCGGCGCCCAGCGACGCCTCCGACGCGACGGGCGCTGCCGGCGCGACCACAGCATCCGGTGACTTCCTGCCCTGCATCGTCTCCGACGAGGGCGGCTTCGACGACCAGTCGTTCAACCAGCTGGGCCTCGAGGGTGTGACGATGGCGGCGGATGCGCTCGGCACGAAGCACATCGACGTGCAGTCGCAGACCGAGAGCGACTATGCGCCGAACATCCAGAGCCTGGTCGACCAGGGCTGCACCACGATCGTCACCATGGGGTACCTCCTGGCGGCGGCCACCGAGGAGGCGGCAGCGGCGGCCCCCGACGTGCACTTCATCATGATCGACGACGCCACCATCTCCGCCGACAACGTGAAGGGGGTGGTGTGGGACACCTCGCAGGCCGGGTTCCTCGTGGGCTACGCTTCGGCGAGCTACTCGAAGACGGGCAAGGTCGGAACCTACGGTGGCGCGCAGATCCCGCCGGTGACGCTCTACATGGACGGCTTCGCGCGCGGTGTGCAGTACTACAACGAGCAGAAGGGCACCGACGTGCAGGTGATCGGCTGGAACCCCGACACCCAGGAGGGGCAGTTCACCGGCAACTTCAGCGACATCAACGCGGCGAAGGTGCTGTCGCAGGGCATCCTCGACCAGGGTGTGGACGTGATCACGCCGGTCGGCGGGCCGATCTACCAGGGTGCGGCGCAGGCCATCCGCGAGTCGTCGAAGCCGGTCGCGCTCGTCGGCGTCGACACCGACATGTACCTCTCCGACCCGGAGTACGACGACATCTGGTTCACCTCGATCGCGCGTGACATGCCGAAGTCGATCTCCGAGGTCATCCAGGCCTCGGCATCGGGCGAGTTCGACAACGAGACCTACGTCGGAACCCTCGAGAACGGCGGCGTGCTGATGAGCCCGTTCCACGACTTCGAGTCGAAGGTCGCGCCCGAGCTGCAGGGCGAGCTCGACGACATCCAGGCCGCGATCATCGCGGGCGACCTCACCATCGACACCCCCTCCGCCCCGTAACCCACCCCGGCCTCGATCGAGCCGTCACGATCCGCCCCAAGAACCCGTTCAGAGGGCGGATCGTGACGGCTCGAGGGGGCGGGCCCACCCCGAAAGGCACGCATGCGCGAGCTCATCTGCATCACCGACCCGGGGCAGGAGCAGGCCGTCGCACTGATGACGATCTTCGCCTCGCCCGACGACTTCCGCGTGCTCGGCATCATCGCGAGTGCGGGCAACACCACGCTCGACAACACCGTCGAGAACGTGTTCAAGGTGCTCGAACTCGTCGGCGTCGACGACGTGCCCGTCTACAAGGGCGTGCCCCGGCCGCTGCTGCGCCCCCTCGTCACCGCCGCCCATGTGCACGGCGAGACCGGGCTCGACGGCTACGACTTCCCGCCGGTGCGCGGCCGGGCCGAGGAGGAGTCGGGCGTGGCCGCGCTCATCCGTCTGCTCCGGGCCGCCGAACCGCGCTCGGTCACCATCGCCCAGTTCTCGAGCATGACCACGCTCGCCGTCGCCCTCACCGAGGCACCCGACATCGCCGACCGCATCGCCGAGATCGTCATGATGGCGGGCGCCTACTTCGAGGTGGGCAACATCACCCCCGCCGCCGAGTTCAACATCTACGTCGACCCGCACGCCGCGGCGATCGTGCTCGGTTCCGGCGTGCCGATCGTCATGCTCCCGCTCGACGTCACCCACCAGCTGCGCAACACCCGCGCCCGCCTCGACGCCTTCTCGGCGACCGGCACCGAGTGCGGCAGGGCGGCGGATGCTCTGCTCACCTTCTCGGAGACCTTCGACCTCGCGAAGTACGGCTGGGACGGCGCCCCGCTGCACGGCCCCGTCGTGCCCCTCTACCTGCTGCGGCCGGAGCTCTTCCACGGCCGCCTGATCAACGCGCGCGTCGAGACCGGCAGCGAGCTCACGATGGGCATGCTCGTCGCCGACTACTGGCAGATCACCGACCTTCCGCGGAACCTCTTCTACGCGCGGGACGTCGACGCCGACCCGTTCTACGCGGAGCTCACCGCCCGCCTCGCCCGGCTACGCTGAACCGTGCGCACCCTCTGGCGAAACGCCCTCCTCCTCGCCTGTGACGACGAGCACGGCACCACCCCGTTCCGCGGCGACCTGCTCGTCGACGGCAGCGACATCGTGGCGGTGACACCGCGCGGCGGGGGCGATGGCGGAGGCGGCACGGATGCGCTCCCCGGCCCGGGCGACGACGGCACGGATGCTGTGTCCCGCTCGGGCGACGACGGCACGGATGCTCTCCCCGGCCCGGGCGACGACGGCACGGATGCCTCGACCACCGTCGTCGACGCCACCCACCTGTTCATCACCCCCGGCCTGGTGAACGCCCACACCCACTCCTGGGAAGTACTGCTGCGCGGCACGAGCGAACCGCTCCCGCTCGAGATCTGGACCCTGCTGAGCTACCCGCCCGACGGCGTCGAGCCCGCCTCGGAGCGGCTCGTCTACCTGCGCACGATCGTCGCCGCCGTCGAGGCGCTCCTCGGCGGGGTGACGACGGTGCTCGACGACACCGGCGAGCTGCCGATGCAGACACCCGAGAGCACGGAGGCGCTGTTCCGCGCCTACGACGATGCCGGGCTCCGCGCGACCTGCGCCGCGAGCACCGTCGACGTGCCGCTCGTCGACCGGCTGGCGTTCGCGGAGGAGGTGCTGCCCGCATCCGTCATCGAGGCGTCGCGGGCGGCGCTCACCGACCGCGACGGGCTCCACGACGACTACCTCGCCCTCGCCGAGACGGCGCGGGCGCTCGCGGGGCGTTTCCCGCGCATCCGTTTCGCCCTGTCGCCGAGCGCCCCGATGCGGGTGACCGACGAGTACCTCGTCGACTGCGCGCGGCGCGCCCGCGACGCGGGCGAGGTGCTGCACACGCACCTGCTCGAGACCGTGCTGCAGCGCGAGCTCGCCCGCACCCGCTACGACGGCAGCACGATCGTCGAGCACCTCGACCGGCTCGGGGTGCTCGGGCCGAACCTCACCGCGGCCCACGGCGTGTGGCTCACCGACGGCGACCTCGAGCTGCTCGCGGCCTCGGGCACGAGCGTCGTGCACAACCCGCTGTCGAACCTGAGGCTCGGGTCGGGGATGCTGCGCTGGCGCGATCTGCACGACGCGGGCGTGCGGGTGGCGCTCGGCACCGACGGCGCCTCGAGCAACGACTCGCTCAGCATGCACGAGGTGATGAAGGCGGCGGCGCTGCTGCACACGCTCGACGACCCCGACTACCGGCGCTGGCCCGTGGTCGGCGAGGTGCTCGAGGCGGCGACCGTGAACGGGGCCCGGGCCGCCGGGTGGGGCGACCGGGCGGGATCGCTCGTGCCGGGGCTCGCCGCCGATCTCGTGGTCTACGACCTCACCGCGGGCACCGCCTTCACACCGCTGCACGACGCGGCGCGGCAGCTCGTGCTGTCCGAGAACGGCAGCTCGATCAGGCAGGTGTGGGTCGACGGGCGGCTCGTCGTCGAGAACGGGCGGTGTCTGCTGATCGATGCGGATGCGCTGCTCGCCGAGTTCCGGGAGGAGGCCGCTCGGTACCTGGAGGAGCAGCTGCCGCGGTGGCGGGCGGTGCAGGGGCGGTTCGAGCCCGCCGTGCGGGAGGCGTACCTGCGGGCGTGGGGGAAGGGCCCGGACTCGGGCGCGCTCTCGGCGGAGGGCGAGGGCACGGAGGACGGCGGCGGCGTGCCCGGTGTCGGGGGTCGCGGTTAGACTGGAACCCTGACCGGCCACGTGCGCCGGTGTGGTCGTGTGGGCGAGGAGTTCTGCAGATCCGAGGCTGGAAACCTCCGGCATCCGCACTCCCACTGGAGGTCTCCTTCGTGTCCCTTCCCGCATCCGTCGGCCGCGCATCCGCTCGCCCCTCGTCGGCCCGCCGTACTCCCAACAAGTGGTGGGCGCTCGGCGTGCTCGCCCTCACCCAGCTCGTCGTGGTTCTCGACAGCACCATCGTGAACATCGCGCTGCCGCAGGCGCAGCAGGAGCTCGACCTCACCGACGGGCAGCGGCAATGGGTCGTCACCGCCTACGCCCTCGCCTTCGGCGCGCTGCTGCTGCTCGGCGGGCGCATCGCCGACTACTGGGGGCGCAAGCGCACCTTCCTCGTCGGCATGGTGGGCTTCGGCATCGCCTCCGCCGTGGGCGGTCTCGCGCAGAACGGCATCGAGCTGATCGTGGCGCGCGGCTTCCAGGGCCTGTTCGCCGCGATGCTCGCACCCGCCGCGCTCGCGCTGCTCACCGTCACCTTCACGGCCGGGCGCGAGCGCGCCACCGCGTTCGCCGTGTTCGGCACCATCGCCGGTGCGGGCGCCGCCGTGGGGCTCGTGCTGGGCGGCGTGCTCACCGAGTTCGCCGACTGGCGCTGGTGCCTGCTCGTCAACATCGTCTTCGTGATCGTCGGGTTCGTCGGCGGCATCCTGCTCGTCACCGAGTCGAAGGCCGACGGCGACAACCGCTACGACCTGTGGGGCGCCGTGACCGTCACCCTCGGGCTCGGCTCGCTCGTCTACGGCTTCAGCCTCGCCGAGCACGGCTGGGGCCAGCTCGACACCCTCGGGTTCCTCGCGCTCGGCGTGGGGTTGCTCGTCGCGTTCGTGCTGATCGAGCGTCGGGTCGCGCAGCCGCTGCTGCCCCTGCGTGTGGTGCTGCACCGGGTGCGCGGTGGGGCGTTCCTCATCCAGGCGCTGGTGGGAAGCGTCATGATCGGCGTGACGCTGTACCTCACCTTCCACCTGCAGATCGTGCTCGGCATGGCGCCGCTCGAGTCGGGCCTCGCCAGCCTCCCGCTGACGATCGCGATCATGGGGGTCGCTCCGGTGGCGACACGGTTCCTGCCCGTCGTGGGGCCGCGGGCGCTGCTCATCGCCGGGCCGCTGATCGTGGCGGTGGGGCTCCTGTACCTCAGCTTTATCACGGCGGGCGGCGACTACTTCGCGCAGGTGCTGCCCGGGCTCGTCATCATGGGCAGCGGCATGGCGCTCGTGTTCGTGCCGCTGCAGAACCTCGCGCTCACGGGCGTCGCACCCCACGACGCCGGCGCCGCCTCCGCCACGGCGAACTCGGCGATGCAGATCGGCGGATCGATCGGGCTCTCCGTGTTCACCGCGCTCTACGCCGGCGTCGTGGGCGGGGCTGCCGTCTCGGATGGGGTGTCGCAGCTGGCCGCCTTCACGAGCGGCTACTCCGCGATCTTCCTCGCCGCCGCGGGCGCCATGGTCGGCGCGTCGGCGATCGCAGTGTTCGTCATCCGCGGCCGCAAAGAGGAGCTGCTGCCCGAGCCGGGCGCGCCGGCGGTGGTGCACGCGTAGGGTCCCGCGCGGCGCCCGCCCCACACCCGCCCACCGCCGGGCGCCGGGCGCGGCCGGGCACCCGCCCCCACCCACCGCCGGGCGCGGGCTTGAGATGATGGGAGCATGAGTCTTCGTCTCCACCTCGTGCGCCACGGCCAGACCACCCTCAACGCCGAGGAGCGCGTCCAGGGCTGGGACGACTCCGAGCTCACCGAGGCGGGCCTCGCCGGAGTGCGCGAGACGGCGGAGGCGCTCCGCGACGTCGAGTTCGTCGCCGCCTACGTGTCGCCGCTCGGGCGCACGGTGGCGACCGCCGACGAGATCCTCGCCCACCACCCGCTCGTGAAGCCCGTGCTCGACGACCGGCTCAAGGAGCTGCACTTCGGCAGCTACGAGTCGCGCCCCAACGCGTCTCTGCTCGAGGTCGGCGACTTCGCCACCATCGGCGCCGGCATCACGGCCGGCACCTTCGAGGGTTTCGGCGGCGGGGAGCACTCCCGCGACTTCGTCGACCGCATCACGCAGGCCTTCGACGACATCGTCGCCGCGCATCCGGAGGGCGAGGTGCTCGTCGTGAGCCACGGCGGCACCATCCAGACCTTCATCTCCCGCGTCGCCGCCTACTCGGGCCCGCCGCTCGCGAACGCGAGCGTCACCGTGCTCGAGCGCACCGCCGACGGCTGGGCGCTCGGCGCGTAGCGTTCGAAAACGCAAACGTCGCGGCATCCGAGCCCCATACGAAGCCGGATGCCGCGACGTTTGCGTTTCTGAACAGGTAACCCGCGCGTCAGCGCCGGGTGGCGTCGTCGACCTCGCCTACGAGCTCCTCGATGATGTCCTCGAGGAAGAGCACCCCCGTCACCGTGCCGTCGGCGGTCTGCGACCGCGCCACGTGCGAGCCCGAGCGGCGCATCGCGGCGAGCGCGTCTTCGAGGTCGGCGTCGCGCGACACCGAGGTGAGACGACGGATGCGCTTGGCCGGCACCGCCTCGTCGAACGTCGACCCCGCGGTGAGGTCCATCACGTCCTTCAGGTGCAGGTAGCCCGTGGGCTCCCCCGACCCGTTCGTGAGGATGTACCGCGAGTACCCGTGCTCGGCCACCGCAGCCTGGATGGCGCGCGGCGTCGACTCGGGCGCCAGCAGCACCATCTCGGCGATCGGCACCTCCACGTCGCTGACCTTCTTCGCCGTGAACTCGAACGCCGCCGAGAGGGTGCCCGACGCATCCGTCAGCACACCCTCGCGGGTCGACTGCTTCACGATCGTCGCCACCTCGTCGAGCGTGTACGTGCTCGTCGCCTCGTCTTTCGGCTGCACCCGGAAGGCGCGCAGGATGAGGTTCGCGATGCCGTTCAGCGACCAGATCACCGGCCGCACCACCTTCGACACGAACACCAGGGGCGGCGCGAGCAGCAGCGCGGCCCGGTCGGGCACCGAGAAGCTGAGGTTCTTCGGCACCATCTCGCCGAACACCACGTGCAGGAAGGTCACCAGCACCAGCGCGATGACGAACGCGACTCCCCCGATGAGTTCGGGGCTGAGCGGAGTGAGCGCGAGCGGGTACTCGAGCAGGTGGTGGATGGCGGGCTCCGACACGTTCAGGATGAGCAGCGAACACACCGTGATGCCGAGCTGGCTGGTGGCCAGCATGAGCGTGGCGTGCTCCATCGCCCAGAGCGTCGTCTTCGCGGCCTTGCTGCCCGCCTCGGCGCGCGGCTCGATCTGCGAGCGGCGGGCCGAGATGACGGCGAACTCGGCGCCGACGAAGAAGGCGTTCACGACGAGCAGCACCACGAGCCATACGATTCCGGGGATGATGTCGCTCATCGGACGTCCTCTCCTTCGGCGGCGTGGGCAAGCGGTGCGGTCAGCGCGGCGTGCGCGGCGTCTTCCGACTCGTCCACCGGAATGAAGCGGATGCGGTCGAGCCGCACCCCGTCGACCCGCTCGACCCGCAGCACACCGCCGTCGATGGCGACCTCGTCGCCGAGCTCGGGCAGGCGGTCGAGCTCGTCGATCACGAAGCCGGCCACGGTCTCGTGCCCCTCGTCGTCATCGGGCACGCGGATGCCGGTGCGCTCGAGCAGCTCGTCGGGCCGGAGGCCGGCGTCGAACACGACGGAGCGCCCGGTGCGCACGACGCCGGCGTGGGCCCGGTCGTGCTCGTCTTCCAGCTCGCCCACGAGCTCCTCCACGAGGTCTTCGAGGGTCACGACGCCGGCGGTTCCGCCGTACTCGTCGGTGACGACCGCGATCTGGAAGCCGCTGCCCCGCAACAGCCCCAGCAGGGTGTCGATGCCCATCGACTCGGGGATGCGGAGCGGCTCGACCATGAGGTCGCCGACCCGAGCATCCGTCTGGTCGTCGAGCGGCACGGCGAAGGCCTGCTTCACGTGCACCACGCCGACGATGTCGTCGACGCCGCCGTCACCCGTCACGGGGAAGCGCGAATAGCCGGTCGACAGGGCGAGCGCGACCACCTCGGCCGCCGAGGTGGCGGGGGTGACGCTCGCCATGCGCACGCGCGGCGTCATGACGTCGGAGGCGTCGCGCTCGGCGAAGCGCAGGGTGCGGTCGAGCAGGGTGGCGTGATCGCTGTCGAGCATGCCCTCGGTTGCCGAGCGGCGCACGAGCGAGCTGAGCTCCTCGGCGGTGCGGGCGCCCGAGAGCTCCTCCTTGGGCTCGATGCCCATGGCGCGGATGAGCGCGTTCGCCGTGTTGTTGAAGAGCAGGATGACGGGCTTGAACACCGTGGTGAACAGCGCCTGGAAGGGCACCACGAGCTTCGCGGTGGCCAGCGGTAGCGCGAGCGCGAAGTTCTTCGGCACGAGCTCGCCGATGACCATCGAGAACAGCGTCGCGAGCAGGATGCCCACGACGGCACCCACTCCGGGCACGATCGCCTCGGGCACGCCGATGCCGGTGAGCGGCTCGCGCAGCATCGAGGAGATGGCGGGTTCGAAGGTGTACCCCGTGAGCAGGGTGGTCAGCGTGATGCCGAGCTGCGCGCCGGAGAGGTGCGTCGAGGTGATGCGCAGGGCCTTGATGGTGGGGCCGAGGCGCTTTTCGCCGCGCGCCCGGCGCTGCTCGAGCTCATGCCGGTCGAGGTTGACCAGCGAGAACTCGCTGGCCACGAAGAGGCCGGTGCCGACGGTGAGCACGAGGCCCACGCCCACCATGATCCATTCATACAAGGGGCAGCCCCCTGAGAGTCGGACCGGTGGTCAGAGTGTCAAGGGGCGTCGATCTGTGATGAGGAGGGTCGTCCATAGTCCCGGCAGACTACCGGCCCCTCATGTGAAACGTCTATGAGGGGCCGGGCGAGGCGGGGCGGATGCGCGTCAGGCCGAGATGCCTGCCTCGCGGAAGAGCTTCCGCAGGTCGACGACGAGCTGCTCGTCGACGTCTTTGTGGCGAGGCTTCGTGATGACCAGGCGGCCCTCGCCGAGCTTCACCACGAACTTGCCGTCGTGCTCCTCGGTGACCTCGGCCACCTCGTTCAGCAGGCCGATCACGTCGTTCCACTCCAGGTTGTGCGTGGTGGGGTGCGCCTCGATGCGCTGCAGGGTGGTGCGGTGGTGCTGGCTGAGGTGCTCGGGGGTGCCGGCGTCGGTCATGGTGTCTCCTCGAGGGCGATGGGCTCGCGGTGGGCCGGGAGCCGGGTGGGCGGCATCCGTTCGATGCGTCGTCATCGCTCACAGTAGCGCCGCCGGGTATCGTCGAGGGATGCGCTGGGTGATTCCCCGTTGACCGCCCGATTCGAGGTCGTGACGCTGTCGGCGCATCCGGTCGAGGTGCTCTTCGACCGCGCTCGCAGCATCGACGAGCACCTCGGGTCGATGGCCGGCACGCGCGAGCGTGCGGTCGCGGGGGTGACGAGCGGGCTCATCGGGGAGGGTGAAGAGGTGACCTGGGAGGCCAGGCACTTCGGGGTGCGGATGCGGTTGTCGAGCCGGGTGATGGAGCTCGACTTTCCGACGCGGTTCGTCGACGAGCAGGTGGCGGGGCCGTTCAGGTGGTTCCGGCACGAGCACGTGTTCTCGGCGCTGCCGGGGGGCGCGGGTGGTGGGGTCGACGGTGGGTCGCGGATGGTGGATCGGGTGGAGTTCGCGGCGCCGTTCGGGGTGCTCGGGGTGGTGGTCGAGCGGCTCGTGCTGCGGGGGTATCTGCGGCGGTTGATCGAGGAGCGGGGGCGGTACCTCGCGGGGTGAGGGGGTGCTCAGGGTGCGGGGCTGCTCGGGTGGGGCGGCGCTGGAGCGTGCGGTACCTTCGGTGCTCAGGGGGGGCGGGTAGCGTGGCGAGTCAGTCGGTGATGCGGCCGGCCGAGTTCTTACGGGGGGGGCGGCGACGATGGCGACCGAGTATCTGCGTGACGGCGTCTTCCTCATCGCCTGGTTCGGGCTGATGACCTGCGTGTGGTTCGGCTGGGCGCAGGAGGCTCCGCCGAAGGGTGCGGCGCGGTGGCTCGGCGTCGGGAGCGGGCTCGGCATCGTCGCGGCGCTCGCGGGCGGGTTGCTGCTGTGGCGGGTCTGGGCGACGCCCTCGGCGCTCGAAGGGCAGTACCCGGTGTTCGGGCTGCTCGTGCTCGCGGAGGTCGCTGTCGCCGCGATCGCCTGTCTCGTGCTCTGGCGGCGGGGGCGGAAGCGGTGGTTCTCGCTGGCGGTCGGGCTCGTCGTGGCGGTGCACTTCGTGCCCCTCGGCATCCTGCTCGACGACGCCGGGCTCATCGTGCTCGGGCTCGTGCAGACCGTGCTGGTGATCGTCGCCGCCCGGGTCGCCCACAACAAGCACCGCGCGCCGAGCTTCACCATCGGGGTGGCGATGGGTGTGACGCTGCTGATGGCGGTGATGGTGGCGGGCGTGCGGTGGGTGCCGGAGGCGCTCAGCGCGTAGCGCGCAGCGCGGCTCTGCGCTGGTGGCGCCCGGCGGCGGCACGTGGCGCGCAGCGGCGGGTCACTCGGCGTCGAGTTCCTGCTCGAGCTGCTCGGCGGTGAGGCGGTCGCCCGGGGTCGGGCGGCGGAACGCGGTGTGCTCGGCGTGCTCCCGTTCGTGGACGGCGGCCGCATCGGCGTCGGCGTCGGGCTCGCCGGCGTGAGCGGCGTCGGCGAGTTCGGTGTCGGCCTCGCCGTCGAGGTCGTGGTCGCGCGGATCCGGCTCGGGCGCGGGCTGCCCCGCCGGGAGGAACGGCTCAGAAGAAGACATGAACCGAGGATGCTGTGCCCACGTGAACACCGCGTGAACTCCCGGAACCCCGGTCGAGCCACGGTGCGAGGCAGGCGCGGCGGAGCATCCGCTGCTCTGTCACTTCGCGGTGACGGTCACCGTGGGCGAGGCGGGAGCCTTGGCGGAGGCGACCTGCAGGCCCACCCGTACCTCCTGGCCCGGGGCGAGCGCCGCCGCCCAGTCGGCCCCCGTGCAGGTGACGGAGACCTTGGGCTTCGCCGTGCAGGTCATGCCCCAGGCGTTGACCACGGAGGTGACGGCGGGGTCGTTCCAGGTGGCCGTCCAGGAGGACGTCGTGCCGGTCGACTTCACCACGAGGTCGGCGACGTAGCCGTCGCCCCACGAGCTCTGCAGCTGCCAGCTCGCCTGCACGCCGGCGGGGGCCGAGGTCGGCGTCGGGGTGGGGGTGGTCGTGGGCTTCGGCGTGGCGGTCGCCGTCGGTTTCGGGGTGGGCGTGGGCGTCGCCGTGGGCTTCGGGGTCGCGGTGGGCGTTGGCGTCGCCGTGGGCTTCGGGGTCGCGGTGGCCGTCGGCTTCGGGGTGGGGGTGACCGTGGGCGGGGCGGCGGTGGTCGTGGGGATGGGGGTGACCGTGGGCTTCGGGGTCGACGTGGGCTTCGGGGTGGGAGACGGGCTGGGGGTCACCGCTCCGCCGGCGCCGAGGAGGGGCCGGAGGGCCTGGAGCTTCGCGGTCTGCGGGGTCGTCCAGTCGTCTTTCACGAGGCCGCCGGTGTCACCGCTGTTCGGGTTGAACGACCAGTAGGCGAAGCTCAACTTCTTCGAGCCCAGGTAGCTCACCAGGCTGGCGAGCCACTTCTTGTCGCTCTCGGTCTCGTACTTGGTGCCGAACTCGCCGACCAGCACCGGGGCGATCTTCTTCGTCGAGATGAAGCCCCAGTTCTTCTCCCACACCCCGGCGAGGTTCGCCGGATAGTTCGACGCCTGAAACCACGACTGGTTGAACACCGTCGACGGGTAGTCGTGCGGGGAGTAGACGACGCGGTTCGCCACCGACAGCTTCACCGGCTTCGAAGCGACGCCCGAGAGCCCGCCGCCCCACCAGGTGGAGCTGCCTTCGGGCTGACGTTCGACGCCCTCCACCACGATGAGCAGCTTCGGGTTCACCGAGAGCACCGCGTTGCCCGCCCGGGTGGCCGCCGCCTGCCAGTCGACCGAGGGGGTGCCGCAGCCCCAGCAGGCGCTACCGTGCGGCTCGTTGTGCAGGTCGACGCCGATCACGGTCGGGTCGGTCTTGTAGCGGGAGGCGAGCATCTTCCAGTCGGAGATCCACTTCGCTTCGCTGTACTGGCCGGTGTACCAGAGCTCGGACTGCCCGCCCGAGTCGGGCCGGTGCCGGTCGAGGATGACGCTCAAGCCGTACGCCTTGGCCCGGGCGACGAAGCGATCCATCAGCTGCAACGGGCTGAAGGCGCCGAGCCCGGGGTTCACCTGCTCGTTGATCGAGTTCGGCTTCGCCTGCGCGAGGCACTCGTTCGAGAACGGCAGCCTCACGGTGTTGAAGCCCATCGAGGCGATTTGCGCGAGTCCGGAGTCGAGCGAGATGCTCCACAGCCCGTGGGGCGCGCAGTTCGAAGTCTCCATGCCGAACCAGGCGACGGCCTTGATGACGTAGTCCGACCCCGAGGCGGTCTTGATGCTCGCGCCGCTGGTGTGCAGCCACCCGGGCTGGGTCGCAGCGGATGCGGTGGTCGCCGGCACGACGAGCCCCGCCACCACGAGGGCCAGCGCTGCGAGCGCGGCACCGAGGCGTCGGCGGAGGGGGCGGGTGTGGGCGCGCCGGGTGCGGGCGCCTGCGCTGGGGCGGGTGTGGGCGCGCCGGGCGCTGGCGCTCATGTCGGCACGGGACTCTGCGCGGGTGCGCCGGGTGTGGGCGCTGAGGGATGACGCCGGGGCGAGCATCCGTTCGCCGTCGTCGCTTCGAGCGCGCATCGATCCTCCGAGTTGCATGTCTGGCCCGTGTGAACTGCAACCCCCGCACGAGTTCCCAACACCTCGGAGGTGCCCTCATGGTAACCCGATCCTGCCCGGCCCGCCGACCCGGGGGCGCCGGCGGCCGCAGAGGTAGCGCAAAGTGCTCGAATCCTGGCGCTTTCGCGCACTTCGCGCGACCATCGCGCGCGGCGAGGTCAGGGAGCGGGCGTCGGCGGCAGCGCGAGGTCGACGCGGCGGAGGGCGACGAGGCGGAGGCCGCTGTCGTCCCAATAGCAGGTCTGGAGCAGGAGGTCGGCGGTGAGGCCGGAGGTGGCGGTGGCGGCGTCGTCGCCGGCGTGGGCGGCACGGTCGCCGGTGACCTGGTAGTCGCCGTCGAGGTCGGTTCCGCCGATCGACACCAGGTCGCCCACTGTCAGGCCGAGCACGACGTCACCCTCGCAGAAGTTGTGGGCGCCGACGATGGGGGCGGAGGCGCCCACATCCATCCGCACCCAGAGGCATCGGTCGAGCTCGTCTTGAAACCCGCGCGTGTCGACGTCGATGTTCACGTGCTGCTGGCCCGATGCGCCGGCCCCGTCGTCTCCCCGGTCTTTGCCCGCGGAGTCGCCCGTCTCGTCGGGCGAGGCGGGGAGCGTGGTGCCTCCGGCGGAGTCGCCCGTCTCGCCGGGTGCGGCGGGGAGCGTGGTGCCTCCGGCGGCGGTCGCGGATGCGTCGGAACGCGCGTGAGCCGACGCCCCGGCGAGTGACGTGCTGTTCAGGCCCGCGGGCAGGCCGTCCACCGGCGTGGCCACCACGGGCAGGCCGGCCACCGGTGTAGCCGCCGTGGGCTGGCCGGCCAGCTGCGTGGCCGCCGCGTGTGGAGGCGTGACGCTGATGGCGGCCCAGAGGAGCCCGGCCGCCGCAGAACCGGCGAGCAGCGCGAGCGGGACGCGTCTGCGGAGTGCCGCCCAGCGCTCGGCGCGGTGGTACGCGTCAAAGGCGACTCGATCCTCTCCGTCGCGTGCGGGATCGGGAGCGGCGCGTCTCGCCATGGCTCCACCTCCCGTCGCGCGTGCTCCGTCGCCGGGGCTGCGCCCGATGATGCCTGGCCGAGATGAACACGCGGTGACGCCTCATACGTCCGTCACGTCGTGGGCGACAGGGGAAAGGAGGGGTGGCCATCGTCAGAAGGTGAGGAGGCGGTTCTCGTAGGCGTGGACGACGATCTGGGCGCGGCTGGTGAGGGAGAGCTTGGCGAGGATGCTGCGGACGTGCGACTTCACCGTCGACTCCGCGACAAAGGCGGCCTTGGCGATGTCGGCGTTGCGGAGTCCGCGCGCGGTGAGGAGGTAGATCTCGCGTTCGCGTGGAGAGAGCTCGGCGATGGGGCTGTCGGGCGCGTCGGGGTCGGCCCGCACGGTGCCGGTGCCGGTGCCGGAGTCGCGAGCAGCACGCCCGGCCGTCGACGGTCCCGAGCCGGCCCGGGCGAGCGGCGCGCCGGTGGAGCGCGCCTTGCCGACCTGGTCGCGCACCACCGTGCCGATCGGCGTCGGTGGAGCGTCTCCTGCGTGCACCGACCTGATGGTCTCGAGAAGCAGCTCGGGCGCCACGTCTTTGGTGACGAAGGCGCTCGCCCCGTGCTTCATCGCCTGGAAGACCGCCTCCTCCTGCTGGAACGTCGTGAGCACCACCACCCGGCACGCCCCCGCACCATCACCCCCGTCGACCGCCTCCCCCGCGTGGCCGCTCGAGCCCGTCTCCCCATGAGCCGCGGCACCCGCACCATCACCCCCGTCGGAGGCCACGCCCGAAAGGTAGCTCGAGCCGGTTTCCGCATGAGCCGCGGCACCCGCACCATCACCCCCGTCGGAGGCCACGCCCGCGAGGCCGCTCGAGCCC
Organism: Herbiconiux sp. SALV-R1; assembly: GCF_013113715.1. Lineage (GTDB taxonomy): Bacteria > Actinomycetota > Actinomycetes > Actinomycetales > Microbacteriaceae > Herbiconiux. Next base: position 2,426,085 of record NZ_CP053344.1, read on the forward strand.
GTTTCCGCATGAGCCGCAGCCCCCGCACCGTCACTCCCGACGGAGGCCACGCCCGGAAGGCAGCTTGAGTCGGTTCCGCTGTCCTCCGCGGCCCCCGCAACACGCCTCGCCGACACGATGCGGTGCGTCGCCTCGATGCCGTTCATGCCGGGCATGCGGATGTCCATCAGCAGCACGTCGGGCCGCTCCCGCCGGGCGATCTCCACGGCGACCTCGCCGTCGCCTCCGGTGCCCACGAGCTCGAGATCGGGCTGCGACTCGATCAGCATGCGCAGCCCGTAGACGAAGAGCTCCTGGTCGTCGACCACGGCCACTCGGATGCGCGTCCCAACCGACGACGGCGGTACAGCGCCCAGGTCATCGCCACGGTCACCTCGAACGTCTGCGTCGGCCCCCGTCACAGCTGCACCCCCGCATCGACCAGGTCACCCGTGCGGGCAGACGACGCGCCGCTCACGTGCACCGGGATGAACGCGGTGACGACGAACTCCTCCCCATCGGCCGCCGCCGTGAGCCACCCGCCCACCAACCTGGCGCGGTCTCTCATGCCTGCGATGCCGAACGATCGCGGGGGCACAGCGCTCGCATCCGGTGCTCCCGGCCCGGGTGTTGCAGCAGCCGGCCCGCCCACCGCGTCGCCACGACCGCTCACGACACCGACGACGAGCCCGTCGTCACCCCATGCGAGCGACACCGCCGCCGAGGGATGCGGCCCTCCGTGCTTCAGCGCATTGGTCAGACTCTCCTGCACGATGCGGTACACGGCCGCCTCTTGGGTGGGAGTCAACCGACCCGGATCACCGAACTGCTCGAACCTCACCCCCATACCCGTCGACGACATGCGCCCCACGAGCGCTCCGAGTTCGTCGATGCGGGGTTGCGGGCGCTGGGTCTCGTCGTGCAGGCCCTCGAGCAACCCGCGCAGGTCGACCAGAGCTGCGCGGGCCGCCTCGGCGATCTCGCCCAGCGCCTCGTCGGTGCGCTGCTCCCGCGGAGTGCCCGGGCCCTCACGGCTCTCCCCCGCGGGCTCGGCTGCTCGGAGGAATCTCGTCCCGTCGGCCACGGCGATCACCACGGCCAGCGAATGGGCGAGAACATCATGGACTTCTTGGGCGATCTCATCGCGCTCCCTCACACTCCGGAGCTCCACGTCGGCGACGGCGAGCTCCGCCTCAGTCTCGGCGAGCAGCTCACGCTCACGACGGCGGCGGCGAGAGATGTGGAGAAGAAGGCCCGCTCCCCAGGCTGTGAGGAAGACGAGTGCGCCGAGCACGAGGAGCACGATCACCCAGATGAGCCGCGGACTCGAACCCGGCGACGGCGGAGAGCCCGTCAGGAGCTCAGCCCCGCCCGTCCAGCTCAACCAGTCACCGCCGAACACGAGCACGAGCGCTGCGACGGCCGCCTGCACCAGCCCCGCTGCCAGGCCCGCCCAGCGTACGCGACGGCTCGGCGAGCATCCGGCGGCGAAGGCCACCACGATCACCGCCTCGTAGAGCGGCCACGCCGTCGACGTGGGCGGCGAGAGCAGGCCCACCAGCTGCAGCACCGGCACCAGAACGACGATCGCGAGCGACACCGTGGTGAACCAGCGCGACACCGCGATCGCGACCGCGTAGGCGCCGAGGGTGAGGTAGAACCCGAGGTCGGGCGCGCGACCGATCTCGGCGTTCACCCAGAGCAGGGCGTAGATCAGGCCGATCGCGGGCTCGAGCAGAGGCCGCAGGGCCTTCAGGGTCGGTGACATGACCTCACGCTAGGCGCTCGAGCGGTGCGGATGCGCGGGCTGGGCGCCACATTCATCCGAACTGACGAGGGCGGCGCCTCAGGCGGTAGGGCAGTGCAGGTGAATGCGTTCGGTCGGTGCGGATGCGCGGGGCGGGTGGCACATTCATCCGAACTGACGAGGGCGGCGCCTCAGGCGGTGGGGCAGCGCAGCTGGATGCGCTCGGGCGGGGCGGATGCGCGGGGCGGGTGGCACATTCATCCGAAGGGACAAGGGCGGGCCGCCTCAGGCGGTGGGGCAGTGCAGCTGGGTGCGCTCGCCCGTGCGGTCGATGTCGTGGCGGGCCATGGGTTCGCCGCAGAGGGGACAGCGCGGGTCGGCGGGCGGCACGTAGGGGGCCTCGGCGCGCCCAATGCCCACCTGGGCCGGGCCCGCGTAGCGGTAGACCACGCGGTTGATCGCGTTGACGAGGCCCGGCCTGCCGTCGAACGGATTCATCGGGTCGGGGGTGCGAGGCTTCTTTCGTGCCATAACCCTTAGTATACTAACTATTCATGACGGCGACCACCGATACCGATCTCCTCAAGCTCGACCGGCAGCTCTGCTTCGCCCTGGCTGTCGCCTCGCGGTCGGTCATCGGCGCCTACAAGCCGATTCTCGAGCCGATGGGGCTGACGCATCCGCAGTACCTGGTGATGCTGGCGCTCTGGGAGCGCGAACCGCGCTCGCTCACCGCCCTCGCCGAGGTGCTGCGCCTGGAGCCGGCGACGCTCTCCCCGCTCGTCAAACGGCTCGAGGCTGCGGGTCTCGTCACGCGCGGACGCTCGGCCGACGACGAGCGGCAGCTCGCGGTGATGCTCACCGATGCGGGGCGGATGCTGCGGACTCGAGCCGAGGAGGTTCCACCGCAGGTGGTCGCGGCGCTCGGCGTCGACCTCGACGAGCTCACCGAACTGCACGCGCGGCTCAGCGCGATCATCGAGCGGATCGCGCCGCTGAGCTCGGGCGAGCCCGTCGCCGCGGGAGCCACCGCCGAGTAGCGGCGTTTGCCGGAACGGCACGTGGTTTTGAGTGGTGGAGCGGGACGGGCATCCTGAACTCATGGCAGATCACACCGACGACTCGGCACACGCGCACACGCACGGGCACGACAGCTCCCCGGGCGGCGGCGGCCACGCCGGGCACGGCGGCCACTCCCACGGCGCCGGCCGCACGATGCCCTCGACGGAGGGCAAAGACGCGATCACCTTCTGGGAGGAGCTCTACCAGCAGACCCCCCAGATCTGGAGCGGCCGACCGAACAAGGTGCTGGCGGATGTGGCGGCCGAGCTCCAGCCCGGCACCGCACTCGATCTGGGCAGCGGCGAGGGCGGCGACTCGCTCTGGCTCGCCGAACGCGGATGGCAGGTGACCGCCATCGACATCTCCCCCACCGCGCTCCAGCGCTCCGCCGCCGAGGCGGAGCGGCGCGGGCTCCCCGCCGACCGCATCCGGTGGCAGCAGGCCGACCTCACCGACTGGCAGCCGACCGGCGAGTACGACCTGGTGTCGGCGTGCTTCCTCCACTCCCCCGTCGGGTTCCCGCGCGAAGACGTGCTGCGGCGGGCGGCGTCGGCGGTCGCTCCGGGCGGTTCGCTGCTCGTCGTCGGGCATCTGAGCTTTCCGTCGTCGGCGGCCGTGCCGGAGGAGGAGCGTCCGTACCTGCCGACGCCCGACGAGCTGCTCGCCTTGCTCGCCCTTCCCGAGTCCGAGTGGCAGGTCGAGGTGAGTGAGGTGCGCTGGCGCCGGCAGACCGGCCCCGACGGCGAGGTGGAGCTCGACGACGCCGTGCTCCTCGTTACCCGCCGCTGACCGTCGGCACCGGCACGGGGCGCCGCACCCCCGGGCGCCCCGCACCCGCCACCCGGGCGCCCCGCATCCCGCACCCCCGCACCCCCGCACCCGGTATCCTTCCTCGCGTGACCGACGACGCTCGACCCCAAGATCCCTCCACCCCCCACCCCCTCACGCGCGACGACCACCTCGCCGCGAACCGCGCGAACTGGAACGACCGCGCCGCCGCCCACTCCACCCGCACCGGGCTCGGCTACGGCGTGCAGCGCTTCATCGACGACCGCGCGCTGCTCAGCGACGTGGTGTCGTTCGACCGCGAGCGCCTCGGCGCCATCGAGGGCCTCACCACCGTGCACCTGCAGTGCCACATCGGCACCGACACCCTCTCCCTCGCCCGCCTCGGAGCCCGCGTCACCGGACTCGACTTCTCGCCGACCGCGATCGCCGAGGCGCGCCGCCTGGTGGAGGAGACCGGCGACGAGGTCGATTTCGTGGAGTCGGATGTCGCATCCGCTCTCTCCGCCCTCACCCCCGAGTCGTTCGACCTCGTTTACACGGGCATCGGCGCCCTCTGCTGGCTGCCCCTCATCGCCGAGTGGGCGGGCGTGGTCGCGGGCTTGCTGAAGCCCGGCGGTCGCCTGTTCCTGCGGGAGGGCCACCCCATCCTCTGGGCGATGGACGAGACCCTCGACGACGACCTCCACCTCCGCTTCCCCTACTGGGAGCACGAGCGCCCGCTCGAGTGGGACGACGACGCCAGCTACGTGCCCACCGACCGCCCGCTCACCGCCACGAAGACCTACGAGTGGAACCACGGCCTCGGCGAGATCGTGACCGCCCTCCTCGACTCCGGCCTCGTGCTCACGATGCTGGTCGAGCACGACAGCGTGCCGTGGGAGGCCCTTCCCGGTCAGATGGTCGAGCGCCCCGACGGCGAGTACGCCCTCAGCGACCGCGCCGGCGTCGCTCCCCTCAGCTACACCCTCCAGGCGGTGAAACCCGCCCGATGAGCCGTCGGCCGAGCGGATGCGCGGGCCAGCGAACGGATGCACGTCCCGTCACGACAGACCGGCCAGCAGGCCAGCCGCCCGACCGCACACCGCATCACAACCCCTCGGCGATCTCCTTGATGGCCGAGAGCCGGCGCTCCCACTCCACCCCGATGGCGTCCAGCCGCTGCGCCGTGGCGCTGAGCTCCGCACCGAGCACGCGGTAGCGCACCTCACGACCGGCGCGCACCGGCTCCACGACGCCCACCTGCTGCAGCACGCCGAGGTGCTTGGCGATGGCCTGCCGCGACACCGGGAGCCGCTCGGCGAGCGCCGAGGCCGAGGCCTCGCCGCCGCCGAGCTCGGTGAGGATGCTCCACCGCGTCTCGTCGCCGAGCGCCGCGAACACGGCGACCAGCGTCATCGCGCCGAGCCCCGGGCGTCAGCGTCGTCGAGCAGGGCGACGAGCTTGTCGAGCTCGCCGTTCCAACCGCCGCGGTGACTCTCGAGGTGCTCCGCGGGTCGTGACATCGTCTCGAAGCCGCTCTCGACCACCGTGAGCCGCGTGCCGTCGCTCGTCTGCTCGAGCGTGAAGGTGAAGACCGTCGAGTGCTCGTCGTCGACCTCGGCCGGCACGGGCTCGTCGAGGCACGGGTTGCACCAGCGGTAGGAGACGAGCCGGCCCGGTTCGACGGCCTCGACCCGCAGCGGCACGGGGTCGCGATCGGGCCAGGTGATGGTGCCGACACTCCCCAACGCCGCGGCCACGCCGGACTCGAAGACCGTGCGGCCGAACCAGCGCGAGATGAGCTCGGGCTCGGTCACCGAGCGCCACACCGCCTCGGGAGTGGCAGCGATGTCGATCGTGCGTCGCACCGAGAACGTCTCGGCGTCGACGACCGATCCGGGATTGCCCGTCGTGGTCATGGTGGTCATCCTTTCATCGGTTGAGCACATCTTGGTGCAACTCGATGGTTGCACACTAAACAACGCAAATGCAACCGTTCCGTTGCAGTAGTACGACCCTGTACCCTGGAGCACGATGACGATCACCGCTTCCGCCGACGGCTCCGCGCTCGGCAACCCCGGCCCCGCGGGCTGGGCCTGGTACATCGACGACGACACCTGGGCGGCCGGGGGCTGGCCCCACGGCACGAACAACATGGGCGAGCTCAAGGCCGTGCTCGAGCTGTTCCGCGCCACGGCACACGTCGACGACCACCTGCACGTGCTCTGCGACAGCCAGTACGTCATCAACACGGTCACGAAGTGGATGCCCGGCTGGAAGCGCAAGGGCTGGCGCAAGGGCGACGGCAAACCGGTGATGAACCTCGACCTCATCAAGGAGATCGACGCCGCGGTCGCCGGCCGCCGGTACACCTTCGAATGGGTGAAGGGCCACGTCGGCCACACCCTCAACGAGGCGGCGGATGCGCGTGCCCGCGCCGCGGCGGAGGCCTACCAGCGGGGCCGCACGCCCGACACCGGCCCCGGGTTCCCGGGAGCTACCGTGCCGATCGCCGAACCCGAGCCCGCGCCGGGCTCCCGGACAGTGACCACCCCCGCCCCCGTCACCACCACGCAGGACACCCTCTTCTGAGCGCCCCGCGCACATCGGGAGTACGGTGACGCGCATGGCTGACGATCTGCACAAGGGCGACAAGGTCTCGTGGTCGACCCACGGAACCACCACCTCCGGCGAGGTGAAGAAGAAGATCACCTCCGACACCGAGGCGGCGGGCCGCACGGTCAAGGCGTCGAAAGACGAGCCTCAGTACCTCGTCGAGAGCGACAAGTGGGGCAAAGACGCCGTGCACAAGCCGGAGTCGCTGCGCAAGAAGAAGAGCTGACCCGCGCTCTCAGAGCAGCCCGCGCTGCTGGGCGTAGAGCACGGCCTGCATCCGTGTTCCCGCACCGAGGCGCGCCATCAGTGCGCGCAGGTAGCTCTTCACGGTGAGTTCGGAGAGGCCGAGCCGAGTCGCGATCTGCGGATTCGTGAGGCCGCAGGCCACGAGTTCGAGCACGTCGCGCTGACGCTCGGTGAGGGCACCCTCCGCACCGGTCGCGACCACCGGGCGCGGCGCGAGGATCGCGCGCAACTCTCGCGCCGTGTTCGGGTCGCTCGTCTCGTCGGCGACGCGGGCCAGCCGTTCCCGCAGCTGCGCCGAGGGCCGCTCGGCCTCGGCCCCGGCCGCCCGCGCGGCGAGCTCGAGCCGGGAGGCCTGCGCCGCCTGCGCCTGCTGCATCGCCACGCGCTCGTCGACGAGGTCGCGCAGCCGCAGCTCCTGCGCCACCGCCGACGCGACGCCCGCGAGCCGCGCGGTGTCGAACTCGCCCGCGCTGTCGTCGTCGCGCCCGCGGCGACCGGCGTAGAGGAGACCCCGCACCTGCGTGCCGACGACGATCGGCGCGACGGCGAGCGCCGTGATCCCCTCCCCCAGTATCTGGGAGTCGAAGTCGTGCGTGATGTCACCCGCGAGCGCGTAGTCGTGCACCACGCGCGGCGACCTGGTCTGCCAGGAGAGACCGCCGAGCCCACGAGAGTTCCGCACGACGATGCTCTGCAGACGGTCGGTCTGGGCGCCGAAGCTGGTGGTGATGGGCACGCTGTGCTCGGTGCGCAGTCCGCCGAACGCGACAGCAGCATCCATGCCGCGCCAGAGCGAGCGCGTGGCCTGGCGCACCAGCTCGCGATCGTCTGGCCGCATCGTGTTCGTCGTCGTCATGGTTACCGCCTTTGGAACCTAGTGGAGCATCCGCGTCGCGTTTCATGCTGTGCGTGGAACCCAGGTTCGACAGTCTAGACGCGCCCCGGGAATTGACGAAGGAGTCACGGATGCACACCACCGAGCAGAACATCGACAACCTGCTGCACGAGACCAGGCGCTTCCCCCCGACCGAGGAGTTCGCCCGCGACGCCGTGGCCACCGCCGAGCTCTACGACCGGGCCGCCGCCGACCGCGAGGGGTTCTGGGCCGACCAGGCCCGCGAGCTGCTGCACTGGCACACGCCGTTCACGAAGGTGCTCGACTGGTCGAACCCGCCGTTCGCGACCTGGTTCGACGACGGCGAGCTGAACGTCGCCTACAACTGCCTCGACCGGCACGTGCTGGCCGGCCACGGCGACCGCGTCGCGCTGCACTGGGAGGGCGAGCCGGGAGACTCCCGGTCGTTCAGCTACGCCGAGCTCACCGCCGAGGTGAAGAAGGCGGCGAACCTGCTGACGGCGCTCGGGGTCGGGCAGGGCGACCGCGTGGCGATCTACCTGCCGATGATCCCCGAGGCGGTCATCTCGATGCTCGCGGTGGCGCGGCTCGGCGCCATCCACTCGGTGGTGTTCGGCGGGTTCAGCTCCGACAGCCTGCGGGCGCGCATCGACGACGCGGATGCGAAACTCGTCATCACCGCCGACGGCGGCTACCGCAAGGGCAAGGCCTTCCCGCTCAAGCCGACCGTCGACGCGGCGCTCGCGCCGAACGAGGCGGGCGAGGGCACGGGCGTGGAGCACGTGCTCGTGGTGAACCGCACCGGCGGCGAGATCGACTGGGTCGAGGGACGCGACCTGTGGTGGGGCGAGGAGATCGCGCAGGTCGACGACTCGCACGAGGCGCAGGCCTTCCCGGCCGAGAACCCGCTGTTCATCCTCTACACCTCGGGCACGACGGGGAAGCCGAAGGGCATCCTGCACACCTCGGGCGGGTACCTCACGCAGACGGCGTTCACGCACAAGAACGTGTTCGACCTGAAGCCCGAGACCGACGTGTACTGGTCGACCGCCGACGTGGGGTGGATCACGGGGCACTCCTACGTCGTCTACGGGCCCCTCGCGAACGGCACCACGCAGGTGATCTACGAGGGCACGCCCGACACGCCGCACCCCGGCCGGTGGTGGGAGATCATCGAGAAGCACAAGGTGAGCATCCTGTACGCGGCGCCGACGGCGATCCGTACCTTCATGAAGCTGGGGCGGCAGATCCCGCAGCAGTTCGACCTGTCGTCGCTGCGGCTGCTCGGCTCGGTGGGAGAGCCGATCAACCCCGAGGCGTGGGTCTGGTACCGCGACGTCATCGGGGGCGGCACCACCCCCATCGTCGACACCTGGTGGCAGACCGAGACCGGGGCCATCATGATCAGTGCGCTTCCCGGGGTGACGACGCTGAAGCCCGGGTCGGCGCAGGTGCCGATCCCCGGCATCGACGCGAAGATCGTCACCGAGAAGGGCGTGCCGGTAGGGCCCGACCAGGGCGGGCTGCTCGTCGTCGCGTCGCCGTGGCCGTCGATGCTGCGCGGCATCTGGGGCGACCCGGAGCGCTACAAGGAGACGTACTGGGAGAAGTTCGGCGACACCTACTTCGCCGGCGACGGGGCGCGCTACGACAAGGACGGGCACATCTGGCTGCTCGGGCGGGTCGACGACGTGATGAACGTGTCGGGTCACCGTCTCTCGACGGCGGAGATCGAGTCGAGCCTGGTCGCGCATCCGATGGTCGCGGAGGCCGCCGTGGTGGGCGCCGCCGACGAGACCACGGGGCAGGCGGTGGTGGCGTTCGTCATCACGAAGGCGAGCCACGCGGATGCCGCGGGCGCCACCGACGCGGCCGAGACGCTGCGGGCGCACGTCGCGCAGCAGATCGGGGCGATCGCGCGGCCGCGGCAGGTGTTCATCGTCTCCGAGCTGCCGAAGACCCGCTCGGGCAAGATCATGCGCCGCCTCCTCCGCGACGTCGCCGAGGGCCGCGAGATCGGTGACACCACCACCCTCGCCGACACCCAGGTCATGAAGATCATCACCACGACGATGAAGTAGCGGCTCCGCCGCGCCGCGCCGCGGCCCGGCGGCTCCTCCACACCTCGCCGCCTCTCCACAGGGGAGCGGGTACTCAGGCAGCCCTCGTGGCGGGAGCAGATTCGATCGAGGGATGAGTCTTCATTCATTTCGCCCGGTTCGTCAAGAATGTCTTGACATGAACGTTCGTCAAGGGTACCTTGACGCATGAGAGTTCTCCCTAGTGCTCTCAGACATGGCATCACGGAACAGGAGATTCGCGCTGGGCTCCAGGTGCCGATGAGGAGGGTGGCGCTCGAACGAGATGTGCTCCTCGTCATCGGAGCCGGGAACGCGGCCGAGTTGCTCGAGATCGTCGTCGCCGACGTGGAAGGCGACGACCCTCGAGTCATCCACGCGATGCCGTGGAGACCGAAGTTCCATCGTTACCTCTAGGGAGGAGAGATCATGACGCGACAGGCGAAGGCACGAGCCGACGAGGCCGCGCGGGTGGAGGCACTGCTCGACGAGCTCGACCCGGAGGTCACGCCCGCAGACGACCCCCACGAGCTGCGGCGGATCGGGCTCGCGCTGCGCGAGGCGGCTGCCGCCGACTCGGAGCTCCGCGGCGCGGTGCGGGCGGCGCGGCAGGCGGGGTACACCTGGGCCGAGATCGGGCTCACCCTCGGCACCACCCGCCAGGCGGCGCAGGCGCGCTTCCGGGAGGCGCCCGGTTCGTGAGGCCGAGGCCCGCGAGGTGTCGGTTTCCCGCACAAAGTCCGTGATGACTGCGATTGTCACGGACTTTGTGGGGGATAACGTGGGGTGGTGGAGAAGTCTGAGGGAGCGGCGCCGTGCGTGGTGTTCGTGTGTCGGCGGAATCGGGGGAAGTCGCAGCTGGCTGCGGCGCTCATGCGAGCCGCGACGGAGCGCGACGGCGTCGCGGTCGAGGTGGTGTCGGCGGGCACCGAGCCCGGCGAGGGCCTGAACGAGGAGGCCGTGGCGGCGCTGGGCGAGCTGGGTGTGGGGGTGGGTGACGAGCATCCGAAGTCCCTCACCGACGAGATGCTCGCACGCGCCGATCTCGTCGTGGTGCTCGGAACCGAGGCTCGGGTGGAGGCCCGCGAGGGGCTGGCCGTCGAGACCTGGGTGACGGATGAGCCGTCGCTGCGCGGCATCCACGGGGAGGAGCGGATGCGCCTGGTGCGCGACGACATCGGCTCACGCGTCGAAGAGCTGCTGCTCCGGCTCACCGGATGAGACGGTGCGACTGGAGAGGTCAGAGGGTGAAGCGGGGGTCGCGGCGGTAGTCGGTGAGGCGGGTGTCGAGGGCTGCCTGCACCTGGGAGGGTGCGTCGTCGCCGATGAGCACGCGGAGTCGATCGTCGGGGTCGGCGACGAACCGCAGCAGCTCGGCCGCCGCAGCGGCCGGGGCGGTACCGCCCGCCGTGGCGGCCTCGGCGACCCAGGGCCACGGCACGTCGGGCGACCCGAACAGCTCCGTGCGCTGGGTGTCGTAGGCGGCGAGGGGCTCGCTGAACCGCATGTTCCCGGTCGCCCAGGCGGTGTCGAGTCCGCCCGGTTCGACGATGGTCACACGGATGCCGAGTGCCCTCACCTCGGCCGCCAGCGCCTCCGTGAACCCCTCCAAGGCCCACTTGGCCGCGTTGTACAGGCCGAGCGTGGGCATGGTGCCGACGGCGCCGGTCGTGGAGATCTGCACGATGTGACCCGAACCCTGCTCGCGCATCACGGGGAGGGCGGCCTGCGTGAGCCACAGCGCACCGAAGAGGTCGGTGTCGACGATGTCGCGCGCCTCGGCCTCCGACACCTCCTCCACCGCGCCGACGAGCCCGAAGCCGGCGTTGTTCACCACCACGTCGAGACGCCCGAAGCGTTCGACTGCGGCGGAGACGACGCGGGAGGCACCGGCCCGGTCACGCACGTCGAGCTGCTCCACGAGCAGCCTGCCGCCCGTCGACCCGCCTTCGAGCGAACCTGCTGCGGTGTCGCGCACCGTCGCGACGACACGATGCCCCGCGTCGAGGGCCGCCTCCGCGATGGCCCGCCCGAACCCTCGATTCGCACCCGTGACCAGCCAGACCTGGGAAGCATCCGTCTCAACGCCCATGACCAGACCCTACGCGGATGCTCGGCACCGGCCTAGGGTGGCCAGCATGAGCGAGGCTGAGGGTCACGACGACAGGAAGACGCGGGACGAGTTCGCGGAGGCGGTGAACATGACGGCGAAGGAGCTGCGGGAGTGGCTCGACACCGACGAGTCGAAGGACGTGGGGCAGAAGCCGTCGGGCGGGGGCGAGTCGACGGGGCACGAGAGCGGGCGGCACATCGTGCGGATCCTCGAGAAGAAGCAGGCCGACTACACCGCCGACGACTACGCGCACATGCGGAAGGTCGTCGGGTACGTCGCCCGGCACTCGGCGCAGCGGCCGAAGGGCGACGTCGAAGACACCGCGTGGCGACACTCCCTCATGAACTGGGGCAACGACCCGCTGAAGTAGCCGCGACGAGCGTGCGCCGCCCCGCGACCCGCGACCCCACCGCGCACCGACCCGCGACTCCCCTACCCCACCGCGCTCTGCAGCGTGATCACCGTCCACGACACCGGCGGCAGCACGATCGACCCCGCGCCGTCCGACACCCGCAGCGACTCGTTGGGAGCCACCTCGACCCGCGTCGGCTCCTGCAGCGTGTTGACCGCGTAGGGGTCGGCGTCCGCGAGCGTCTGGGCCGACGCATCCGTCACCCCGTCCAGCCCGTCGAAGGGGAACTCGAGCGTCACCTCCTCGCTCTGCGACCGGTTGACCACGAAGATGCTGGTGCGCCCGGTGGCCGCGTCGTGCGTGGTGACGGCGTCGACGAGCGGCACCGTGCCGTAGGCGGCGGCGTCGTAGCTGTCGCTCTCGATGCGCGTGGTGACGGTCGACCCGGTGGCGAGCTCCGAGGTGAGGGCGAACGGGAAGTAGGTGGTCTGCTTCCACGCGATGCCGCCCGGCTCCGTCATGATGGGCGCGATCACGTTCACCAGTTGCGCGAGGGATGCGCTGGTCACCCGGTCTGCCCGCCGCAGCAACGAGATGAGCAGGTTGCCCACGACCACCGCGTCGGCGACGCTGTAGGCGTCTTCGAGCAGGCGCGGGGCGACCGGCCAGTTGTCGACGCCGGTGATCTTGTCGACCTTCTCGAAGCGCTCGTTGTACCAGACGTTCCACTCGTCGAACGAGATGTTGACGACGTGGTCGCTGCCCTTCACCGCCTTGACGTGGTCGATGGTGGCGACGACCGACTCGATGAAGGAGTCCATGTCGACGGCCGAGGCGAGGAAGCTGCCGAGGTCGCCGTTCTTCTCCTCGTAGTAGGCGTGGCACGAGATGTAGTCGACGTCGTCGTAGCTGTGCGTGAGCACGACGCGCTCCCACTCCCCGAAGGTCGGCATGTGCGCGCTCGACGACCCGCACACCACGAGCTCGAGGGAGGGGTCGAAGGCGCGCATGGCCCGCGCCGTCTGCGCGGCGAGCTTGCCGTAGTCGTCGGCGGAGCGGTGACCGAGCTGCCAGGGCCCGTCCATCTCGTTGCCGAGGCACCACATCCGCACGTCGAAGGGGGCGGGGTGCCCATTCGCGGCGCGCTGCTCGGCGAGCGCCGAGCCGCCGCGGAGGTTGCTGTACTCGAGCAGGTCGAGCGCCTCGAGCGTGCCGCGGGTGCCGAGGTTCACGGCGAGCATGAGCTCGCTGCCGACGGTCTCGAGCCACGACGAGAACTCGTGAAGCCCCACCTCGTTGCTCTCGGTCGAGTGCCAGGCCAGGTCGAGCCGGGTCGGCCGGTCGGCGACCGGGCCCACGCTGTCCTCCCACCGGAACCCCGACACGAAGTTGCCGCCGGGGTAGCGGATGGCGCTCACCCCGAGCCCCTTCACGAGCTCGACCACGTCGGTGCGGAAGCCGCGCTCGTCGGCAGCCGGGTGCCCCGGCTCGTAGATGCCGTCGTAGACGCTGCGGCCGAGGTGCTCGACGAACGAGCCGAAGACGCGCCGGTTCACCTCCCCGACGGGCAGGAGGGTGTCGAAGATCAGTCGTGCGGTGGCCATCTCAGCCTTTCAGGGTGGTGGTCGGAGAGGAAGCGGATGCGGCAGACCCGGCACGTGCGCCGAGCGCGTGCTCGCGGAATCGCGCCGCCACGGGGTTCGCCCGGCGCAGCAAGGGCCCGCCCGGGGTGTCGTTCTCGATGAGGTCGAACAGCCCCATGGTGAGCAGGTGCTCCGAGCGCGGGGCGGTGCTGTGCCGGTAGGTCCACTCGTACATGTCGAACAGCGGCCACCAGGTGTAGCCCACCACGAGCAGCCCGTCGGCCCTCGCCGCCTCGACGGCGGCGACCGAGCGGTCGAGCCAGTCGATGCGCGCGGCGGGGGTGTCGGTGACGCAGGTCTCGGTCACCATGACGGGTGCGCCGTAGCGGGTGGCATAGGCCTGCAGCGAGGCGATGAGCCCGTCGGTACCGTGATCGACGGTGGGCCTCGGGTCGGCGAAGCCGCCGCCGTGGGTCACGCCGGCCTCGAACAGCTCGGTCGAGTGCCGCGGGTAGTAATTGACGCCCATCACGTCGGGCTGCACCGCGTTCGCGGCGTACCAGGCGAGGCGGTCGTCGCTCAGGCCGTTCTCGCCGAGCAGGGCGACGAGCGGATGCTCGGGGCCGACGTTCCCGGTCACCAGGTCTTCGACGAGGAAGGCCTGGTGTCGCAGACGTTCCGCCGTCTCGCGATGCTCCGCAGCATCCGTGTCTCCCGCGTAGCGGAGGGTGGCGTCGACGTGCACGAACGACGCCCGGTCGCCGAGCACCTCGGCGATGCCGCGCTGGGTGAGCACGAAGCCGTGAGCGAGCGCGTCGGAGACGGTGACAAGGCCCGAGACGCCGCCGAGGTAGGGCGGCCAGTAGGCGTACTCGCCGCTGAACAGCGCGTGGATCATCGGCTCGTTCACCGGCGTGTAGTCGGTGGCGACGTCGCGGTAGCGCTCGGCCACGGCGACGGCGTACTCCGCCACCCGCTGCGGATAGTCGGGGTGGGCGAACTCGCGCTCGAGCCAGAGCGGCGTGCCGTAGTGCAGCAGGTCGACGACGGGGCGGATGCCGTTCTCGCCAAAGGCCGCCATCGCACGGTCGAGCCACGACCAGTCCCACTCCCCCGGCGCCGGGTTCACCCGGTGCCACGGGATGCCCCAGCGGAGGAACTCGGCGCCCACCTCGCGGGCGAGGGCGAGGTCACCCTCCACCTGCTCGTAGTGCTCGGTGAGCTCGTACTCGTCGACCGCGCGCTCGCCGGCGCGCTCCTGGGGCACGAAGGTGTCTTCGACGCCGAGGCCGAAGTGCAGGCGCCCGTCGTCGAACCAGCGGGGCGCGGGGCCCGGATGCGCGGGGCCCGGATGGGGGGCCCGGCCCGGGTGATCGGTGGTCACGATGATCTCCTACTTGAGTCCGGAGGTGGCGACGCTCTCGATGAAGCGCCGTTGCACGAAGAGGAACATGACGGCGAGCGGCACCACCGCGATGAGCGAGCCCGCCATCATCACGCCGTAGGGCACGATGCCGCTCGGCCCGGTGAGGAGGGTGAGCCCCGAGGTGATGGTGCCCATCTCCTGCTGTGTGGTGAACACGAGCGGCCAGAGCAGGTCGTTCCAGTTGTTCACGAAGGTGTAGATGCCGAGGGTGAGCAGCGCCGGAACCGCGTTCGGCAGCACGACGCTGCGGAAGATGCGGAACTCGCTCGCCCCGTCGATGCGCGCGGCGTTGTCGAGGTCGCGCGGCAGCGAGAGGAAGAACTGGCGCAGGAAGAAGATGCCGAAGGCGTCTGCCGCCCGCGGGATGATGAGCCCCCAGAAGGTGTTCACCCAGCCGAAGTCGGCGACCAGCTGGTAGATCGGGATGAGCGTGGCCTGGAACGGGATCATGAGGCTCGCCACGATGACCAGCAGCAGGATGCGGCTGCCCTTGAAGTCGATGCGGGCGAGCACGTAGGCCGCCAGCGAGTCGAACACGAGGGCGCAGAGCGTCACGCCACCGGCGAACACGAAGCTGTTGAGGATCAGCCTCGCGAACGGCAGTTCGGTGAAGATGCGGGTGAAGTTGTCGAGCGTCCACTGGGTGGGCACGAGCGAGGGCGGGAACGCGTTCACCTCGGCCACCGGCTTGAAGGCGGTGAACACGATGATGATGATCGGCAGCAGCACGATGAGCGCCACCACGAGCATGGCCGCGAAGAACAGCCAGGGGCCTATTCTGCGCATCAGACGGTGTCTTTCTCACGGCGGCCGGTGATGAAGAACTGCACCAGGCTGAGGAGGAGGGTGGCGACCAGCAGCACGTACGACAGCGCCGAGGCGAACCCGAGGTCGAGGTCTTTGAAGCCCGACTGGTAGATCTGCATGACCACCGTCTGGGTGCTGCGGTAGGGGCCGCCGCCGGTGAGCACGTAGATCTGGTCGAAGGCCTGGAGCGCTGCGATCGTGGCGATGATGAGCACGAAGCCGGTGGTGTTGTTCAGCAGCGGCAGGGTGATGTTCTTGAACCGCGACCAGGGGCCTGCGCCGTCCATCTTCGCCGCCTCGTAGAGGCTGCCGGGGATCTCCTGGAGCCCCGCGAGGAAGACGATCATGTAGAACGCGAAGTTCTTCCACACCGCCACCAGCACCACCGTCGGCATCGCGAGCACCGGGTCTTGGAGCACGTTGCCGATGCGGATGCCGAAGGTCGACAGCCAGTAGTTCAGCAGGCCCACCTGCGGGTCGAGCAGGTACTGCCAGGCGAAGGCGGCGACCGCGAGCGACACGATGAACGGCAGGAACAGCCAGGTGCGGAAGACCCCGCGCAGCGGCAGCTTCGGGCTGTTCAGGGCCATCGCGAGCAGGAGGGCCAGGATGACCGCGGCCGGCGTGAACATCACCGTGTAGAGCACGGTGTTGCCCATCGCCCGCAGGATGTCGGGGTCGGTGAACACCTGCGCGTAGTTGTCGAAGCCGATGTACTCCTCGCGGCCGAAGCCGGAGGCGTCGGTGAACGACAGCCGCAGGGCCGAGACCATCGGCCAGAACACGAACAGGATGAGGATGGTCAGGGCCGGCAGCAGGAAGCCGACGATGGTGAGGCGGCGCTTGGCCTGGCCCCCGAGGGGGCCCCGCCCGCCGAGCTGCCCCGGGGGGCGGTATCGGCGTGCGGGGCGCGTGGCGTGCGTGGTCACTGGTCGTCGAGGGTGGCCTGGATGGCCGCCTGTCCGTCGGAGAGGAGGCTCGCGATGTCTCCACCCGCGAGGGCCTTCTGGGTCACCACGTCCATCTCAGTGAGCACGTCGGAGCTGTTCACGACGCCCGGGAGCAGCGCCCGGCTGGTGCCGGAGATCTCGGTGAGGGCGGCGACGGTGGGGTTCGACGCGACGGCCGAGGCGGGGATGTCGGTGCGCAGCGGCGGCCATCCCGAGCCGAGCGACCACTCGGTGGCGACGTCTTCGGAGAAGAAGTAGGAGAAGAACTTCTCGGCGGCGGCGACCTTGGCGTCGTCGGCCTGCGCGGTGATGCCCATCGAGACGCCGATGGCGGAGGCCGCCTGGTCGACGGGGCCGGCCGGGATGGCCGCGATGCCGTAGTCGATGCTGTTCTCGGTGGCGATCGACGACATCCACGGCCCGCCGATGGTCATCGCGACCTTGCCCGAAGAGAACAGGCCATCGGCTCCCACGCCATCGACCCCGGTGGGCGAGATCTTGTCGTTCGCCACCGCGTCGGCCCAGTACTTGAGGGTCTCGGCGTTCTCGGGCGAGTCGAGCACAGCGGTGGTGCCGTCTTCGACGATGTCGCCGCCGTTGCCGTAGAACAGGCTCGGCCACACGCCGTTGGCCACGGTGGCGTGGTCGGGCAGCACCATGCCGTACTGCTCGGGGGTGCCGTCGCCGTTCTCGTCGACGGTGAGCTTCTTGGCGGTGTCGACCCACTCGTCCCAGGTGGTGGGGAAGGCGGTGATGCCGGCGGCGTCGAACAGCGCCTTGTTGTAGTAGACCGCGAGGGGCACGAAACCGGTCGGCACGCCGTACGCGGTGCCGTCGACGGTCTCCATCTCGACCGCCTGCGGGTTGAGCTCGGCGGTGTTGCTGTCGGCGGAGGCGTAGAAGTCGGTGAGGTCGGTGAACGCGCCCTTGGCGGCGTAGACCGGGAGCCGTTCTGCGGGCATGGCCACCACATCCGGACCCTGATCGGCCGAGAGCGCGGTGAGCAGGGTGTCGTCGATGACGGCCCAGGTCTTCACCTCGGTGCTCACCTCCACCTCGTCTTGCGAGGCGTTGAAGTCATCGATGATGCCCTGCAGCACGTCACCGTCGGCCTCGGTGTAGCCGTGCCAGAAGGTCAGCCGCACGGGCCCGTCGGAGGCCGAGCCGGAGTCGCCGGAGGAGCAGGCGGCGAGCCCGAGGGAGGCGGTGGCCAGTACGGCTGCCGCGGCGAGGAGCTTTTTCATGGGAGGCCTTTCTGCTCGGCGACTGCTGTGTCGGCCGGCGGGACGTCATCGTCAGGGTCGGGATGCGGTGCTTTACAACGTTGTAAGTAAACGTTGTAAAAACAATGTAGCCCGACGGTCGCAGAGTGTCAACGACCTCAGGCCGCGAGCGTCGCCGACTCGCGCACGACCACGTCGAAGTCGACCAGCACCTGCTCGGGATGCGCTGGCCGCCCCGCCCCGGCGGCCATCCGCTGCACCAGCAGTTCCACCGCGCGCTGCGCGATCTGCTCGCGCCCGGGGTCGATGGTGGTGAGGCTCGGCACCGTGTACTGCGCCTCGTCGATGTTGTCGAAGCCGATCACCGCCACATCGTCGGGAACGCGGAGACCGTGCTCCTGCAGCACGCGCAGCGCACCGAGCGTGAGGGCGTCGTTGAGGCCGAACACCGCGTCGAACTCGGTACCCGACTCGATCAGGGCGCGCATCGAGGCCGCACCGTTGGCCCGGTGCCAGAGCGTGGTGAAGGTGACCAGCGCGGGGTCGAACGGGATGCCGGCCGCCGCGAGCGCCTCGGTGTAGCCCTGCAGGCGGAGCGCCGCCGAGCCGAGCACCTCGTTCTCGTGAGCGCCGATCACGGCGATGCGGCGTCGACCTGAGGCGATGAGGAACTCGGTCGCCGCCCGCGCGGCCTCGACGTTGCGCATGGTCACGTGGTCGACGGGGCCGTCGAAGATGCGCTCGCCGAGCAGCACCATCGGGTAGTCGACCTCGAGGTGGGCCGCGTCGTCCTGTCCCATGCCGAGCGGGCTGAAGATGAGGCCGTCGGTGAGGCGCATGCGCGGGCTCGTGAGCACGGCGATCTCGCGGTCGCGGTCGGCGCCGGTCTGCTCCACGAGCACGACGAGGTCGTGCGCCGCCGCCCGTGCGATCACCGCGTCGGCCAGCTCGGCGAAATAGCTGAGGCTGAGCTCGGGGAGCACCAGGCCGATGACCCCACTGCGGCCCGAGCGGAGGCTCCGCGCCGAGAGGTTCGGCTGGTAGCCGAGCTCGTCGATCGCGGCCTGCACGCGGCGCCTGGTCTCGGGGCGGATGTGCGCGAAGTTGTTGACCACGTTCGACACCGTCTTGATCGACACCCCGGCGAGCTGAGCCACGTCATGCAGTGTCGCCGCCATCGCCTGCCCTCCGTCGGTATGCCGCGCCTCGATGATACAACGTTGTAACCCGTCGCGGATGACCCGGCCACGCTGGCACGATTGCCTAACCTGAGCTTTTCTCTACGAATACGGGTGAAATGCGATGACCGTTTCCATATTCGAAGGTGATGGATTCGATGATTCCGCACTTCGCGACCACTACCTCAACTCGTCAGGCCGGATCGCTCACGTCGACGAGAGTTATCGAGCGCCACGCCAAGCACGCGGTGATGCGTTCTACCTGCTGACCGCCGTTGTATTCGAGCGCGATCGCATAGCGGCAGTCAGAGCCAAGCTCCGCGAGATCGCCGAGGTCGAGCGGTGGCACACGACCGACCAGGGCCGGGACGACCGTGGCCGAGCGAAGATCCTCAAGATGGCGCGCTACCTGGCTTCCAGTTCCGCAAGCGTGATCGTGGCGCAGTCGGAGATCTCGCCGTCCGACGGTGACGCCGAGCTCGCACGCAGACAGTGCTTCGCGACCTTGCTCGGTGACCTCTGCGCTCGGGGCGAGATCGCCCGCAACGGGCTGGTCGTGGTGGAACGACGGCGCGACTTCGGCCAACGCGCGCTCGACCAGAAGACTCTGCATCGTTTGCGGAGCACCGGCACGATCCATCGGAACCTGCTCGTCCATCAGGCTTCTCCGGGTGGTGAATGCATGCTGTGGGCACCGGACGTCGTCGCGTGGTCAGCACGTCAGATGGTCGTGCGGAATAACAAGGTGTACGTGGAACCTCTCGCGCGAGCCCGCTCCGTGCGCATCATCAGGGTGCGTTAAAGACGCAACCCCCGGCTGCCGCAGCTACACCAGGGGTCCTCACACCTGTCCGACCTAAGCCAGAGAGATGAGATTTGCTTAGACAATTCTCTCACGGACGAGTCGCTTGTCAACCCGCGGTCAGCCGACCTCGACGAGCACGCGCGGGAGTTCGAGGAGGAGTTCGCTGGCGAGGAAGCCGAGGGGGCCGACGGTGACGGCGAGGCGGTCGGCGGCCGCGGCGTGGGCGTAGGTGGCCCAGACGGCTGCCTCCTCGGGGGCGACACCGCGGGCGCAGAGGCCCGCGATCGCTCCGGAGAGCACGTCGCCGCTGCCGGAGGTGCCGAGGCCGCCGTGGCCGGTGCCGATCAGCCAGAGGCGGCCGTCGGGATGCGCGACCCGGCTCTGACACGAGACCACGGCATCGTAGGCACGGGCGAGGGCGCGCACGGTGCGGTCGATGTCGTCGTCGGAGTCGTCATCACCCGAACTCGAGCCCCCGCCGGAGGCGCCACCGCCCGAGTCGCCCTCGTCGAGCGCCTCGAGCAGCATCGTCGCCTCGCCCGGGTTGGGCGTGAGCACCAGCCTGCCCGCGAAAGCCGTGCGCGCATCCGATCGCGGCAGCACCCCCAGGGCGTAGGCGTCGAGCACGATCGTCGCCTCGTCACCGACCAGCCCCGGCAGCAGGTCGAGCATGCCGAGGGTCTGCTCGGCATCGTCGAGCCGGGGCCGACGAGCACCGCGTCTGCAGGCTCGAGGTCGTCGCGGGCGGCCTCGATCGAGGAGCCCACGATCTGCCCGTCGTGCTCCGCCAGCGCCACCACGCCGCTCTCCCGCAGGGCGACGGCGGCGGTGATCGCCGCGCCCTCGGACAGCGCGACGGTGAGGCGCCCGGCGCCGACCCGCAGCGACGCTTCGGCGGCGAGCAGCGCGGCGCCCGGCGACCGTCGGTCTCCGCCGACCACCACCACCTGGCCGCGGTCGTACTTCGAGGCGCCCGCCGAGGGGAGCTCCCACTCCCGCAGCACCGCCGGCGTCACGACGACGGGCGCGGTCTCGGCGTCGGGGTGCTCAGTGGGCCCGCTCATCGGTGTCTCCCTTGTGCTCGGTGGTCTCGACACCCTGTCGATCGAGATGGTCGTGCGCGGCGAACTCCGCCAGTGTCCACAGCCCTTCACCGTCCGGGCGTTCGAGCCGGGTGACGGAGGCGTTCGTCACGACGTTGCCGCGCGCGAAATCGAGCAGCTCCTGCTCGCCGAGCCCCGTGCAGACGGCGAGGAACAGAATCACGACGGCGTCGTGGGCCACGACGAGCAGCGTGCCTCCGTCGCCTGCCCGGTCGACGCCGGCGTCGCCGAGGAAGGAACGGATGCGCAGCGCGACATCCGCCCACGACTCACCTCCCGGCGGGCGGTGGTAGAACTTGCCCAGGTGCCGCCGCCGCGCGGCCTCCTCGGGGTAGCGCCGCTCGACGCCGAGCGCGGTGAGCCGGTCGAGGATGCCGAGCTCGCGATCGCGCAGCCTCTCATCGACGCGCGGAGCCAGCCTGAGACCCGCGACAGCGACCGCGAGCTCGGTGGTCTGCCGGGCCCGCAGGTACGGCGAACTCCAGATCGCGGCCGGAACCCCGTCGGAGGCGTGCTCCGCGAGCCAGGTGCCGAACGCCGCAGCCTGCTCCTCGCCGGTCGCCGAGAGCGGCACGTCGGCGTCTCGCCACTCGACGTCGATGGTCTCGGCGCCGCTTCGTTGCGCGGCTGTCGCGATCGGGTTCGCCTCGCTCTCGCCGTGCCTGACCAGCCAGATCTCGCTCGCGCCCATCACCTCACGCTAGAACGAAGTGCGGCCCCCGCCTCCCCCCTTGACGGGGCGCCCGTGGGCGCACAGTCGGAGGATGGCGAGGGCCGGGCCGAGCCGGGCTACTTCTTCTCGGTGACCACCACGGTGAAGGTGAGCGGCTGGATGCCGCCGTCGGAGTTGGTCATGGTGACCTCGGTCTCACCCACCCCCACGGCCTCGACGCCGGGGTTGAACTCGGCGCTGGAGTCGCTGCCGCCCTTGGTGAAGGTGGCGACGGCGGTGTCGGCGACCTCTCCGGAGTAGCTGTCGGTGGCGAGGTCGCCGGTGTTGATGTTGAGCACCTGGCCGACCACGAGGTCGACGGTCTCGCCCTGGAGGTCGTTCGCCTCCATCGTGACCGGGGCGATGACGTCGCCGCCGTCGGGGGTGTCGGCGGTGTTCGAGGAGGCGGTGCAGGCGCTGAGCCCGGCCGCCGCGACCACGATGGCGGCCGCCGCGAGGATTCTGGTGAGAGTCATGGCGTCAGTATCCCAGTCGCGGCGGCCGCCGCGGGTCACGATCCGGACACGCGCTCCGGCTCGCCGGCGCCCGTGGTCGGGTCGCCGAGGGCCTTCTCGTCGGTGCCGGCCTTCTTGTCGTTGCGGGTCTTCAGCAGGCTCGCCACCGTCGCGACGGTGATGGTGGCCCCGATGAACAGCAACGAGAACCAGATCGGGATCTCGGGCACCCACAGCAGCGGCTCGCCACCGTTGATGAAGGGCAGCTCGTTGACGTGCAGCGCGTGGAAGACGAGCTTCAGCCCGATGAAGGCGAGGATGACGGCGAGACCCTGCGACAGGTACACCAGCCGCTCGAGCAGCCCGCCGATGAGGAAGAACAGCTGTCGGAGCCCCATCAGCGCGAAGGCGTTCGCCGTGAACACGAGGTACGCCTCCTCGGTGAGCCCGTAGATGGCGGGGATGGAGTCGACGGCGAACACCAGGTCGATGAATCCGATGGCCACGATGGTGAGCAGCATCGGGGTGACGAAGCGCTTGCCGCTCTTCAGCACGGTGAGCTTGTCGTCGTGGTACTCGTCGGTGACGGGGAGGATGCGGCGCACCAGCTTCATGAAGCGGCCGTCGGCGGGGTTCGACTCGTGGTTCGAGAACGCCTGACGCCAGGCCAGGAACAGCAGCAGAGCGCCGAAGACGTAGAAGATCCACGACAGGTTCTCGATGAGCGTGGCGCCGATGGCGATGAAGCCGCCGCGCAGGATGAGGGCGATGACGATGCCGATCATCAGCACCTTCTGCTGGTAGGCCTTCGGCACCGCGAAGCCGCTCATGACGATGAGGAAGACGAACAGGTTGTCGATCGACAGCGCCTTCTCGGTGAGGTAGCCGGCGAAGTACTCGCCGCCGTAGGTCCAGCCGGAGAAGATGCCGACGCCGACGCCGAACAGCACGGCGAGCCCGATGTAGAACGCGGACCAGCGGGCCGACTCCCCGATGGAGGGTTCGTGCGGCTTGCGCACGTGGGCGAAGAACTCGTAGACGAAGAAGGCGATCGTCACGGCGATCGTGATGATCCAGACGAGAGGGGTGATCTGCACGGCGTGCTCCAAGGGTCGGCGGACTGCGGTCTGCCAAGGTCTCCTCCATACCGGCCGAAGCCGGTACCGATGGCCCGGGACGCATCGTCGAGTCCGTATTGGCGGGCCTACCGCAGTCGGGAGTACTCCCCTTGTGTGCCCTCAGTGTATCCCGATTTCCTGGAGATCGGCTCATGCCCGAGCGGGAATGGAGGGCAGGGCACAGTGGAGCCATGTCAGACTCCGTCGCCACGGCCGCGCTGGCCGATGTCTCCCTCCGCCTCGACGTCGCCCTCGGCATGGCGCCGCCCGCCCTCCGGCCCGTCTCGGCGGAGGCCGTCTTCTCCGGACCGGCCGTGCCGGTCGCCCACGTCGGCAGCGTCGACGTCATCCTCATGGCCATCGACGACGCCGCACCCGGGTCGGTGCTCGTGGTCGACAACGGCGGCCGCGACGACGAGGCCTGCGTCGGCGACCTCCTCACCCTCGAGGCGTCGAAGGCGGGCCTCGCCGGCATCGTCATCTGGGGCCGGCACCGCGACACCGCTCAGCTCCGCGAGATCGCGCTGCCGGTGTTCAGCCTGGGCGCGCATCCTTTCGGCCCCCGTTTCGCGCGAGCCCCCGGCGCTCCCGGCTCCCCCGTGTCGATCGCAGGCACGGTGGTGCGCGCCGGCGATCTCGTGGTGGCCGACGACGACGGCGTCGTGTTCGCGCCCGCCGACCGCGCCGAGGAGCTCGTGGCGGCAGCCCTCGCCCTGCAGCAGCTCGAGGGCTCGCAGGCGGAGCGGATGCGCGCCGGCGAGACCCTGCGCACCCAGCTCGACTTCGCCGCCTTCCGCGAGGCCCAGCGCACCGACCCCACCCTCACCCTCCGCGCCCACCTGGCC
Organism: Herbiconiux sp. SALV-R1; assembly: GCF_013113715.1. Lineage (GTDB taxonomy): Bacteria > Actinomycetota > Actinomycetes > Actinomycetales > Microbacteriaceae > Herbiconiux. Next base: position 2,450,107 of record NZ_CP053344.1, read on the forward strand.
CGCATCGCCAAGGCCATCGAGGTCTGACCCGGCTACCGGCCCGACAAGCCGCACGACCTCACAGCGCGGCGAGCCACTCCCCCCAGCGCGCCTTCCACGCGTCGGTCGAGCCCACGTCGGGAAGCTTCTCGTGGGTGACGGTGAGACGGATGCGGTCGCCGGCAGCCGGGTCGATCGTGAACATCAGCACGCCGAGTGGCTCGCCCGCGGCGTCGGCGAGGGAGAACCGCAGCGACTTCGAGGCGGGCTTCGACCGCAGCACGGTGGTGAACCCGGCGAGCAGCTGAGAGCGCCGCTCGTCGTCGAGCAACCTCCCGCGCAGCTCGTCGGCGTCGAGCTCGAGCAGCCGCGAGCGACTCACCGTGAAGGTGCCGCCGGGCATCTGCCCGGGCAGCCGCAGCCCCACGATGCGCTCGTAGCCCACGGTCACGCCCTGCGCCCACCAGCCGCTCAGCTGCGGATCGCTCTCCTGCACCCACGCGGCGATCGCGGGGTGACCGGTCAGCGGTCAGAAGTCGAAGGGGTCGGAGCCCGAGAACGATGAGCGCCAGGAGCCGCGTGAGCCGAGGTAGGAGCCGACCACGGCGACGCCGAGGTCGTCGGCCTCGGGCGCCATGACCGAGCCGCCGACGCGGCGGGCCATGGAGTCGATGAAGCGGGCGAGCCCCGCATCCTCCCCCAGCCTGAAGAAGGTGACCCGGGCGCCGAGCCGGCCGGCGTTGTCGAGCTCGCGCACCGCGTAGGCGATGGTGATCGGATGCGGCGGGTAGTCGAAGAACACCTCGCCGTTCGCCTCCAGGTGCGAGGTCGGTTCGCCGTCGGTGACGATGAGCAGCACCGGCTGGGCGTTCGGATGCTTGCGGAAGTGCCGGTTCGCCAGCAGCAGGGCGTGGTGCAGATTCGTGCCCTTGTCCCACTTGGCGTCGAGGCCGACCAGCTCCTCGATCTCCATCACGGCGGCGTGCCGGCCGAAGCCGATGAGCTGCAGGTCGTCGCCGCGGAACCGGCTCGAGATGAGCGTGTGGAGCGCCAGTGCGGTGCGCTTCATCGGCACCCACCGCCCGTCCATCGCCATCGAGAACGAGGTGTCGACGAGCAGGGCCACCGCGGCCTGCGTGCGCGCCTCGGTCTCCTGCACCTCGACGTCGTCGATGCGGATGCGCACCCGGCTCCCGCGGTCGGCACCCGCCGGGCGCTCCCCGGCCGAGCTCACCACGGCGTTGGTGATGGTGCGGGTGACCTCCCACGGCTCGGTGTCGCCGAACACCCACGGCCGGGTCGCGCCCGAGAGATCGCCGGCGGCACCCGCCTGCCGCAGCTCACGGGCCCCGGTACGGCCCGACATGCGGTCGGCGACATCACGCAGCAGCGCCTTGCCGAGCTGCCGCATCGCCTTGGGGGTGAGCTTCAGCCGCCCGTCAGAGCCGCGCTTCATCGCCCCCGAGTCGCGCAGCGCCCGCTCGAGCTGCTGCAGGGTGCGCGCGTCGACCGCCGACTCCTCGCCGAGCTGCCGCGAGAGCGCCTCGAGGTCGAGGTCGTCGATGCGCGAGCCCTCGTAGCCCTGGGCGAGCTGCTCCGAGAGGGCGTCGAGCTCGGCGAGGTCTTGGAAGACGCCGGTGCCGTCACCGAGGCCGAGCCCCTGCTCGCCCTCCATCGACTCGGCTCCGCTCCAGTCCTCGCCGGGGCGGAGGGCCCGCAGGTTGCCGTCGAGCTCGCCGAGCGACGCCATGAGCTCGGGCGAGCCGAAGGCCTGCTGGGCGAGCGCGTCGAGTTCCGCGCGCTGTTCGGGGGTCATGGAGTTGCGCATCCGCTGCCCCGCCGCCGCCCGGGCTGCGAGGGTGTCGAGCAGCTCGTCGACGGTCGACGGGTTCTCGGGGAAGAACGCGCCATGCCGGGCCATGAAGCGCTCGAACAGCTCGTCGGTGTCGTCGCCGCGCCGGTGGGCGGCGAGCAGCCGGTTGAGGTCGGCGAGCATGTCGTTCACGGCGGTGCGGTCGTCGTCGGTGGCGTTCTCGAGCGCCTCCTTGAAGCCGGCGAAACGCTGGTCGAGCAGCTCCCGGCCGAGCAGGTCTTTGATGGCCTCGAAGTCGGCGCGCGCCTCGGAGCTCCGCCAGGAGTAGCCGTTCAACTCGTTCACCGCAGCGGCGGGCGAGGGCGGGAGCGCCCCGATCTGCAGCTCGGCGAGGGCGCGGTCGCCCTCGTCCATGTCGACGTCTCTGGCCAGCTGCTTGCGTTCGGCGAGCACCGCCTTGTCGAGCAGGCGCTTCACCTCCTGCAGTGTGCCGTCGAGCTTGTTGTCGCGGGTGAGCTGCTCGCGGCGCTCGGCCACGCGGCGGGCGAGCTCGTCGAGGCCCGCGCGGTCTCGGCCCGAGGCGTCGCGCCCGCTGCGGCGCAGGTACTCGCGCAGCGCCTGCTCGGGCGAGTAGCCCGCCATCACCTCGTCGCCGATGGCATCGAGCGCCTCGCTGAGGTCGACCGGAGGCGCCAGCGGGTCGGGCCCGCCGTCGTACTTGCCGTACCGGGCGCCCCTGCCGAGCCTGCGGTTCTGCCTAGCCATAGACGGTCTCGCCGCCGCCCGTCTCCTTGCTCACCCGCCGGGCGAGGTAGAGCCCCTCCAGCGCGAGCTCGACGGCTCCGGCCCGCTCGCCGTCGTTGCGGGCGCCGAGCCGGTCGCAGATCTGGTCGTACAGCTCCGACTCGCCGAGCGCGGGCAGCCCGGCGAGCACGTCGCGTGCCGACACCTGCTCACCGGTGGTGACGAGCGCGCCCGCCTCGAGGGCGTCGACCAGCACGGAGAAGTCGATGCCGCGGAAGTGCTCGCGCACCGTCTCGGCGGTCGCCGTGCGGAGCAGGTGGTCGAGGATGTCGTCCTCCCGCCCTTCCTCGCCGGTCTCGAACTCGATCTTGCCGCCCAGCACGTCGACAGCCGTCTCGAGGTCGACGGGCCGGGCCACCGCGACGTCCTCACCCTGGCGGGACGCCCGGTGCAGCGCCGCGGCGGCGATCGTCTCGGCGCCGGCGATCGCGAAGCGCGCGCTCACACCGCTGCGCTGATCGACCGAGCTCGACGACCGCAGCGCCCTGGTGAATCGGGCGAGCACCTCGATGAGGTGGTCGGGCACCTCGGCGACGAGCTCGGCCTCCTGGCGGATGACCGCCACCTCGTCGGCGAGCTCGGTCGGGTAGTGGGTGCGGATCTCGGCGCCGAACCGATCTTTCAGCGGCGTGATGATGCGGCCGCGGTTGGTGTAGTCCTCGGGGTTCGCGCTCGCCACGACGAGCACGTCGAGCGGCAGCCGCAGCACGTAGCCGCGGATCTGGATGTCGCGCTCCTCCATCACGTTGAGCATCGCCACCTGGATGCGCTCGGCCAGGTCGGGCAGCTCGTTGATGGCCACGATGCCGCGGTGGCTGCGCGGGATGAGGCCGAAGTGGATGGTCTCGGGGTCGCCGAGCGACCGCCCCTCGACGACCTTCATCGGGTCGACGTCGCCGATGAGGTCGGCGACGCTCGTGTCGGGAGTGGCGAGCTTCTCGACGTAGCGCTCCGAACGGTGCTTCCAGGCGATCGGCAGCGCGTCGCCGAGCTCCGCCGCACGACGGATGCTCGCCACGGTGATCGGATCGTACGGATGCTCCCCCAGCTCCGAGCCCTCGATGACGGGCGTCCACTCGTCGAGCAGGCCCGAGAGCGTGCGCAGGAGCCTGGTCTTGCCCTGGCCGCGCTCCCCCAGTAGCACCACGTCGTGGCCTGCGATGAGCGCCCGCTCGAGCTGCGGGATGACCGTCGACTCGAAGCCGTGGAGGCCGGGCCACGGATCGCGACCCACACGCAGCGCCGCGAGCAGGTTGTCGCGGATCTCGGCCCGCAGGCTCTTCTGAACATGCCCCGCCGCGCGGAGCTCTCCGACCGTTGCTGAGTTGGGGTGCGCCATTCCTTACACGTTACGCCCGCATCCGGGCCCCGATGTCGATCGCAGGAAACCCGCAGACGACGTCGAGCGCGGGGCTCAGAGGGCTCCGGTCGCCGCCCGCTCCACGACGGTGGGCGTGCCGTCGAACACGAGCAGCCGGTCGGCGAGCTTGTCGACGAAGAAGCGGTCGTGGCTCACCACGAGCACGGCGCCCGGGAAGTGCGTGAGCGCCCGCTCCATCACCTGCGTGCTGGTGATGTCGAGGTGGTTGGTGGGCTCGTCGAGGATGATGACCGCGGCCCCCGAGAGCAGGCACTGCGCGATGGCCACACGGGCACGCTGACCGCCCGACAGATTCCCGATGCGCTGCTGCAGGTCGGCATCGGAGAACTGCAGCATGGCGAGGAACCGGGCGACGCTCTTCTTCGTGGCGCTGAAGGCGAGCGAGTCGGGGTAGGCGTTCACGGCGTGGCCGACGGTGTCGGTGAGGTCGAGCTCGGCGAAGACGCGGTTGTAGGAGACGTACCGCACGCCCTTGGCCCAGCGGATCTGCCCGGAGTCGGCCTCGGTCTCCCCCGTGAGCACGTCGAGCAGCGTCGACTTGCCCGAGCCGTTCGCGCCGAGCACGGCGATGCGGTCGCCGCGGTGCAGGCTGAAGCTGAGGTTCTCGAACAGCGGGGTGCCGCCGAAGCCTTTGCCGAGCCGCACCACCTCGAGCAGGTCGTTGCTCACCCGGAGGCCGCCGTAGATGTCGGTGATGATCTGGTCGATGGGCCGGGGAGCCTGGCGCTTCTTGATGTCGGCGAGCCGCCGGGCGAGCGCGTTCGGGTTGCGGGCCGCCTCACGGCGAGCCGCGGAGGCCGCCTGCTCGTAGGCGAGCAGCTCCTCCTCGTGCGCGAACTGCTTCTCGAGCATCTTCAGCCGCGACTGCTTGGCGTGCACGTAGGCCGAGTAGTCGCCGTCGTACTCCTGCAGGCGGTGGTTCTCGATCTCGATGATGCGGTCGACCACCTGGTCGAGGAACTGCCGGTCGTGGCTCACCACGAGCACGGCGCCGGCGTAGCGGCCGAGCCAGGTCTCGATCCAGCGCACGCCGTCGAGGTCGAGGAAGTTCGTCGGCTCGTCGAGCAGCAGCACGTCGGGGGCTTCGATCAGGATGCGCGCGAGGGCCGCCCGGTTGCGCCAGCCCCCCGAGAGGCGGTCGACGGGCAGCTCACGCCGCTCGTCGTCGAAGCCGAGACTCGTGAGCACGGTGTCGATGGCGTTCTCGTAGTTCCAGCCGTCGAGAGCCTCCATGCGCTCGAACAGCTCGGCCTGCTCGGTGAGGAGCGCATCCATCGCCTCGGCGGTCATCGGTTCGGCCAGCTGCTCGCCGATCGCGTCGAGTCTCGCCTGCGTCTCGTGCACCGCGGCGAAGTGGCCGCTCAAGATCTCGCGGATGCTCTGCTCGCCGTCGAGCTCGGAGAACTGCGAGAAGTACCCCACGGTGGTGCCGAGCGTCACGTCGACCGTGCCGGTGGTGGGCTCGCGCCGACCGAGCACGAGCTCGAGCAGCGTGCTCTTGCCGGTGCCGTTCTTGCCGATGAGGCCGACGCGGTCGCCCGCCTTCAGTTTCAGGAAGGCCTCGCGCAGCACCGTGCGCCCCTCGAACTCGATGCCGACGTCGTTCAGGCGGATGAGACTCACGGGCGACCAGCCTAGAGCTTCGCGCTCCGCGCTCTGTACCGTGGGCTCATGCACGCGACCGCCGCCTCCGCTCCGTCGAACAGCTCCTGGCCCGCCCTCACGACGGACCCCTGGGGCCCGACCAGGGCGACGTTCCACATGTTCACCCAGATCGTGGGGAAGGTGCGCATGGCGTTCGCGCCGATGGTCAACCACTGGTGGCAGGTGCCGCTGTACGTGACGGCCCGCGGGCTCAGCACCGGAGCCGTGCCCTACCGGGGGGACGTGTTCGACATCGAGTTCGACCTTCTGGCCCACCGGGTGTCGTTCCGCCGGAGCGACGGGCGCGAGAGCGTCTTCGCCCTCGAGGCGATGCCCGTGTCGGAGTTCTACCGCCGGGTGTTCGCGGCCCTCGCGGAGCTGGGGGTCGAGGCCACGATCCACGCGCGGCCGAACGAGGTCGACCCCGCCGTGCCCTTCGAAGACGACCACGAGAACTGCAGCTACGACGCCGAGGCGATCACGGCGTTCTGGCGGCAACTGATCCAGGCCGAGCGCGTGCTCACGGTGTTCCGCTCGCGCTTCACCGGGAAGGTCAGCCCGGTGCACTTCTTCTGGGGCGCGATCGACCTCGCGGTCACCCGTTTCTCGGGCCGGGAGGCCCCTAGGCACCCGGGCGGAGTGCCGAACTGCCCCGACCGCGTGATGGTGGAGGGGTACTCGCACGAGATCAGCAGCGCCGGGTTCTGGCCCGGCGGCGGAGCGGAGGGGGCGTTCTACTCCTACGCCTACCCCGGTCCCGAGGGCTTCGCCGAATGGCCGGTGCCGGAGGGCGCGTTCTTCAGCGCGGAGCTCGGCGAGTTCCTGCTGCCGTACGAGGTGGTGCGGGCCGCCGACGACCCCGATGCGCTGGTGCTCGAGTTCCTCGAGGCCACCTATGAGGCCGCGCGCACCCTGGGGCACTGGCCCGACGGGCCGGTCGCGGCCTGAGGCGCGGTCTCAGCGCATCGCGCGTCTCAGCGCGTCGCCCGTCTCAGCGCATCGCCGCGCGCGCCCGATCCATGGCGACGGCGCGCTCGAGTGCGGCCTTCGCCTCGTCGAGCCGGGGGAAGGTGCCGAGCGCCCTGCCGGTGGCACAGGTGACCTCGAAGCCCTCCGTCCAGCGCTCCGTCACGATTCCAGCGGCCTCCCCGCGAGCCGACGCGATCCAGAGCCCCGGCTGGGCGCACCGCCAGCTCACCGCGAGACCCGTGTTCTCCAGCTGCATCACCATGGTTCATCCGCCTTTCACACCGCCGTCGTTGCGCGGATGCTCTCGAGTGAACTCCGGGTGACGTCTCGCGGCGCGGGCTTGACATCGGCACCGTTTCAGGCGTGGGTCATCCGCGGCGAGGGGCGTAGGCCTGCCAGAGCAGTTTCGCGTGCTGCGCTTTCGCCCGGGCCACTCCGCGCTCGTCGCGGCGGAGGGCGGAGACCCACTCGGCAGCCCTGCTCCCCATCGCCTTGAGCACGAGCGGCAGGCCGCCGCCCACGGGCTCCGGCAGGTCGGCCTCCTCCGACGACATCTGCCCGCGCCGGGCGAGCTCGCCGTCGACGAACCCCAGGGTGAGCTTCGCCACCCCCACCGCGTGCGCGTTGATGACCGAATGGGCGGCCCCCTCGATCTCCCAGGTGGATGCCGAGCGCGCCGCCTTCGCCAACCGCAGATGGAACCGCCGCGGTGAGGTGGTGTCGAACTGCCCGCGGATGAAGAGCAGCCGCGCCGGCACGAGCGCCACTCGGTCGACGATGCGGTAGCGCATCATGTGCGGCAGCACGGTGAGGAAATAGACGAGCCCGCACAAGACGTACGCCGAGACCGCGGTGAGGGCGAGGTGCAGCGTCTCGCGCGACGCCGACTGCGCGAAGCGCAGCGCCTGCACCGGAAGCGCGCGCTCGCGGTCGTTGATGACGGGGCTCACCAGCACCGCCTCGGTGATGCCCGGACGGCTGATGAGGAGCTCGGTCACGACCTGCGTGCCCATGGAGTGCCCGATCACCACGGGGTCGTCGAGACCGTAGTGATCGAGCACCGCCGCGACCTGCTCGGCGAAGAAAACGGCGGTCGGCTGCACCCCCGGGCGCGGGAGCCCCGCGAACCCGGGTAGGTCGAGCGCGTAGACGTCGCCGCGCTCGGCGAGGGTGGGTGCGAGGAACTCGAAGTAGGTGGCGGCGACCCCCACCCCGCCTACCAGCACGAAGGCCTTCCGGCTCCCGGTGTCGTCGGCGTGCTCAGCACCCGTCATGCTCACCCGGGTGACGCGGGTGGTGGCGCCCCGCGACCGCACCCGGTCGACGACCAGCTCGAGGGGCACCTCGCTCACGGGGTGACCATGGCCCCGTTGACGTTGAGGGTCTCCCCCGAGACGTAGCTCGCCTCGGCCGAGGCGAGGAAGACGTAGGCGGGAGCGATCTCGGCGGGCTGCCCGGCGCGCTGGTAGGTCGACTCGTCGTCGAAGGCGCGCATCTGCTCGTCGGAGACCCCGCCCGAGACCTGCAGCGCCGTCCAGGTGGGCCCGGGGGCGACGACGTTGACCCGGATGCCGCGGTCGGCCAGCTGCTGCGCCAGCCCTTTCGAGAGGTTGTTGATCGCGGCCTTGCTCGCGGCGTAGTCGAGGCGATCGGGTGCGGGCTGATAGGCCTCGAGCGAGGCCGTGCTGATGATGGCGGAGCCGGGAGCGAGGTGCGGCAGCGCCGCCTTCGTGATCCAGAAGTTCGCGAACACGTTCACGCGGAAGGTCTGCTCGAACTGCTCGTCGTCGAGGTCTTCGACGTTCTCGACGGCGATCTGCTTGCCGGCGTTGTTGACCACGATGTCGAGGCCACCGAGAGCTTCGACCGCGTCGGCGACCAACTGACGGCAGGCAGCCGGGTCGGAGATGTCGGTGGGCAGGCTCACCCCGGTGCGACCGGCGGCCCGCACCTGCTCGAGCACGTGGTCGGCGTCGGCCGACTCCTCGGGGAGGTGGGCGATCGCGACATCCGCCCCCTCTCGCGCGAAGGCGATGGCGACGGCTCCGCCGATGCCGGAGTCGCCGCCGGTGATGAGTGCCCGCCGGCCGGTGAGACGGCCGAGCCCTCGGTAGCTCGACTCGCCCAGATCGGGAACCGGCTGCATCTGCGACTGCACGCCCGGCTCGGGCTGGTGCTGCACGGGCGGCTCGACCCGCGGGTAGCGGGCGACGGGGTCTCCGGGGGCGAACTGGTCGTGGCTGGTCATGCCGTCGACCGTACGCCGGAGACGGTGCTTCCGCCTGCCCGACAGGTCGTCGCGGCCGTCCCTGCCGCCGTGTCGGCCGTCATCTCAGCGGCGCGCGAGGAACCGGTCGGCGGTGCGCAGCGCGAGCGCCATGATGGTGATCGCCGGGTTGGCGATGAGCGAGCTCGGGAAGACGGAGTTGTCGCAGACGAACAGGTTCGGCACCTCGTGCGACCGGCCCTCGGGGTCGACCACCGAGCGCTCGGGGTCGGTGCCCATGCGGCAGGTGCCGACCGTGTGCGCCGTGCGCGCGAGCACGGTCGTCGACCGCGCGCCGGCCGCCTCGACGATCGACGTCATGGTGGCCACGGCGTGCTCGTCGATGGCCTTCTCGTTGTCACCGGCGGTGAAGCTGAGCGTGGCTTTGCGCATCCCGAGCTCGTCGACCTCCTCGGCGAGCTCGAGCAGGTTGCCCTCGGCGGGCAGGCACTCGGCGTTGATGCCGACGCCGGCCATGAACGGATAGTCGTCGAGGGCCGCGAGGAGCTCCTGGCCCCACAGGCCGCCGCCGCGGGTGAGGCTCGTCGCGTAGGTGAGCGGCATCACGCCGAGGCTCTGCACGAGGTAGCCGCCCGCGAAGTCGACTCCCGCCGGCCGCACCAGGTCTTCGCTGATGATCGACGAGGGGTAGCCGCGGTAGCTCCGCATCTCCTCGTCGAACCGGCCCCACACCTGGGTGGCGCCGTGCACCATGAAGTTGCGGCCCACCTGCCCGTTCGCGGTGCCGACCCCCGTGTGCAGCAGCAGCCGCGCGCTCTCCACACCACCGGCGCAGAGGAAGACGGCGGCGCAGCGCTGCCGCATGTCGCGGCCGTTCTGCCGGTACACCACGGCCGTGATGCGCCCCGCCGCGTCGCGCTCGAAGCCGTGAGCGGTGGCGCCCGCCCTGATCTCCGCGCCCGCGGCGACCGCGGCCGGCAGGTAGGTCGTGTCCATGCTGGCCTTCGACTCAGTTCGGCAGCCCTGGTGGCACGCCCCGCAGGAGATGCACGCCTGGCGCACGCCGTGCTGCTCCTGGTGCCGGTCTCGGGTGATCACGGCGGCAGGAGCATCCGTCGCCGTGATGCCCACGGCCTCGCAGCCGCGCATCATCATGTCGGAGGCGGCGTTGCGTCGGGTGGCCGGGTAGGCGTACCGCCGCGACGGGTCCCACGGGTAGTGCGCGGGGCCGGAGACGCCGATGAAGCGCTCGACGCGCTCGAGGTAGGTGGTGAGCTCGTCGTGGTCGACGGGCCAGTCCTCCCCCACGCCGCAGTCGCTCCGCAACCGGATGTCGGTGCGGCTCGGCCGCGGGGCGAAAGCGCCCCAGTGGAGGGTCGAGCCGCCCACGCCGCGCCCGCTGTTGTTCTGGCCGAAGGCGGTGGGGTCGTCGCCGCCGCTCAGGCGCTCGGCCATCCAGTTGATCTCGACGGCCTCGGTCTCGTCGGGCGTGTGGTCGTCGGGCTCGAAGTTCGGGCCCGCCTCCAGCGCGACCACGGTGAGGCCGCGGGCGGCGAGGGCGGCGAGGAGGGGCGCACCGCCCGCGCCCGTGCCGATGACGACGGCGTCGACGACACGTCCGGTGTCGTGCAGCCGCTGGCCGGTAAGGTTCATGGGGTGCTCCGGGTCGGGGTGGGGCGCGCGGATGAGGTGGTCGGCGCGGGTGGGGTGAGGTGCGCGGCCGGGCCGGTCGGCGCGGACGTGCTGGGGTGCGTGGCGGGGGTGGGCAGGTCGACGCGGGTCGTCGTGGCGGCGGGTTCCCAGGGCTCGCGGCGGCCGGCGGTGAGGATGCGGAAGCCGGTCTTGCGCGGGCCGTCACCACCGGTGGCGAAGCCGTCGAAGCCGACCCTGGCCAGCGAGGCCGGATGCGCCAGCCACAACCGGGCGAGATCGGCCCTGGCGTCTTCGAACCAGCTCGCGAGCTGGGCCGGGCTGAGCCGGGCGCCTGCCGGATCGAGGGCGGAGTCGGCCAGGTCGCGCAGCCGCGCATCCTGCTGCTCGGTGTCGAGCTCGGCGAAGCCCGCCAATGCCTCGAGCGCCAGCGCGTAGGCCTCGGGGTCGGCGGGCAGCTCGGCGTTGCGCCAGCCGTCGCCGTCGCCCCGGGCGAGCTGCGCGTCGAGCCGCGCGGCGAGGTCGATGGCAGGATGCTGCTGCGGCACCACGCGGTCGGCGACCGCCCGAAGGGTGCGGAGGGCACCCGGCATGAGCGTCGTCGGCCGGTAGCCGGGGTCGTCGGCGAGGGCCCGACGGGCGAGGATGCCGCGGGTGCGCCTGCTGGTGCGGTCGGAGGCGATCAGGGCCGCCGTCGGCGCGGGAACCTCGGGGCCGGCGAACGCGCGGGTGTCGGCGAACTCCGCGATGAGCCCGGCGACCTCCGCCGGTCGCTCCCACGGCAGCAGGTGACCGGCGCCGTCGACGACCTCGAAGCGGGCGTGCGGGTAGACGGCACCATTGAGTTCGCGTTGGGCCTCCGGCCCGAGGTCTCCGTCGTCGCCGCCGCTCACGATCAGCGCGGGAGCGTCGAGGGTGCCGACGACCTCCGACCAGTCTTCGAGGCTGCCGCGTTCGAGCCACGCGGCCCAGGCCTCGGGAGACGAGCTCGTGACGTCGGCGATCGCGAGGGCGTCACTGCGCGCGGGCAGCGGAGACCCCACGTTCGCGTCGATGAAGGTGCGGGCGTCGTCGTGGGCGATGGCGTCGCCCGTCGTCCAGGCGAGCATCTGCTCGCGGCGTTCCTCGTCCATCGGCTCGGGCGTCGGCGGAGACGCGGCCAGCAGCACGACTCCGGCGAGCCCGAACAGGGGCGCGGAGCCGTCGAGCACGCGGGAGGCGACGATCGTGGCGATCTTCCCGCCCATCGAGTGCCCGACGAGCAGCCAGCGGTGCGGTGCCCGCTGGGCGATGCGGTCGACGACGAAGCCCACCATCTCGTCGACCGTGGCCGCCCCGAGGGGAGCCGACGAGCCGAACCCGGGGAGGTCGATCGCGAGCATCTCGAAGCGGTCGCCGAGCTGCGCCGCCAGCTCGTCGGCGGCGCGATGGCTCGACCCCAGGGCGTGCAGGTAGACGAGCACCGGCGCGGTGGCGGCCGGTGCCGAGGTGGATTCAACCACGGGGCTCCTCGGGTGCGGGAGAGTGCGTCGGTGTCTCGGCCGAGCGCACGACGGATGCGGCGAACCGCAGCTTCTCGACGACCGGGTCGGCCACCGTGAACGGGTAGAGGTCGCGCGCCCCGAGTGAGCGGTTCACCACGTTCATGGCGGTGGCGAACGGCAACCAGTCGGTTCGTACGACGTCGCCGAAATCCTGCGACGGCGAGGCTTCGGCAGGGTCGGCGACGAGGTCGAAGGCCCTCGCGGTCTCGAGGGTGTCTTCGATGTGCAGGTAGTGGGCCCACGACTCCGCGAAGTCCTCATAGGGATGCATGGTCGCGTACTCGCTGATGAAGGACTGCTGCCAGTTCTCGGGCGAACCGTCCCGGTAGTGCCTGTCGATGGCCGCTTGGTAGTCGGCGCGCTCGTCGCCGAACAGCTCACGCACCGCGAGCATCCGACCGGTTCGCTCCAGGAGCCGCCACTCGATGTAGTGGCCCACCTCGTGGCGGAAATGACCCAGCATGGTGCGGTACGGCTCGGCGAGCCGTTGCCTGACCTTCTCGCGGTGGCTGTCGTCGCCCTCCGCGAGGTCCATGGTGATCACGCCGTCGGCGTGACCGATGGTGACGTCGTCGTCGACGCTGGAGAGCAGGTCGAAGGCGAGACCGTGCTCGGAGTCATCGACGTCGTCCACCGCGAAGCCGACCCGACGGAGGTCGCGCAGCAGATGCCGCTTCGCGGCCTCGGCGACGGGGAACAGCGTCAAGCCCTCGAGGTCGGCGTCGGCAGGGCGGGTGCGGGTGAGCGAACAGCTCGCACACGCCGCACCCGCGGTGTCGACCACCCAGGAGCAGTGCGCCAGCGCGGCCTGGGAGCAGCGGTATCGGGGCCGGCCTGCGCCGGCTGTGACATCGGCAGTGGGTGACTCCAGCGCGATGATCTCGTCGTCACCGTAGTGATAGCCGAGTTCGGCGCCGCAGTGCAGACACTCCGTGGAGTCGAAGAAGACCTCGGTGCTGCAGACCTCGCAGGCGAAGCGCCTCACGCAGCGTCGTCGAGGCTGTCGAGGATGAGGTCGTGCTCGGTGTAGCCGAAGCGGTTCTTCACGTACTCGAGCACGTCGGGGTGAACGAGAGTGGTGATGGTGGGGATGCTGTCGGCCATGAGCTGCTCCAATCGGATGAGTGTTACTAGTACATCTAATGTCTAGACAGACTAGCAACTAGACAAAAGTGATTTCTACTCCTCGTCACGACGATCGAGTCATGGTAATGCGGCGGGCAGGCGCCGCTGGGCACCCTAGGTTTGTAGAGACTGATCTGGAGGTCTGCCACCGTGGATGCCGCACTCGCGCGACGCCGTCTCGCCCTGTTCGCCCTGTTCTTCGTGCCGGGCGTCTCGTTGGCGTCATGGGTGACGCGCACCCCGGCCATCCGCGACCTGCTCGGCGCCTCGACGGCCGAGATGGGGCTGGTGCTGTTCGGGCTGTCGATCGGCTCGATGGTGGGCATCCTGTCGTCGGGTGCGCTCGTCGCACGCTTCGGCGCCCGCCCCGTCATCACCGTGGGCCTCGTCGGCATCGTCATCAGCATGCCCACGGTCGGCCTCGGCGCCGCCGTGGGGTCGAACCTGCTCGCCGCCTTCGGGCTGTTCCTGTTCGGGCTGGCGATGGGTGGCGGAGAGGTCGCCATGAACGTCGAGGGGGCCGAGCTCGAACGACGAATCGGGCGGCCGGTGCTGCCCGCCCTGCACGGCTGCTTCAGCCTCGGCACCGTCGTGGGTGCTGTCGCGGGCATCGTGTTCACCGCCACCGACTTCTCGGTGGTGCTGCACCTCATGATCGTGGGGGTGCTCGGGCTCGTCATCTTCGTCATCGCGATCCGGCAGCTCGAGTACGGCGTGGGCAAGGTCGACCGCGCCGCGCGCTCGACCACGGCCGAGGCCGTTGCCGACGCCGATGCCGCGCCGGTTCGCCGCGCTCCTGTCTGGCGCGACCGGCGCCTGCTCCTCATCGGCGCGATCGTGCTCGCCATGGCGCTGGCCGAGGGCAGCGCCAACGACTGGCTGCCGCTGCTCATGGTCGACGGCCACGACTTCGACCCCGCCTACGGGTCGGCCGTGTTCGCCGTGTTCGCCCTGGCGATGACGGTCGGCCGCTTCGTGGGCGGCTGGTTCATCGAGCGCTTCGGGCGCGCCCACGTGCTGCGCGCCAGCGCCGTCGCCGGGGTGATCGGCCTCGTGCTCGTCATCTTCGTCGACAACCAGATCGTCGCCGGGCTCGCCGTCATCCTCTGGGGGCTCGGTGCAGCGCTCGGCTTCCCGCTCGCCCTCTCGGCGGCGGGCGACTCCGGCCCCGAGGCGAACCGGCGGGTGGCTCTCGTGGCCACGGTGGGGTACGTGGCGTTCCTGGTGGGACCGCCCGTGCTCGGCTTCCTCGGCGAGGAGTTCGGGCTGCGTGCGGCGATGATCGTGCCGCTCGTGCTCGTGGCGGTGGCGATCTTCCTCGCGCCCGCGGTCGGCGGGCGCCTCCCGCGGCCTGCCGACGAGCAGGAGCCCACGCGCACGGCGGCCTGAGCCGCAGGCGCTGGGCAGCCTGAGCCGCTGGCGCTGGGCAGCCTGCGCCGCGGACGGCCTACCGCTCCGCCCGCTCCCGCGCGCAACGGATCGACTCGGCCGCGTCGACCAGCGCCAGGTGACTGAGGCCCTGCGGGAGATTGCCGAAGAACCTCCCTGTCTCCGGCTCGATCATCTCCGAGTACAGTCCCACGTCGTTCGCCGACGCCACCAGCGCATCCATGCGCTCGGTCGCCTCCGCGAGCTCGCCGAAACCGGCGAGCGCCTGCACGAACCAGAACCCGCAGGCGACGAACGCCGCTTCCTCCTCGTGCACCCCGCTGTAGCGGTAGAGGTGCGGGCCCACCGAGAGCTCGGAACGGATGCGGTCGACCGTCGCGCGCATCCGCTCGGCCGGGCCGAACCCCGCCGTCGAGTGCAGCAGCACCGACGCGTCGAGCACGTCGGCCTTCGGATACATGACGTAGGCGCCGCGCTTCTTCGACCAGCCGTGCTTGGCGATCCACCGGGCGAGGAGCTCGCGGTTCTTCTCCCAGCGGGCCAGCGACTCGGCGGTGGGGTGGATCTCGCCGAGCTCGGCCAGCCGGCAGGCGTCGTCGAGGGCACGCCAGCAGCCCATCTTGCTCGAGACGTAGTGGCGCTTGCGCGGCAGCTCCCACATGCCCGAGTCCTTCTCGGGCCAGCGGCGGCAGGCGCTGTCGGCGAACTCCTCGAGCAGGGTCGCCGTGTTGCCGTCGAGGATGTTGCCCGCCTCGACGTACTGCCGCATGATGCCGATGACGTCGGCGTAGACGCCGAGCTGCAGCTGTGAGGCGGCCTGGTTGCCGATGTCGACAGGACCGATGCCCTGCCAGCCCTCGGCGTCGACGCGCCGGAGCCCGTCGGGCTGGTCGCCGTTCAGCGTGTAGAAGATGCCGAGCGAGTTGCGATGCCGTTTGAAGGTGGAGAGCACCCACGAGACGGCGGCGTGCGTCTCTTCGCGCAGCCCGAAGCGGGTGAGCGCGCCGACCGTGTACGCGAGATCGCGCACCCACGCGAATCGGTAGTCGTAGTTCTTGGTGCCGCGGTCGTTCTCGGGGAGCCCGGTGGTGGCCGCGGCGGCGATGGCGCCGGTGGGCGAGAAGATGAGCAGCTTCAGCGCGAGCGCGCTGCGATGCACGGCGTCGGACCACGGGCCGTCGTAGCTGAACACGTCAGACCAGTGGGTCCAGTTGTCGATGCTGCGGTCGACGCCCTGGTCGACGATGTGGGGGTCGGGCAGGTGGATGGGCTCGTCGTCGGTGCCGCAGAGTGCGAGCAGGTGCCGCGAGCCCGCCGTGGTGCTGAAGGCGCCCTCGAAGCGCGGGGGGCCGTCGGTCGGGCCGGCCGGCGGGCGGTCGCGGTGCGTGTCGCTGGGGCCGCCGGGCGAGACTTTCGGGGCACCCGCCGAGGCTTTGGGCGAGGCGACGGATGCGGCGGTGCGGTCTGCAGACGACGAAGCGTCGTCGTCGCCCCGGCCGGCCGGTGTCGTCGACTCGTCGTGGTCGGTTCGGCCGTGCCCGAAGCCGACCAGCACGAGGTCATTGGTGCCGATGCGCAGCAGTGGGCCGTGCAGCGACTCCACGCGGCGCACGGGCTCCTCGGCGAACAGCCCGCCCGGTGCGACCTGCCAGGTGAACCCGACGGTTCCGCGCACGCCGTCGATGCGGCGGGCGAGCTCCGTCCAGGGCAGACGCCCGGCCACCCCGGTGACGAGGGCGTCGGTGACGGTCGCCTCGCCGGTGGGGGTGATGAAGGTGGTGCGCAGCACGTTCGTGCCGGGCACGTACTCGCGGGTCGAGCGGAACGGGCCGGTCGGCCGGAGCTCGAAGAACCCGCCGTGCTCGGCGTCGACCAGGGCGGCGAACGCCGGTGCCGCGTCGAGCCCGGGCACCGGGAACCAGTCGATGCGGCAGTCGGGGGCGATGGCCGCGACCGTGCGCCCGTCGCCGATCATCGCGTAGTCGCTGAGTTCTACGTAGCCGGGGTGGGCTCCGTCGCGGAGCGCGTCAGATCGTGGCAACGGAACCCGAATCGACGCGGTAGTTGGAGCCGTTGACGAACGATGCGGCGTCGGAGCAGAGGAAGACCACGACGTTCGCGACCTCCTCGGGCTCTCCACGGCGCTTCAGTTCCATGTACGGGCGCTCCTCGTCGAGGAACGACGAGATGGCCTCCTCGGTCGACACCCCGAGTTGCTCGCTGCGCTTGTGCATCATCGCGTCGGTCATGGGGGTGTGGATGAACGCGGGCGAGACCGCGTTCACGAGCAGACCCTCCGACGCGTACGAGCGCGACAGCCCCTTTGCCAGGGCCAGCACGCCCGCCTTCGCCGCGCAGTAGGGCAGCTCGTCGTCGTAGGGCTGCACGGCGTCTTCCGAGGCGAGGAAGACGAGCCTCCCCCACCCGCCGCTGCGCAGGTCGGGGAGGAACTCGCGGGTGACCCGCACCGGGCCGAGCAGGTCGGTCTCGACTGTGCTCACCCAGCCCTCGTCGTCGATCTCGTGGAACAGCCCCTGTGCACCCGTCACGCCCGCCGCCTGCACGAGGATGTCGATCTCACCGACCGCCTGCCGCACCCGGTCGTGCAGGGCAGCGAGCTCGGCGGTGTCGGTGATGTCGGCGGCGAAGGCGTGGAGACGTCCCTCGGGCGCACCGAGCTTCGCGGCGGCCTCGTCGAGCTCGGCCTGGTCGCGGTCGGTGAGGACGACGGTCGCCCCTTCGGCGAGCAGCAGCCTCGCGGTGTGCCACCCGATGCCCGAATCACCGCCCGTCACGAGCGCCGTTCTTCCGGTGATGCCGAGATCCATTCCTGCTCTTCCTGTCGGGTGTCGTGTGGCGGGGCGGATGCGCAGTGCCGCGCGGTGGCGGTGCCGCCGCTCGACGGCGCCGAAAGTGGCGGTGCCGCTACTGGTCGGCGCCGCCGCCGGAGGCCGTGTCCTCGCCCTCGCTCGACTCGCTGCCGTCTGACGACGAGCCGTCGGGCAGCTCCTCGGCGTCGGGGCGGTCTCCGCCGCGCAGGTCGTCGGTGTCGTCGCCGGGCTGGTGAGGCGTCTGGTCGGTCATGATCGCTCCTGTCTTCGTTGTCGGTGATGGTGGACTGCCCAGCGGGTGCAGCGCATCCGGCCGGCCGCGCGCATCCGATGGTCTCCCCTCACGGGGCGTCGCTCAGTGGGTGGGGGTGCCGCCGGTGACGGCGATGGTCTCGCCGCTGATGTAGCTGGCCTCCTGCGAGGCGAGCAGCACGAACGGCGGGGCGAGCTCGGCGGGCTGGCCGGGGCGGCCGAGCGGGGTGTCTTCACCGAACGACTCGATCTTCTCGTTCGGCACGAACGCGGGCTGCAACGGCGTCCAGATCGGGCCGGGCGCCACTCCGTTCACGCGGATGCCGCGCTCAGCGAGCTGCTGGGCCATCGCACGGGTCCAGTTGGCGATGCCGGCCTTCGACACCGCGTACTCGGCGAGCTGGGGCGAGGGCACGAAGCCCTGGATGCTCGAGCAGGTCACGATCGACGCACCTGGCTGCAGGTGTGGCGAGGCTGCCTTGGTGAGCCAGAACAGGGGGTAGATGTTGGCCTTCAGCACGTGGTCGAGGGTCTCGGTCTCGAAGTCGTCGATGCTGTCGACGGTGGGCATGGTGCCGGCGATGATGGCGAGGATGTCGAGGCCGCCGAACTCCTCGACGGTCTTCTCGACGAGCGCCTTGTTGGTGGCCTCGTCTTGCAGGTCGCCCGGGAACAGCAGCGCCTTGCGGCCCGCCGCCTCGACGAGGGCGGCGACCTCCTCGGCCTGCGCCTGCTCCTCGGGGAGGTACGACAACGCGACGTCGGCGCCCTCGCGGGCATAGGCGATGGCGACGGCGCGGCCGATGCCGGAGTCGGCGCCGGTGACGATGGCCTTGCGACCGGGGAGCCTGCCGTTGCCGACATAGCTCTCCTCACCGTGGTCGGGCTTGGGCGTCATCTCGTGGATGTCGCCGGGGCCCTCCTGCTGCTGCGGGGGGAAGGGCGGCTGGGGGTAGAGGGTGGTCGGGTCCTGGGGCGTGTACATCGTGGACATGCGGGCCACCGTACGACCGGTCACCCCGACCGGCTACGGGTTGCCAGTTTCTCCCACTTGGTGTGGAGTATTCCCCTGCTGTGCAGGAGTCACCTTCGCAGGCGTCAGCCGCCCGTGCGATCGAGTGCGGCGAGCAGGCGGCCGACCGAGCCGCCGAGGTTCCAGTCGGTGGCCAGGCGCTCCAGCTCGGCACGGTCGTCACCCGTCACCGGGCGCAGCTCCGCACCCGCCTCCTCGAGCGACGGGAGCTCGAGGTCGCGCACGACGTTCACGACGCGGGGCGCCACGTCGAGATAGTCGGAGGCTGCTTCGAGTTTCTGCCGCACGCCCGCTGCCAGGTCGCTGCCCGCATCCGTCGCCGCCGCCCGCAGGGCCTCGAGCGTGCCGAACCGGCCGAGAAGGGTGGCCGCGGTCTTCTCGCCGATGCCGGCGACCCCGGGCAGCCCGTCACTGGTGTCGCCGCGCAGGGTGGCGAACGCGGCGTACTGCTCGGGCAGCACCTTGTACTTCGAGACCACGACGGCGTCGGTGAGCACTTCGAGGTTCTTCATGCCCTTGGCGGTATAGATCACCCGCACGTCGCGCGAGTCGTCGACCAGCTGGAACAGATCGCGGTCGCCCGTGACCACGTCTACCGGCAGCTCGGCCTGGGTCGCGTAGCTGCCGATGACATCGTCGGCCTCGTGCTCGGGCGCGCCCACCACGGCGATACCCGCGAGCGCGAGCGTCTCGCGGATGAGCGGGATCTGCGCCTCGAGCGGGTCAGGCACCACCTCGACGTCGGGCGCGGCCTGCACCTCTTCGGCGACCCGGTGCGCCTTGTAGCTCGGAATGAGGTCGACGCGCCACTGCGGGCGCCAGTCGTCGTCCCAGCAGGCCACGAGATGCGTCGCCTCGTAGTCGACGGTGAGCCGCGCGATCATGTCGAGGAGGCCCCGCACCGCGTTCACCGGGGTGCCGTCGGAGCGGCGGATGCTGTCGGGCACGCCGTAGAAGGCGCGGAAGTAGAGGGAGGCGGTGTCGAGCAGCATCAGGCGTGCGGGCATAGCCGATCCTGACACGGATGCGCGGGGTCGCGCAGATCCTTGGAGTTTCCCAGGTCGTGCCTAAGAAATCGCTCTAGGCTTGTGGGGATATGTCTTCGAACGCCCCGCTCACCCGACGCGCCCTGCGCGAACAGCGAGAACGTGAAGAGGCGGAGCGCAAGGCGCTCGCGCGGAGGCCGCGGGAGTCGCCTCGCACGCCGCGGTCTCTGCCGAACTGGAAGGGCGTCGCCGCGTTCTCGTTCGCAGCGCTGCTCGCGGCGGCCACCTCGCTCTCGGCCATCGGCGGGCCCACCACCAGCAGCTTCGCCGAGGCCCCCGTCACCACCGAACTGCCCGCCTCGCAGGAGTTGCTGACCGCAGCCGGCACCGAGCTCTCGGTCACCCGCGACGAGTTCCGCGCCACCACCCCCGAAGAGCTCGCCGCCGCGCGGGCCGCCGAGGCGGCGCGGGTGGCGGCGGCGAAGGCCGCGGCCTTCGGCATCCGTACCGCGTCGACCTACACGAACAACACGCTCAGCGAGATCCAGTGGCCGTTCCCGGTGGGCGTGCCCATCAGCGACGGCTTCGGGCCGCGCTCCTCCCCCGGCGGCATCGGCAGCACCAACCACAAGGGCGTCGACTTCACGCCCGGCCAGGGCACGCCCATCGGCGCCATCGCCTCCGGCGTCGTGAGCAAGGTCGTGCGCAGCGACGGCGGCGGACTCGGCGTGTACGTCGTGGTCGACCACGTCATCGACGGCGAGGAGGTGAGCAGCTGGTACGGCCACATGCTCACCGGCTCGCCCACCGTGAGCGAGGGCCAGGCGGTCGTCGTCGGCCAGCAGCTCGGGTCGGTGGGCAACACGGGAACGTCGACGGGGGCGCATCTGCACCTCGAGATCCACGTGGGGGGCTCGCCGGTCGATCCGTTCGCGTGGCTGCAGGCGCACAACTGAGCGTCGCCCGCTCGCTGTTGAGCGTCGCCCGCTCGCTGAGCCGAGCGTTCGTATGAACGGGCTGGGAGACACGGCCTCTTTGGGGAATTCTCGGGAACGCGAGGCGGTCGCTCAGAACGCCGGGTGACGATGGAGGTCACCCGAACGGAAGGCCCCCATGAGCAGTCTGCAGCGCATCCTGAACCTGGCATCGAAAGCCCTCGACAAGGGCGGCCCCGGTACCGGTGGGTCCTCGGGCGGGAGTTCGGCTCGCGGGTCGCAGGGCGGGACCGACTGGCGCGACCTCGTGCGCAGCGCGGCCGACCGGCTGACGGGTGATGGCAGTATCTCTGCTGCACCGACTTCGGCGGCGCCGCCCGCTGCGCCGACGTCCGTTGCGAGCGCCGGCGGAAGCGGGGCGGCGACGGATGCGCGCCCGACCGGTGCTGCATCGACCGTCGATCCTCGCGACCGGGCTGCAATCGCCCGCTACGACTACCTTCTTCAGACCGCCGAGCCCGCGCAGCTCGAGCAGGTGCACCGGGAGGCCTTCGCCGCGCTCACTCCCGCCCAGCGGGAGCAGGTGGAGGCGCGCCTGCGCGCCGAACTCCCCGCCAACGAGCAGCCCCGTTCGGGCTCGGCCGACGACCTCGCCCGCGCCGCGACGCGCGGTGAGGCGCGGCGGCCCGGGTTCCTCCGTGGGCTGCTCGGCAAGGTCCCGGGTCTGGGTGGCACGTCGGGCGCTGAGGCGGGCGCTGGCGCTGCGGCGGGTGCTGGCGCTGAGGCGGGTGCTGGCGCTGCGGCGGGTGCTGGAGCGGCGGCGGGTGCTGGCTCCGGCGCGGGCACGGGTGGTCGCGGCAGCTCGAGCGCAGGCCGCGGCAGCGCCGTCGCCGCCGCCGGCGCGGGCGCCGCCGCGGGCATCGGGCTCGGAGCAGCGGGCGGTCTCCTCGCCGCGGTGGCCGGCAGCGCGATCGTGAGCAGTGTCGCCGCACCGCTGCTCGAGCAGGCGGCAGGGCTCGGCGTCGACTTCGAGGCCTTCTCCGGCGGGTTCGACGAGCTCGCCGCCGGCGCCGGCGAGGCAGTCTCGGGCCTCGGCGAGCAGGCCGGCGCACTCGGCGAGCAGGCCGGAGCCCTCGGCGAGCAGGCGACCGGTTTCGGCGAGCAGCTGAGCAACCAGGCAGGTACCCTCGGCGAGCAGGCGACAGGCTTCGGCGAGCAGCTGAGCGAGGCGGGCTCCGCCTTCGAGCTTCCCTCCATCGACCTCGGCGGCCTGGGCGGGTTCTTCGACCGCTGACGCACGTCCGCCTCGCCCTGCAGCCTGCCTGCATGAAGCCCGGGCCGCCAGCCGGTCACCAGCGTGACCGAGTGACGGCCGGGTCGCCTGCCGGCCACACCCTGGGCGGCGTGGGGGCCGACAGGCGCGAAGCCGCCGCCTAAGCTGGGTGATCGTGACGCCAGGACGTGCAGCGTGAGTGTCGGCGCCCAGGGTGGGGCGCGGGGGGCGATCCGTGTGGCGGTGGTCGAAGACCAGCCGCTGTTCCGGCAGATGATCGCCGCGCTGCTGTCGGCGGCCGGCAGGTTCGACCTCGTCGGCGCGTGGCCCGATGCCGCCTCCGCAAGGGAAGCGCTGAGCGGCCGGCAGCTCGACGTGGCCCTCCTCGACTACCGCCTCCCCGACGGAGACGGCATCACCCTCGGCCGCTGGCTGCGCGCCGAGCAACCCGGCATCGGCATCGTGCTGCTCTCGGCCACCGATAACATGAACGCCCTGCTCGACCTCGCCGACGCCGAGCTGCGCGGGTGGAGCTACCTCTCGAAGACGTCGTCGCTCTCCAGCCGCGGACTCCTCACCGCCCTCGAAGCCACCGCCCAGGGCCGCACGGTGCTCGACCCCGCCCTCAGCGAGCGCCGCTCCCCCCGGCGCGGCAGCGGCCTCGACGCCCTGAGCCCCCGCCAGTTCGAGGTGCTCGAACTCGTCGCCGAGGGCCTCACCAACACGGCGATCGCCCACCGCCTCGGCATCGCCGACCGCTCCGTCGACAACCACGTCTCCACCATCTACCAGGCCCTCGCGATCAGCGCCGACGGCCAACGCAATCCCCGCGTCGAAGCCGTCCGCCGCTTCCTCACCGAAACCGCCTGAGCGCGGCGGGCGCCCCCGCACCGTCCGCGCCCGCGGCCGTGGCTGCGGCGGTGGCGAGCCGCGTCAGCCGGCGACGGGGAGCTCGGCCTCGAGGAGGGTGCCGCGGGCGTCGGGGGCCGGGCGGAGAGTGAGGGTGCCGCCGGCGGACTCGAGTTGGCGGCGCAGCCGCGCCAGACCGCTCAGGTGCGGGTCGGGCGGGAGGCCGACGCCGTCGTCGCGGAGGGCGAGGCGAAGGGTGCCGTGAGCGACGGTGAGGTCGAGCGCGAGGGCGGAGGCCTTGCCGTGGCGGAGGGCGTTCGACACCCCGTCCTCGACGACGCGCACGACGAGCACGGCTGCTGATTCGGGGAGGCGGGCGGCAGCAGCATCCGCTCGCTCGTCGATGACGAGTTCGGTACGGATGCTCGGCGGGATGCGCGCGAACAGCGAGCGCACCGCGGTCGGCAGGCCCCGGTCGAGGTCGATGGGGTAGAGCATCTCGCTGAGGGCGCGCAGCTCGCTCTCGCGGAGCCGGTCGAGTTCGTCGGCCACCACCCGGATGCGCGCACCACTTGCGTCGTCGGCCCCACGAGGCAGGCCGTCGGCGACGTCGGCGAGCTCGGCCGAGAGGAGGACGAAGCGGTTCTGCACCGATCCGTGGATGTTCTCGGCGACCTCGCGACGCACCCGCAGCTCCTCGCGCTGGAGGGACTCGAGGGCTCCGCGGGCCGTGAGTTCCTGGGCGAAGCGCTGACGTTCCTCGTGGCGGAGGCGGCGGAGGAGCCGCACGATGACGAGCCCGGCGGCGAGGGTGACGGCGAAGAGCACCGAGGCGATGAGGGCGTCAGTGAGCACGGCGGTGAGGCGATCGAGCGGGTAGACGCCCGTCGCGAGCTGCAGAGCGCCCCGCACGCTCGCGCCGCCCACGACGGCGGTGAGGCCCCGGAGGACGAGGGAGGCACCGTGATGCTGCTCGACCCGCAGCACCGAGGTGAGCAGCACGACCACCCCCACGGAGAGCAGGTTGATGAGCACCCGCACCGTGACGTCGGCGAGCGGGGAGGCGTCTTGGGCGCGCAGGGTCGACGAGAACGCGCCGAGCACGAGCACCGACTGGATGCTCACGGTCACCGCGAACAGACCACTGGTGACGCCGACGGTGGTGAGCATGGCGCGGCGATCGGCGGCGATCCCCGCGGCGTCGACGTCGGGGTCGGCGGGTGAGGGAAGGTGTTCCGCCGTCACTGTCGCCTGGCCTCCCGACCGCTTGGGTAGAACTACCCACCCCCTGGCCGGCCTCGGGTCGGCAAGCCGCTACGGTGAGCGTATCAAGACCGCTCGGTGCGCTGCGGCGCGCCAGGCCCGGAGTCTGCGCTGTCGCTCACGCGGTCGTGCCCGACGGGGCCGACAGGCGGTCGACAGCGGTGGGGCGGGCGATTGGTGGGCGCCCGAGCAGTGAGGGGGCGCCATGACGGGCAGCGACGAGCAGGGCCGGGCCGAGCGCGGCGGTCGGCGCGGGGGCGACCCGCGGAGCGATTGGAGCGGTGGGCGCGGTCGGCGGCCGGGGCGGCGGGGCGTCTTTGCGGGTGCGGTGCTCGCCGTGGCCGTCGTGGCGGCAGTCGTCGGTGGGTCGGTGTTCGCGGCCGAGCCCGCACTCGCCGTCGGCGACCGGGGCGACTCGCCCGCGCCGACCCTGGAGGTCACGGGACTCTCGGCTCGGCTCGAGACCGTCACCACGCTCGGCGACCAGGATGCGCCGGTCGCGACTGCCGACACGCTCGGTCTCCCCCGGAGCGGGGCGGGCAGCCCGCAGTTCGACGGGGAGCGGATCGCCGTCTCGGTGCGGTACGCCGAGCGCCCGGGCGATGAAGACTTCGCTGCGCTGGGGAGGCTCGCCGAGGTGGTGGCCTCCTCCTCCGAGCTCGCCCGCGCGAGCGCCTACGCGCTGCCCTCCGAGCTCGACGCCATCGCCGCGCTGCCGCGGGTGGCCTCGGTGACCGAGGCGCTGCGGCCCGGCACGGGCACCGACCCGGCGAGCGCCGGGGACGCGGCTGCGCCCGCCGACGCGACCAGCGCATCCGCACGCGCAAGCGCCGGCGCGACCCGCGCAGCGACCCACACGTCCGCACCCGCAGACGCGGGCGCGATTCATGAGGCGACCAGCGCATCCGAGGCGACCACCGCATCGGACGCGACCGCCGCATCCGTCGCCCCCTCCTGCCGCGCGGTGGAGGCGGTCGCGCCCGCACCCCTGCGCGCCGACCTCGCGGCGGCGCTGCACGGCGTGGACGGCAGCGGCGTGACCGTCGGCATCATCTCCGACTCGTTCGCCACGAGCACCACCGCGCTCTCCTCCCCCGCCGAGGACGTCACCGCCGGGCTCCTCCCCGGCCCGGGCAACCCCTGCGGACACCTGCACCCCGTGCTCGTGCTGAACGACGACATGCCGGGCGCCACGGTCGACGAGGGCCGCGGCATGGCCCAGGTGGTGCACAGCATCGCGCCGGGCGCGCGACTCGCCTTCGCCAGCACCGGCGTCGACGACCTCACCCTTCACGACGCCGTGCTCGCCCTCGCCGACGCGGGCGCCACGGTCATCGTCGACGACGTCTACCTGTTCGACGAGCCGTTCTTCCAGCAGGGGGCGGTGGGTGTCGCCATCGAGCAGGTCGCGGCGCGCGGCGTCACCTACCTCACCAGCGCCGGCAACTACAACCTCGTCGGGGCGAAGGGGTACCCGAGCGCCGGCTACCCCGTGAACGGTTGGGAGACCACCCGCTACCGCCCCACCGAGTGCACGGATGCGGTGCTCGCGAAGCTCGGCGACGGCCGGTTCGACTGCATGGACTTCGCCCAGGGCGGCGCCGCCGCCGACCCCACCGACACCCTCACCCTCGAGAAGGCGACGGCGTCGAGCTTCGTCGCGCTGCAGTGGGCCGAGCCGACCGGATACGCGAAGGGCCGCTTCCTCCTCGCCCTCCGCGACCCCGACGGCGACGTCTCGCTGTTCGACGAGCTGAGCGCGGGTAGACCCGTCATGACGTCGGGGTTCATGCCGGTCGACACCGGGGAGTACGAGTTCTCCATCGTGCGCGACACCACCGCGGGTGACGACGCCGTGATCGAACCCGCGCTGAAGTGGGTGTGGTCGTTCCGGCAGGGGATGCTCGCGGCGGAGTACTTCGGCGTCGTCGGCGACGACCGGGTCGGCACCACGATCGGCGGCCACGGCGGCCTTCCCGCAGCGATCTCGGTGGCGGCGCTGCCCTCCGACGCCCCGAGCGCGCCCGAGGATTTCAGCTCACTCGGGCCGAGCACCCAGTACTTCGACTACGACCCCGCCGGGTCACCCGTGCCCGTGCCGCTGCCCGCGCCCGTGGTGTCGGCGAAGCCCGATGTGGCGGGGGTCGATCGCATCCTCACGAACTTCTTCAGCTCGCATCGTCCGGTCGAGGGGCGCCCCGGGGTGCACTCGTTCTGGGGGACCTCGGCCGCTGCCCCTTCGGCCGCCGCCGTGGTGGCGCTCGGCCGCCAGTACTCGCCCACGGCGACCCTCGACGAGCTGCGCGCCGCGCTGACCACGACCGCCGCGCCCGTCTCGAGCGGCAACCCCCACGTACCGGCCGCGGAGGCCACCGGCAGCGGGCGCCTCGACGCCGCCGCCTTCCTCGAGGCGCTCCCCGGCTCCGCCCCGACCCCCACACCCACCCCCTCACCCACTCCCGGCCCGGACCCGTCGCCTGCGCCGAGCCCGGCACCGTCGCCCGCGCCCACGCCTGGACCCACTCCCGGCCCCGACCCGTCGCCTGCGCCGAGCCCGGTGCCGTCGCCCGCGCCCTCACCCGGCGGGGGCAAGGGTGGCTCCGGCGGCTCGGGCTCCGGTTCCACCGAACTCGCGGCCACCGGCTCCCCCGCCGCCCCGCTCTCCCTCACGGCGGTCGCCGCCGGCCTCGCCTCCACCCTTGGCGGCGCCACCCTCCTCCTCACCCGCCGCCGCACCGCCATTCCCCGCGACTGACGAAACGACGGATGCTCGTCCAGACGCCGCCCCGAGCATCCGTCATTCGACACAAACCGCCCCAAACTCCGTCGTTTCGCCGGCCGGCAGGCGGGAGGGAGAAAGGCGGGCGCGCCACCGCACCTCGGCCCATCCCCTCCCGACAGAACGACGGATGCTCACCACCCGACCGCCCCGAGCATCCGTCGTTCGGCCCAAACCGCCCCGAACTCCGTCGTTTCGCCGACAAGCGGGCGAAGGGGCGAGCGCGCCGCGCGCGCTACGCGCACCAGTCGGGGAGGAACCCCGGCACGCTGCGGGTGACGGTGCCGGAGGCGATCTGCACGAAGGTGGTCGTCATCTCGGAGTAGCCGGGGAGGGGGTACCCGTCGGTGACGGCGCCGGAGGCGATGGTCTCGACGGCGAGGTACTGTCCGTTCGGCGAGACGCAGAAGCCGCGGATGCGCGCCCCCTGCGAGGCGGGCCGGTACAGCTCCCGGGTTCCCGCGTCGTCGGCGTACACGATGACGGAGTTCTGCACGGGCGCCGCCGAGCTGTAGTCGACCTCGTCGTACTGCCGCACGGTCGCGCCGCTCGCGAGCGTGACGATCGCTCCCGGGTAGAGGGCGGGGTCGACGTCGGGCGCGTCTTGCACGAGCGGCGCCACCTGCCCCGTGGAGAGGTCGATGGTGGAGGTGCCTGCCGGGTCTGCCACCACGAGCTGCAGCCCTCCGGCGAGGAAGTCGCGCATCTCGGAGTGCTGCCCGAGCGGCACCGGCTCGGCCCCACCGATCGGGTCGAGCAGGTAGAGCTGCTGGTCGGTGCTCTGCGCGACGATCGACGAGCTCCCCGGCACGAACTGCCAGTCGACCACCCTCAGCGGCTCGCCCCCGAACCCGGTGACCTCCTCGGCCTTGCCCGACACCGACTTCGGGTCGAACACGAACAGCGTGTTCTGGTAGCTGCGGCCGGTGACCGCATCCTCTCCCCCGTTCACCGTGTAGCCGAACAGCCCGGCCGACACCGAGGCGTGCAGGTTCTGGATGCGCCCGCCCGCCGGCGTGAACACGGTTCCGCCCGTGCTCGCCCCGTCGGCGCCCTCGACCGAGACCACGAGACTGCTCGCCCCCTGCTCGTCGAGCTCCACCACGGCGAGCGCCCCCGGCACCACCTGGAACTGCTGGATGCGCGGCGCCTCGAACACCACCTCGCTCCCCGCCCCGTCGCCCGCGGTGAGCTTCGAGCGCACGATCTGGTCGGTCGGTTTGTCGGCCCCCGCCGCCAGTCCGCCCCGGCGCAGCAGTGTGGTCACGTCGACGTCGGGGGTGGTGAAGTCGTAGTCGAGCGCGCCCCGCAGCCCGGTGGCCGAGCCCTCGACGTCGTCGACCCGGATGCTGTACGCCGTCGCGTAGTCGAGCACACCCGTGAAGGTGATCTGCACGTCGGCACCCGTCGACTCGACCGTGAACGGCGTCGCGGGGGTGACCTCGACCTGGGAGGCGTCGACCGGGGCGAGCGCCTGGTCGGCGTGCAGCACGAGCTTCTGGCCCGCGCGCGAGATCACCGACTGCGCGTTCACCGACCCAGCGTCGAGCTTCGGCCCGCGCAGCACCGCGGCCGCTCCGAGCCCGGCGGCCGCGAGCGCGAGAATGCCGAGCACCGCCACGGTCGAGCGCCGGAACCTGCGGTACCCGTTCGCCGTGCTGCGCGATCGCGGTCCACCGCGAGCACCACCTGAACCCGTCGTCACGTCGCCTCGGCTCAGCCCAGGTACGGCTGCGCGGGCTGCGCGACCGCCTCGATCTCGGCGGGCACGAACGCGATGGTCTGCGTGCTCGTGGTGCTGGGGTTCGACTCGAACCCGCCGCTCGCGGTCACCCACGAGTCGACGGCGTAGCTGTTCTGCCAGTCGGGCAGGTAGACCGGAACCCCGACGGGCTGGGCGTCGACGGCGCAGCAGGTGACGATGAACCGGGCGATGTAGAACACGTTCTCGGGGTCGCTCTGGTCGGGCGTGACGAAGCCGGTGAGGGTCGCGCTCTTGCCCGCGAAGTAGTCTTCGCCGGCGCCCTGGCGCAGCAGCGACGCCCAGTCCTTCACGGTGAAGGAGGCGGTGTCGCTGCCCACGAGGTTCTCGGTGGCGCCGGTGTCGGTGACCGCGGCGGAGGCGTTGAGGTCGCGCTGGTCGACGGTCGCCGTGGTGAGGGTCGAGGGCGGCACCACGAGCAGTGCCACCACGGTGTCCACGATCACGAGCACACCTGCGGCGGCCCACACGAGGTCGAGACCGCGGCGCCGGCGCGAGGACTCAGAGGGCGATGGCGCGGGCGAGGACGCGGGCTCGAGCGAGCGCGACGACGGATGCGCGTGACCGTGCTCCCCGCCCTCGTGCGAGTCACCGTGACCGTCTCCGTGACCATGCCCATCGTCGTGACCCCGCGCATCCGCTCTCCCCGACGGCACGACGGCGAACGCGGCGATCACCACGACCCCCGCGAGCACCGCCATCACCACCGTGAACTCGAAGTACCGCGGGTGGATGTAGAGCCCCAGCTGACCGGTCGCGGCGAGCCAGACGATGGCCACCACGCCGATGAGGCTGAGCGCGATGCCGCGCCAGCGGGAGAGCAGTCGGTCACGCAAGGAGGTTCACCCCGAATCCGAGAGCGAGGGAGGCCAGGCCCACCACGGCGACCAGCCGCACCAGGGCTGCCGTGGTGAAGGTGGTGCGCATGAGCGTGATCATCTTCACGTCGACCATGGCGCCGAAGACGAGGAACGCGACGATGCCGCCCGGAAGGAAGGTCGACCCGAAGGCGAGGATGAAGAAGGCGTCGACGTTGGAGCAGATGGCGATGACGAAGGCGAGGATCATGAGCGCCAGCACCGACCAGACGGGGTTGCCGCCGAGCACCGTGAGCACGTCGCGCGACACCCCCACCTGGATGGCGCCCGCGATGGCCGAACCCACGATGAGCGCCGGGAGCATGGTGGAGGTCTCTTCGGCGAAGGCGACGACCCCGCGCCGCAGCCGGGTGCGCTGCCGGCCCGTCGCCTCGTGGTCGTGCCCGTGGTCGTCGCCGACCCGGCAGGCGGCGTCGAAGGCGGGCGTGAGCAGCAGCTCGGGCTGCGGGTGCCGGCTGAACAGCCAGCCGACGAGGTTGGCGATGACGAAGCCGCCCACGATGCGGCCGAGGAGGATGCCGTCGTCCCACCCGAAGGCCTGATACGTCGTGACGATGGTGACCGGGTTGAGGATCGGCGCGGCGAGGAGGAACGTCATCGCCTCGGGAACGCTGAACCCCTTCATCATGAAGCCGCGGGCGAGCGGCACGTTGCCGCACTCGCACACCGGCAGCAGCACGCCGAGCAGCGAGATGGTGACCCGCCGGAGCGCGGGGTTGCGGGGCATGATGCGGTGGATGACGTGGTCGGGCACCCAGAACCGCACGACGATCGAGATGAGGATGCCGAGGAAGACGAACGGCAGCGACTCGATGACGACGCTCGTGGAGAGCGTGACGAAGTCGCGCAGCCGGTCGGGCAGCGCGTCGGGGCCCCAGCCCGCCGTGACCGAGCGCAGCACCAGCAGGGCGAGCACGAGCGCGGCGCCCACGACGAGACCGCGCACCGCGAGGCGGCGGGCGGGCGGGGCCTGTCGTGGCGTCAGCAGGTCGCTCGTCACTCGAGCAAGCGTAGACGGTCGATGCTGGAGGTTCCGGGAGGGCGACGGTCGGTCGGCGGATGCGCGGAGCAGAATTGCACGGTGACCACCGCATCCGCCGCCCCCACCGCCACCCTCGACGGGTGGACCCGGTCGACCTTCAGCGCCGCCGGCCTCACGCACGACCGCTACGAGAAGGGGTCGGGCCCCGGCGTGGTGCTCATTCCCGAGCTGCCCGGCCTCACCCCGCAGGTGCTGGGGCTCGCCGAGCATCTCGTCTCCGAGGGCTTCACCGTGGTCGTGCCCTCCCCGTTCGGCACCCCCGAGCGCGAGCAGACCGGCGGGTACCTGCTGCGCACGGTGGGGCGCCTCTGCGTGAGCGCCGAGTTCAGGGCCTTCGCCGTCAACGCGAAGCGCCCGATCACGACCTACCTGCGGGCGGTCGCCGCCGACCTCGCCGGGCGCGCACCGGGCGGGAAGGTGGGGGTGATCGGCATGTGCTTCACCGGGGGCTTCGCCCTCGCCGCGGCTGTCGACGCGTCTGTCGCCGCCTCGGTGGTGAGTCAGCCCGCGGCGCCCTTCCCGATCAGCCCGGCCCGCCGGGCCGACCCCGGGTTCTCGGAGGAGGAGATGGATGCGGTGGTCGCGCGCAGCCGCGACGACGGGTTCTGCGCGCTCGGGCTGCGATTCTCGGCCGACCGCAACTCGCCGCGCGAGCGCTTCGACACGATCGCGCGCCGGCTGGGCGACGCGTTCGAGGTGATCGAGCTCGACTCCTCGCCGGGCAACCCCGGCGGTTTCTCGCGGTCGGCCCACTCCGTGCTCACGAGCGAGGTGCGGGAGACGCCCGGGCACCCCGCGCTCGAGGCGCGCGCCCGGGTCGTGAGGTTCTTGCGGGAGCGGCTCAGCGCATCCTGAACCCTCGGCTCAGAGGCTCTGCCCGATGTCCCAGAGCCGGTCGGTGCGACCGTTCAGGGCCTCGGCGACGGCGATGGCCTGGCCGTCGGAGAGCGACGCGACGTAGTCGATCACGCCCCGGCCGCGGCCGAGCCTGCGGAGCGCGCTCGGTGCGGTGTCGTCGAGGAGGTACGGCCGCTCGGCGGCGAGCCGCTGGTAGCCGTGGGTGGCGAGATCGACCATCTCGACCAGCCGTCGCGGCACTCGCTTGCGGTCGTGGTCGTCGCCCAGCCACTCGGTGAACGCCTCGACGAGCGACACCAGCACCCGGCTCAGCCCGCGCTGGTACATGGCGATGTCGGGCCGGTTGAGGATGAAGTGCTTGTGCACGAACTTGAGCACCTTCACCTCGTGCCAGGCGCGGCGGTCGAGGGTGATGATGCCCGTGCGGGGCGTGTCGGGCGGGGCGGCGACGATGGAGCGCTCGAAGTGGGCGATCCACCGGCTGGTGAAGGTGGAGAGGCGGCGCTCGGCGGCGATCGACCCGTCGAACACGGTGGAGAGCAGCCCCTCCACCAGGTCTTCCGACACCACCTGCACCGCGGCGGCGAAGGCGTCGTCGTCGGCGATCCACGGGTCGTCGCGGTGCATGCGCCGGCGCAGGGCCTCGAGCCCCTCCCCGGCGTGGTTGCGGATGCCCTCCACCTCGAGCTCCGGCGCGTCGAGGCGACGAAGAGCGGATGCGTTGGTCACCCACCCGGTGAACTCCCGGGAGACCGCGACCTGGCTCAGGATGCCGGCCCGATAGAAGTCGTCGACGTCGTGGATGGAGTAGGCGATGTCGTCGGCGATGTCCATCGCCGAGCACTCGAGCGACTGCTCGTACGGCGCGAGGTTCGGCGCGGCCGCCCTGGCCTCGAGCAGGTCGTCGTGCTCGAGGAAGTAGGCGGAGTACTTGCGTGCGACAGGCTTGCCGTCGACCAGCCTGATGCCGCGCGGGAGCTCGGTGGTGGCGTCGGCGCCCTCGAGGCCGAGACCCTCCATCGCGGGCGTCCACGGGTACTTCGCGGTGGCGTTGCGCACGGCGGCGGTGAGGTTGAGCCCCTCCTCGGCGCCGTCGCACACGTCGAGCACGGCGAGGATGCGGTAGGTCTGCGCGTTGCCCTCGAAGCCGTCCTTGAGGCCCAGGGTGTCGCGGGCGATGCGGTTGAGCACGTTCTCGCCGAGGTGGCCGAACGGCGGGTGCCCGAGGTCGTGCGCACTCGCCGCCGCCTGCACCACCACGGCGTCGCACCCGCCCGGCGAGGTCGCCGCCGAGAGGGCCGGGGTGGTGCCCACGAGCTTGTCGTCGACGGCGACGGCGATCGCCCTCGCCACGGCGGTGACCTTGAGCGAGTGGGTGAGGCGGTTGTGGATGAGCGGGCTCGCGCCGGCCTGCGAGATGACCTGCGTGACGGCGGAGAGTCGCGAGAAGTACGGCGAGAACCGCACCCGTTCGAGGTCGATGCGGTAGTCGGGGTTGTGGTCGGCGAGCTGGATCTCGTCGAGGGCCTCGGGTTGCCGGCGCTGCAGGCGGGCGTCGTCGCTGGGGGTGGTGCTCATCGTTCGAGCCTTGCACTCCTCGGCCGAGCGGCCCACTCCCCCACGTCGCGGAACGCCCGGGCTGCTCAGTGGCTCGCGATGTGGTCGGCCGACTTCTGGGCCAGGAAGTCGCACAGCGCCACTGCCTTGTCGAGCTCGCGGGCGAGCTCGGAGACGCCGGCGGGGTCGAGCACGAGGTGCTCCTCGCGCGCGTTGAAGTGCACCTCCCAGCACGCCTCACCCGCCCGCACCGGCTGGAGGTAGACGTCGGTGGTGGCGCGCCCAAGGCGCACCACGATGAGGCCCGTGTCGGAGCCGGGGCCGTCGTCGTGCCGCAGCACGTCGATGGCGATCGTGCCACCGGTCTGGGGCTCGAACTCGGCGACCCACTCCTCGAGCAGCTCCTTCGTGCGGAACGGCATGCTTCTCCCCCCTTGTGAACGCGCGCCTCCAGCATCTCACAGGGAGATGCCGCTCCCGTCCATCCGGGCTCGCCGGGCTGCCCGGTAGCCTCGGGGCATGGACATCACCGACCTCCGCCACTTCCTCGCGGTCGCCGACGAGACGCACTACTCCCGCGCCGCGAACGCGCAGCATGTGTCGAAGGCGACGGTGCACGCATCCGTCGCCCGGTTGCAGGAGGAGCTCGGCGAGGTGCTGGTCGACGTCGACGAGGAGGGCGAGATCACGCTCACCGAGGCCGGGGTCGCGCTGCGCAACCGCGCCAGGACGATCGTGGCGAAAGCCCCAGACCCCGTCGCCGCGAAGAAGGCCGGGGGCAAGGCGAAGGCCTCGAAGGGCAAGGGGCGCGCCCCGGTGGTGAAGGGCGAGCCGAAGCCCTACAAGAAGCGGCAGGGGCGCTGAACGCGCTCAGCGAGCGGCTCGCGAGGCCCCGGGGGCGTCGCCGGCCTCACGCGCTTCACGGGCCTCACGCGCTTCGCGCCGCCTGACCCCGACCCGCGACGAGAGCACGGCGAGCGCGCCCAGCCCCACGAGCACCAGCGTGAGCGCGATGATGTACGCGAAGACGCTCGGCCACCCGTCGGTGGCGGGGTCGAGGAAGGGGTACGGGTAGATCTCCCCGCCGCTGGCCGCGGCCCGCACGAAGGTGTAGCCCGCCCAGGCCACCGGGTAGACCGGCACCAGCCAGAGCGACCGCCACGGCAGGGCCGGCCGCCCGGGGGCGAGGAACCAGTCGACGAGGAGCAGCAGCGGCACCCAGACGTGCACCACCTCGTTCGGCCACGACAGGGCGACGAACGAGTCGGTCGACGGGATCGATCGCAGCAGCAGGTTGTAGACGCCGCCGGTGACGACGGCGTAGCTCAGCACCGCCATCCGTACCGCGGTGAACCCGACCGGGTCGCGGGCCAGCCGCAGTGCGAGCACACCGCCGACGAGCAGCACGACCACCTCGAACAGGCTGGTCTGGATGGTGAAGTAGCTGAAGTACTCCCACGGGTCGAAGGCCCGGTTCGCGACCCGGTCGCCGATCTGCACGCCGAGGGTCACGGCGAGGCCGAGGCCGGCGAGAACGCGGGCGATGCCCGTGATGCGACGGGGAACGGATGCGCGGGCGGGCGGAGAGGGGATCATCGGGTTCCTTTCACAGCCTGCCCAGTATGCGGCTACCGCTCCGATTCCGCTCGCTGCTCCTCGGGTTCGTGGAGCTCCTTGCGGAACAGGTGGAGCGAGCGCCCGGCACTCTTCGCCAGGGCCGGCAGCCGGGTGGCGCCGAAGAACAGCGCGACCACGGCCAGCAGGATGAGGGCGTGCCAGCCCGTGAGGTTCTGCAGCACTCCCACGGCTCAGCCCTGCCCTGGCGCGCCGGGGCCGCCGCCGCTCGGCGGGGTGCCGCCGCCCGTGCCCGCTCCGCCCGCGCCGCCGCCGGTGCCCGCTCCGCCCGCGCCGCCACCGGAGGGCGCGGAGCCCGCCGTCGGGGTCGTGCCCGTGTCGACGCGCACCGTCAGCGCCACCTGGTACCCCGAGCTCGCGTCGCCCGTCACCGTGGCCAGCTGAAGGGCACCGCCGTCGTCGCCGAACACGTTGTCGCTGTCGAGGCTCACCTGCGCGAGGTTCGCGCTCGAGCCCTCGTAGCCGCTCAGCGCGTAGACCGTCTCGCAGACATTCTGCGGGAGGGCCACCTGCGAGGTCGCGATGGCGTTCGCGGAGTCGGTGATCGAGCCCACGTCGGGGTAGACCTCGAAGTGGATGTGCGGCCAGCGCCCGGAGTAGCAGGCCGGGAAGATGGAACTGTAGCTCACCCGGCCGTCCGCATCCGCCACCTGGACGCCACGCAGGTAGGTCTCGTTCTCGATGCCGTCGGAGTACATCGAGTAGCCGCCCGCGGCGTCGCAGTGCCAGACGTAGACGGCGACGTTCTCGAACGGCACGTCGCCGTTCGCCTGGTCGAGCACGGTGAGCGTGAGCGCCATCGGCACACCGCTCGCCGTGGTGCCGCCGTCGAGACTCGAGCGGATGTCGCTGCGCACGATGCCCGACTGCTCGAGCACGTCGACGCCGTTCGAGCCGTCGCCCGGGTAGGGACCCGCCGTCTCGTCGGGGATCTCGCCCGCGGGCAGGCTCGAGGACCCGGTCGCCGACCCCGTCGACGAGCCCGCGCCGCCGGCCGAGGAGGTGGCGGTGCCGGCCGCGCTCGACACGGGCGTGCCCGAGTCGGTGGTGCACGCGGCGAGCGCGACCGCGCCGAGACCCAGGCCGAACAGGCTGAGCACGTTGCGGCGGGTGAGCAGGGTGCGGATGTCGAAGGGGGCGCCCTGGTCGACCACCTCCTCGTCGGCGCGGTCGAGCAGGCGCCCCTCGTAGGCGGGCCCCTCGGGTGTGGAGTCGGGTTCGGGGATGCGGCTCATGATGGTGTTCTCCTTGATCGGGAGACTTCATCATGCGTGACCGCCCTTTCGCGACCCTATGGCGCTCCTATGACGTCTCTATGAGGGCAGCTCCAGGCTCTCGCCGGTGTGCCCCGCGCCCTCGTCGGCCCTCACCAGGCGACCGTCGCGGGTGAGCTCGAGGGTGGTGTCGGGGGCGAGCCGGCGCAGGAAGGCGTCGTCGTGGCTCACCACGAGCAGCGCACCCCGGTAGGCGGCGAGCGCCTCGACGAGCTGATCGACGCTCGACAGGTCGAGGTTGTTCGTCGGCTCGTCGAGCACGAGCAGCTGCAGCGGCGGGTCGGCGAGCAGCAGGCGGGCGAGCGCCACCCTGAACCGCTCGCCGCCCGAGAGCGAGGCGAGGGGTCGGTCGACGGCGGCTCCGCGCAGCAACAGGCGGGCGAGCTGGTCGCGGATGCGCGCCGGCGGCACGCCCGGAGCCGCCCGCTGCACCTCCTCGAGCGCGCTGGCGGCGGGGTCGAGGTCGTCGAGCCGCTGCGACAGGTAGCCGACCCGGTCGGTCGCGAGCACGCCGGATGCGCGGGGCGGGCTCGGCGGGGCGCCTTCGGCCGGGTCGGCGGGGCGGCTGCCTGGAGCGCCGGCGGCTGGATCGGCTGGGCGGCCGCCTAGGGTGGGCGCCGCGGGGTCGGCGGGGCGGCTGCCTGAGGTGGGCGCCGCG
Organism: Herbiconiux sp. SALV-R1; assembly: GCF_013113715.1. Taxonomy (GTDB): domain Bacteria; phylum Actinomycetota; class Actinomycetes; order Actinomycetales; family Microbacteriaceae; genus Herbiconiux. Next base: position 2,486,497 of record NZ_CP053344.1, read on the forward strand.
GGGTCGGCGGGGCGGCTGCTGAGCAGGTCGAGCAGGAGGGTGGTCTTGCCGACGCCGTTCGCGCCGACGAGGGCGATGCGCTCCGGGCCCTGTAGGTGCACGACGATGCCGTCGGAGCCGCGCAGTTCGGCGATGCGGCGGCCGCGCGGCACGGCAGGGTCGGGAAGATCGAGGCGGATGTGCTGCACCTCGCGCACCCGCGCATCCGCTCTGTCGACGGCGGCCTGGGCGGTGTCGATCCGGCTGTCGTGGCCCGAGCGGAGCGCCCCCGCCGAGGCCTGCGCCCGGTTCGCGAGGCCGCCCGCCAGAATGCGCGGGATGCCGCCACCGAGCTGCGCCTGCCGCGCGGTGCGGGCGCGGCGGGCCAGCTTCGTCTCGGCCTCGACGCGCTGACGCTTCTCGGCCCTGAGTGTCTGCTCGGCCGCACGGGCCGCCTGGGCCGCGGCGCTCTGCTCGCGGTCGAGGTTCTCGCGCCAGGCGCTGTAGGCGCCGCCGAAGGTGGTAAGGTGGCCGCCGTGCAGCTCGGCCGTGGCGTCGACGCGCTCGAGCAGCTCGAGGTCGTGACTCACCACGACGAGGGCGCCCGGCCAGTCGTCGACCAGGGCGCCCACGCGGGCCCTCCCCTCGCGGTCGAGGTTGTTGGTGGGCTCGTCGAGGAGCGTGATCGGCAGCTCCCGCAGCCGGAGGCCGGCTATCGCGACGAGCATCGCCTCGCCCCCGGAGAGGGCGCCGACGGTGCGGTCGAGCACGGCGGACGAGGGTGCGACCCCGGCTGGGGTGCCGTCGCGCATCCAGGCGAGATCGAGGCGGGCCAGGGCTTCGACGGCCCTGGCCTCGACGTCCCAGTCGTCGCCGACGGCGTCGAAGTGGTGTTGGGCGACGTCGCCGGCCTCGATGGCCCTGAGGGCGGTGACGACGGGGGCGATGCCGAGCAGGCGCGCGATGGTCGCGTCGCCGTCGAGGGTGAGGGTCTGGGGCAGATAGCCCACCTCGCCGGTGGTGACGATCGAGCCCGAGCTCGGCTGCAGGAGGCCCGCGACGAGCTTCAGCAGGGTCGACTTGCCCGTGCCGTTGTCGCCGATGAGGGCGGTGCGACCGTGGCCGAAGGTGCCCGAGAGCCCGTCGAGCGCGACGGAGCCGTCGGGCCACTCGAAGGTGAGTTCGCGGAGGGTGATGGCGGCCGCGGCCGACGGGGAGGACTGGTGTGGCGATGACATGGAGATGCTCCGAAGACGGCGGCGAGGCGCGCAGAGGCACTCGCCGAGCGGATGGGGGTGGGACGGACACGGCGCGCGCAGTGCGCTGCCGGAGGGCGGCATGGCGCCCTAGTGTCTGTCGACCTCGATCTCCATGGCGACGATGCTACCAGGCGTCCGCCGCTGGCTGCCGCCTCGGCGACCGCTCGAGCGTTCCCGCGAGGAGGAAGGCGACACCCGCGAGCACCGTCACGGCTGCGGCCGGGGCGCCGCTGCCGACCGGCGTGTCGTGCGACTGCGAGAGGTCGATGAGCAGCACGTAGTCGACGAGCGGGAAGGCCAGCACCGCGGCCAGCGCCACACCGCCCCACGCCACCACTGCCGCCCCTCGCGCGACCGGGGCCGCGGGCGTCGCGGATGCGGCAGGCGGCCGACGCAGCCCGGTGGACGCGGCCGGCGCGGTGGGCGCGGCCGGCACGGAGGAGGCGGCGGGCGCAGTGGACGCTGCCGGAGCGGTGGACGCAGCCGGCGCGGCCGACGCGGCCGACGCGGTTAGCTCGTCCGGCGCAGCCGGCACGGAGCGCGCTGCGGGCGCGGGCCGTGCCGCGGGGGCGGCGGGCGCGGCATGCCGCGCTACGCGCACCGCAGCGCGCAGGGCCGCGACGATCGGCACGACGAACGCGAGCACGCTGAGCGCGAGCAGCATCAGCGGGGGCGGGTCGAGCACTCCGAGGGCGCCGTCGCTCGCGGCTGCGAGGAGCTGCGGCACCCCGGCGGCGAGCCACCCGGTCGCCGAGAGCACCGCGAGGAGCGCCCCGACCGTGTCATCGCGCAGCCACATGGCCCACAGCAGCCATAACGCCACGAGGAGGAGCGAGGCCAGACCGGCCAGCAGCACGGCCCCGGGAATCACCTCGAAGGGTGCGGAGACCCAGAGGTAGTCGCGGGAATGGTCCTCCGCCAGCGCGCAGGTGTCGGCGGTGAGCCCATCGCCGATCGCGACCGTCTCCACCGGGCCGAAGCACGGCGCCCAGCGGATCGCCGCCGCCACGAGCTGCAGCACCCCCGCCACCACGAGCAGGAGCCCACCGAGGAGGGTCGTCGATCGGAGCGTCAGCCGCCTGGCCATGCCCCGACCTTCTCACTCCCGGTCGTCGGCCATCTGAACGACCGGTGACGAGTGCGCATCGCTCTGCCCGCGCATCCGTCGTTCCCGCCCGAGGGCAGGGAGGTAGAGCGCGGCGCCGACCATGCTCACGAGGCCCGCGGCCACGAACACCGGCCCGGTGCCGACGGCGTCGGCGAGCGGGGCGAGCGCGAGCAGCCCGAGGCTGTAGGCGCCGCCCGCGACCATCGAGTTGATCGAGAGCACGACGGCGCGGTTCTGCGGTCCGGCCTCGCGGTGCAGGAGGGTGGCGTGCATGGGACCTGCGGCACCGTGGGTGAGGTAAGCGAGCCAGAACGCGGCGACGAGGCCCAGCGGGCCCGCGACCAGCCCCATCACCACGACGAAGGCGCCGTTCAGGATGCGCGCGGCGATCGCCGTCCAAGCCACTCCGACGCGGCGGGCGGCGAGACCGGCGAGCGCGGAACCCGCCGCGAAGAGCGCCCAGGCGGCTGCCGCAGCCGGGCCGAAGACCGCGCCGGCGGAGGCCTCGCTGCCGAGCATCCCGGCGAGGCTCACGGGGGTGAGCGTCTCGAAGGCGATCATCGCGATGCTCCAGAACACCTCCACCAGCACGAGGGCACGGAGCACGGGTGAGGTGGCCAGCAGGCGCCCGCCCGCCGCCACCGAGCGGGGCACCTCGCGCACCCCGCGGCCCAGGGAGCGGAGGGCCGAGCGCGCGGTCGCCCGGCGGGCACCGGTGATGGCGTCGGCATTGCCGCCGGCGCCGTCGCCACCGCGCGTCGGCTCGGAGACGAGCAGCGCGATGAGCACCGCGTGGGCGGCGGTGAGCGTCGTCGCCACGAGGTACGGCAGCACGAGTGCCGATACGGATGCACCCCACGGCGCCCACGCCACCAACCCGCCGCCGGCCAGCGCTCCCCCGGCGATCGCGACGCCGAGCACCGTCGCCGCACGGCTGAGCCCGCGTTCGACCGGGGCGGAGGGGTCGGCCGCGTGCAAGGAGTCGACGTACCAGGCCTCGAGCGGTCCTGAGTCGAGGGCACGGAAGACGCCCTGGCCGGCGAGCGCCACCGCGAACATCCAGAACGAGTCGGCGACCAGGAACAGCGCGCTCGACAGCACCGCCACCGCGCCGGAGGCGACCAGCAGGGGGCGGCGACCCAGCGCATCCGCCAGCCCGCCCGTGGGCAGCTCGAGGGCGAGCACGACGAAACCCTGCACCGAGAGCAGCACCCCCACCTCGGCGAGGGAGAGCCCGCGCTCGAGGGGCAGCAGCACGGTGAGACCGAACACGAGGCCGACAGGCAACCAGCGCGTGGTGGTGAGCAGGAGGAACCGGCGCTCGACGCTGCGGGCCGAGAGGACGGCGCGCGACCGCGACGGGCGTCGGGTGGTGTGCGAGCGGAGGCGGGCCATGTCGGTGTCAGGCCGTCGCATCGGGCGGCGTGAGCTCGAGCGGGCTCGACTGCACCGTCACGTGGATGCGCCGCGCCTCGGGGTGATCGGCGCCGGCCTGCCTGAACCGGGCGAGCACCGCGTCGAGCTCGTCGCGCAGCTCGACCGCCTGCTCGGCGGTGACCTCGACGAAGCTGTCGCTCATGCCGAGGGCGTCGACCCACTCGGCGGGCCAGGCCTCGCTCACGTTGAGCCAGCGCTCGGCACGGGCCGCGAACTGACGCACGTAGTCGCGCTGCAGCCAGCCGAGTGCGGTGCGGGCGTTCTCATCGTCGGCGAAGCCGGAGTTCACCCAGGAGTGGAAGTCGCTCGCGGCCCGCCAGAGCCGCCGACGGCCCGCGCCCTCGCCCGTGTCGACGACGAGCCCGACCTCCTCCAGGGCGCGCAGGTGGTAGCTCGTGGCGCCGGTGTTGGTCTCGAGCTGGCCGGCCAGTTCGGTGGCCGTGGCGGGCCCCGCCACCCGCAGGCGACCCAGGATGCGCGAGCGCAACGGATGCGCGAGCACCTTCACAGCGCGGGCGTCGAGCTCGATTCCGGTGTAGTCGTCCATGCCTCGATAGTGTCATGCACAGAATCTATGCACAAGTTCTTTGCATGAATCTGCCTGAGCCGGTGACGCGCGGAGGGCGGGGCGGGCGAGTGTCGGAGGCGCATCCTAGGATCGCCCCATGCAGCCTGCACTCCCCGACCTCCGCATCGAGCGCGTGGGCACCGAGCATCCCGACTTCGCCCGCCTCGTGGCCGAGCAGGAGCGGGAGGTGATGGCCCGCTACAGCGCGACGGAGCCCGGCCCGCCACTCGCCCCCGGCACGCCGGCCCTGCTGGCGACCGTCGACGGCGCGCCCGTCGGTTGCGTCGCCGTCGCTCGCCTCGACGACGACACCGGCGAGGTCAGGCGCCTCTACGTCGCCCCGCCCGCCCGCCGGGGTGGCCTCGCACGGCAGCTGATGGCCGCGGCCGAAGCCCTCGCGGTCGAGCTCGGCTACCGCAGGCTGCGCCTCGAGACGGGTTCGGCGCAACCCGAGTCGCTCGCGCTCTACCGCTCGAGCGGGTGGGCCGAGATCGCGAACTACGGGTACTACCGCGACGCCCCCGAAGTGGTGTCGATGGAGAAGACAGTGGCAGCGGCGCCCCCCGCCCGGCTCTTCACCTACGACCACGCGCTGCGCGCGGCCCCCGCCTGGTGGCGGGGCGCCCTGGCGATTGTCATGCTCGTCGCCGGGTACTTCCTCACCTCGGTGGTGTTCGGTGCCGCGGCGGTGTTCGTCGACCTCGCGACCGGGGCGTCGACAGTCGACGACCTGGCCGACGGCATCCCGCGGCTCACGCCCGTGCTCATGCTGGCCAACAACCTGGCGCTGGCGTCGCTCTGGCCGATCGCCGTGCTCACCCAGTGGGCGGTGTTCGGCGTGAGGCCGCGCTGGATGTCGTCGGTCGCCGGCCTGTGGAGGTGGCGCTGGATGCTGCGCCTCGCCCTCGTCATCGTGCCGGTGTGGGTGGTCTACGTCGGTGTCTCGCTGCTGCTGGGGCCGCTCGACCCGATCGAGCTCACCGGTTCGGTCGTGGCGATGCTGCTGATCGTCGTGCTCACCACACCGTTCCAGGCCGCGGGTGAGGAGTTCGCGGCGCGCGGGCTGGTGCAGCGCGCGGTGGGCTCGTGGTTCAGGCACCCCGGTGTGGCGTTCGCGGCGGGCACGATCGTGTCGGGTGCACTGTTCGCGAGCGCGCACGCCGCGGCAGACCCGTGGCTCATCGCCTACTACTTCGTGTTCGGCGCCTCCGCGTCGCTCGCCGCGCGCGCCACGGGCGGGCTCGAGGCACCCGTGCTCGTGCATGCCGTGAACAACGTGCTGCTGCTCGTGCCGACGGCGCTCATGGGGCAGACCGATCAGGTGTTCGAGCGGGGCGAGGGGGCGGGAAGCGCGTTCCTGCTGCTGCCCATGGCCCTGTGCCTGGGGGTGGCGGCGTTCAGCGGGTGGTGGGCGCGGCGCGCCGGGGTGGTCACGCGTGCGCCGCTGCCGCCGACCCGGACGCGGGCCCCGGCGCGGGCTGCGCCGAGGTCGCCGGGGTAGGGCCGGTCTCGGCGGTGGGCGGGGGCGACGTCGGGTCGGCCGGCGCGGGCGTCAGGTCAGCCGAGGCGCTTGGCGGCCTTCTTGGCCGCCTTCTCGGCGCTCTTGTAGGCGCGGGTGCGGGCCTTCTTCACGGCCGGGTCGTCCCAGAACTTCTTCGCGGTGTTGCTGATCTCGCGGTAGCGCGAACGTCCGGCTTTGGTGCCCGCGACATACGCGGCGGCGCCCACGGCGACGACGGTGAGCACGGTGAGCGGCTTCGACATGAATACTCCTTCTCGGATCGCCCCCCGCGGTGCCGGGGGCCTCATTTGTGTCTACGCCCCTCGGCGCGCATCCGTAACCCCTCAGAGGCCGCTTCTCGGCGAACCCGGGGCACCGCGACACGCGATGTGGCACGGGCGTAGGGTGTCGGGATGCGCAGCTCGGGCGGGTGGGAAGAGGTCGGCGGCGGCGTGCACCGGCGCCGCTACGATCCGCTCGACGTGTCGATCGGCGTGATCGTGGGTGCGGGAGGCGTCACCGTCGTCGACACGCGCAACAACCCGGCCGAGGCCCGCGAGCTCGCCGCCGACATCGACGCCCGGTTCGGCGCTCCCGTTGTCGCCGTCGTGAACACGCACGCGCACTACGACCACACCTTCGGCAACCAGTACTTCGCCGCCGTCGACGGCCGCCCGCCCCTCTACGGCCACGCCGCGATCGCCCGGCACTTCGCCGACCACGAGCGCCCCCGGCTCCAGGCCGTGCAGCGCGACCCCCGGCGCGAACCCGACAAGTCGTGGGGCGAGGTGACGCTCACCCCGCCCACGATGCCGGTCGACACACGGGTGACGATCGAGCCCGGGGGTCGCCCGATCGAGCTCGTGCCGCTCCCCCGCGGTCACACCGACACCGACCTCGCCGTGCTCGTTCCCGACGCCCGCGTCTGGTTCGTGGGCGACGTCGTCGAGGAGTCGGGCCCGCCGATGTTCGGATCGGGCTCGTTCCCCCTGGAGTGGCCCGCGGCCCTCGACTCGCTCCTCGACCTGATCGAGCCGGGCGACGCGATCGTTCCCGGACACGGCGCGGTGGTCGACCGCGACTTCGTCGAGCGGCAACGCGACGCTTTCGCGGAGATGGCCGCGTTCATCCGCTCGTCCTCCTCCGCCGGCCTCGACATCGATGCCGCGATCGCCGCGGCTCCCTCGCCCGTCGCTGCGCTGTGGCCGCCCTCTTTCGTGGAGTCGGCGCTCCGCTCCGGCTACTCCGCCCTCGACTGAGCCGGCGGCACCCTCCGGCGCCCGCGGCCGTCGGCGCACACCCGAAACGGATGGATGTTCGGGCGTTCACCAGAAGTGGATGGAGGTTTGGCGGCGTGTTGGCGCGGGAGTCCATCGAGATCGGCACGCCGCCAGCCGGGAGGGCGGGGGTCATCGGCATCGGCGCGTCGTCGGCCGGGCGTTGGACCGGCGGGGTCAGGCGGTAAGGGTGCGGAGGTCGGCGAGGGCCTGGGCGATGCAGTCGGGGAGGTTCGGGGCCGAGGGGTCGCCGATCCAGCGCTCGAAGCCGAGTTTGAACACGGCGACGCCGGTCTCGCCGAGCAGCGCGGCCGCGGCCTCGGTGACACCGCGGGCGCGCAGGGCGTCGGCGACGGCCCCCGCGAGGGTCGACATCTTCAGCAGCTCGCGCTCCTGCAGGCTCGGATGCGCCACGATCGCCGCGTAACGCAGTCGCGCGTAGTCGCGCCGGTCGTCGAGCACCTCCCCCGCGGCTCGCATGCCGGCACCGACGACCTCGATCAGGGGGGCGCCGGACGGGGCGGATCCGATGGCGGCGACCACCGCATCCTGAAGCTGGGCCGAACCCTGGAAGAGCACCTCGCGCTTGTCGGCGAAGTGACGGAAGAAGGTGCGCTCGGTGACCCCGGCGCGCTGGGCGATGTCGAGCACGGTCGTGTCGTCGAAGCCGCGCTCGGCGTAGAGCTCGAGTGCCGCGGTGGCGAGGCGGCCTGCCGCATCCGGTTCCCAACGTCCCACGGGTCTCAGTCTAGTCATGTCAGTGGCTGACATGAGGTGTTATGGTCATGTCAGTGGCTGACATCGACCGGTGTCGTCCCGTTGTTCACAAGGAGAGAATCATGCACGTCTTCGTCACCGGAGCATCCGGGTGGATCGGTTCCGCCGTCATCCCCGAACTCGTCGCCGCCGGCCACCGGGTGACCGGCCTCGCCCGCAGCGACGCCTCGGCCGGCGCCGTGCAGAGCTCGGGGGCCGACGTGGTGCGCGGCGAGCTCGACGACCTCGGCGTGCTCCGCGCGGGAGCCGACGCCGCCGACGCGGTGGTGCACCTCGGCTTCAAGCACGACTTCACCCGCTTCGCCGAGTCGGGCCGCACCGAGCGCGCGGTGCTCGAGACCTTCATCGACGCGCTCGACGGCTCGGAGCGGCCCCTGCTGTTCGCCGCCGGGGTGGCCGGCATCACCTCGGGGCGCGCGGTGACCGAGAACGACGTCAACCCGATGGCAGGCCCCGACGCGCCGCGCGGCGGGGGCGAAGAGCTGGCGTTGTCGTCGGTGGCGCGCGGTGTGCGCCCGGTGGCGCTGCGGTTCGCGCCGAGCGTGCACGGCGACGGCGATCACGGGTTCGTCTGGGCTCTCACGCAGATCGCGCGGGAGAAGGGCACCGCGGCTTACGTCGGCGATGGCTCGAACCGTTGGGCGGCGGTGTACCGCTCCGACGCGGCACGGCTCGTGCGCCTCGCCCTCGAGGCGACCGCCGCGGCGACGCCCGATGCACCCGCCCCGCGCGTGGTGCACGCCGTGGCCGAGGAGGGCGTCGCCACGCGCGACATCGCCGCCGCGATCGGCCGCGGGCTGGGCCTGCCGGTCACCTCGATCGCACCCGACGACGCGGCCGACCACTTCGGCTGGATGGCCCGCTTCTTCGGAGCCGACCTCCCCGCCTCGAGCACCTTCACCCGCGAGCGCCTCGGCTGGGCGCCGACCGGCCCCACCCTCCTCGACGACCTCGCCACCGACTCCTACTTCGCCGCCAGCCCGCGGTAGCCGTCGGCCCGCGGTAGGTGCCTGCCTGCTGCAGCCGCTGGTCCGCCGCCGCGAAGCGACGGAGTCTCAGCCCGAGCCGACCGAACGACGGAGCCTCAGCCCACGCCGCCCCCAAAACTCCGTCGATTCGCCAACCGCCAGCGACGAGTGCCGCTCGTCCGCCGCCGCGAAGCGACGGAGCCTGAGCCGACCGAACGACGGAGCCACAGCCCCCGCCGCCCCCGAAACTCCGTCGATCAGGCGGCGGCGGCCGCCGCGACGAGTGCCGCTCGTCCGGCGCCGCGAAGCGACGGAGTCTCAGCCCGATTCGACCGAACGACGGAGCCTCAGCGCACGCCACCCCCGAAACTCCGTCGATCCGCCAACCGCCAGCGACGAGAGCCGCTCGTCCGGCGCCGCGAAGCGACGGAGTCTCAGCCCGAGGCGACCGAACGACGGAGCCTCAGCGCGCGCCGGCCCCGAAACTCCGTCGATCGGGCGGCGGCGGCTGCCGCGTCGGGCGGCGGCGGCCGCCGCGACGCGCGGCGCGCGGCGCGCGGCGGGCGGCGCCGCGGGTCAGCGCGCGGTCGCGCGGATCTCCTCGATCAGCGCCCGGATCTGCGGCCGCCGCACCGCCCCGTGCCGCGCCGCGACCGAGAACACCCACGGGTCGACGGGCGCGGCGAGCGGGAGCTTCACGCATCCGGAGTCGTCGACCATGTCGGGCACCACGGCGACGCCGAGCCCCGCGGCGACGCACGGTCCGACGCTCGGCAGGTCGGCGAGCTCGGCCGAGACGTGCCGGCGGATGCCGTGCTCGGCGAGGATGCGATCGAGCTGCACCCGGTTGCCGAACCCGGGCAGCACGTCGACCCAGTCGTCGCCCGCGAGCTCCTCCAGGGCGACGGAGCTCCGGCCCGAGACGGCGAAGCGGTGCGCGGGCGGCAGCAGCGCGACGAACTCGAAGCTCGCGAGCGCCCACGAGTCGAGGTCGGGCGGCACCGGCACACCCGAGAAGGCGAGGTCGAACCGGCCGTGGGCGAGGTCGTCGATGAGGCCGGTCGAGCCGGTGGGCGAGCCGGCGATCTGCACGTCGACCAGCGGATGCTCGCGCCGGAACCGCCCGAGCGCCGCCGGCAGGTCGAGCACCTGCATGGCCGCGAAGGTGCCGATGCGCACCCGCCCGCGCAGGCCCGAACCCGACTCGGTCGCCGTCTGCCGCAGCGCCTCCACATCGTCGAGCAGCGCACGCGCCAGCGGCAGCAGCGTCTCGCCGGGCGGCAGCAGCCGCACCGCCTTCGTGCTGCGCTCGAACAGGGCGACGCCGAGCTCCCCCTCGAGGCTCTTCAGGCCGGCCGACACCGTCGACTGGGCCGCGAACAGGCGTTCGGATGCGCGGGTGACGCTGAGCTCGTCGGCCACCGTCACGAAATACTCCAGCAAGCGGGTCTCCACGTCTCGATCATAGATCAAAACGATCAGATTCAGAGATACAATTCGTTGGACTCGATGACGAGATCGGCGCATGATCGAAGCATGTCGACCCCTTCGCTGAGCCTGCCGCCCACCGCCTCCACCCCGGCCGTCTCCGTCACCGCCGAGGGGCGCCTGCTCACCCGCCGCCGCATCCGTCTGCCCCACCGGGCGGGCTTCTGGGTGACCGCCGTGGCCTTCCTCGTGATGATGGCGTTCAACACCGTGCCCACCCCGCTCTACGCGCTCTACCAGCAGCGCGACGGCTTCCCGACCGTCATGGTCACCGTGATCTTCGCCGCCTACTCGATCGGCGTGATGCTCTCGCTCTTCCTCGCCGGGCACCTCAGCGACCGCTTCGGGCGCCGCCGGGTGATCCTCACCGCGGTGGTGGTGGAGGTCGTGGCCGCCCTGACGTTCCTCGTCTGGTCGTCGGTGGAGGGACTCGTCGCGGCGCGGTTCGTGGCGGGGCTCGGCATCGGCATCCTCACCGCCACCGCGACGGCGCACCTCGCCGACCTGCGCCGCCTGTCGCATCCGACCGCCACCATCGGTTTCGCCGCCACCATCGCCGGAGTGGCGAACATGGGTGGGCTGGCGCTCGGTCCGTTGATCGGCGGGGTGTTCGCCGAGTGGATCCCGGCGCCGCTCGTCACCCCCTACCTCGTCTTCCTCGCCGCGCTCGTGGCCGTCGGCTTCGCCTACGCGTTCGTGCCCGAGACGGTGGTGCGGGCTCGCACCCGCGCGCCTTACCGCCCGCAGCGCGTGAGCGTGCCCCGCGACTCGCGCACCGCGTACTGGGCGGCCGGCATCGGCGGGTTCGCGGCCTTCGCCATCACGGGCCTGTTCGGATCGGTGGCTCCGACCTTCCTGGCGCAGCTGCTGCACCAGAGCGACCGCTTCGTCGCCGGCGTCGTGTCATTCTCGGTGTTCGGGGCCGCCGCCCTGGCTCAGGTGGTGTTCGCGAAGGTGAGCACGCGCCAGCAGATCGTGCTGGGCGTCGTGCTCATCGTCGCCGGACTGCTCTCGCTCGGCGCGGCGGCCCTCACCGTCGCTGCCGCGCCCTTCGTGCTCGGCGGGATCGTCGCGGGAGCCGGCGTCGGACTGGTGTTCCGCGGGGCTCTCGCCACCGCCGGTGCCCTGGCGATGGAGGGTAGCCGCAGCGAGACCACCGCCGGCATCTTCCTGCTCGGCTTCGCCGGCATGACCGTGCCGCCGCTGCTGGTGGGCGTCGCGCTGCTGTGGGTGCCGCTCGTTCCCGCGTTCCTCGGCTTCGTCGTGCTGGTGCTCGCCCTCATCCTGTGGGCCGGCCCGCGCATGGTGCGCGCGACCCGCGCCGCCTGACGGGCCGCGCGCGCCCTCACTCCACGCGGCGGAAGCGCGGGCCGCGGTAGCCGTCGCGCTCGACGGGCTCGACGAACATGGCGAGCGGGCGCACCCACAGCGAGTGGTCGCCGTAGAGGGTGCGGTAGAGCACCATCCGTTCCTCGGTCTCGCTGTGGGTGACCACGTCGATCACCTCGTAGCGCGACCCCTTGAAGTGCTCGTAGACGCCGGGCTGCGGCTCGTTCTCGGTCACGAACAGCGAGTCTAGGCTGGAAGCGATGCGAGACGACGAACGGATGCGCCAGGCCGACGAGCAGGAACGCCGCGCCCACGAGACCCTCGCCTCCATCGGCCGCGGCGGCGACCTCGGCGCGGAGACCCTCGCCTTGTCGAACGAGTTCACCGACCGGCAGACGGCGCGGCTCGGCGCCTGGCTGCGCCGGTTCGCGCGCGTCCGCCGCGCCCCCGACGCGCACGCCCCGGCCGACGACGCCCACGCACACGACCACGCCGACGACGCCCACCCTCACGCCAACGATGCCCACCTCCACCCCCACGCCCCCGCCGACGACCACGAGGAGGCGCGATGACCGACAGCGCCCCGAAGCCCGGCCCCACCACCCCCGCCGACGAGCCGGAGGGCATCGCCTCGCGACTCGGTCTCGGGCTCGCCGCGCTCGGCCGGCCGGCCTACATCACCTCGGGTCGCGACGCCGATCTGGGCGACCCGGCCCAGCGCTCGGTCGAGGCGATGCGCGAGAACGCCCACCGCATGCTCGACGCCGCCTGGTGGCTCGGGGTGCGCTACATCGACGCGGCGCGATCGTACGGCTACGCCGAGCAGTTCCTCGGGTCGTGGCTCGCCGCGCATCCGGGTCGTCGGGAGGAGCTCACGATCGGCTCGAAGTGGGGCTACGACTACGTCGGCGAGTGGCGCATCGACGCCCCGGAGCACGAACGCAAAGACCACGGGCTCGCCCACTTCGAGCGTCAGTGGCCCGAGACCCTCGAGGCGCTCGGCACCACTCCCGACGTCTACCTCGTGCACTCGCTCACCCCCGAGAGCCCCGTGCTCGGCGACGCCGCCCTGCTCGACCGCCTGCGGGCGCTGGCCGCCGACGGTGTGCGAGTCGGCTTCTCCACCAGCGGACCCGCTCAGGGCGAGGTGATCGAGAGCGCCCTCGCCCTCCCCGATTCCCCGTTCACGGCGGTGCAGACCACGTGGAACCTGCTGGAGCAGTCGGCGGGCGACGCCCTCGCGCGCGCGAACGACGCGCGGTGGCTGATCGTGGTGAAGGAGGCGCTGGCCAACGGGAGGCTCGCCCCGTCGCCCGGAACCGACGACCCCGCCGCCGAGGCGGTCGCGGCACTCGCCGAGGCCGACGACCAGAGCGTCGACGGTTTCGCGCTGGGGGCCGCCGTCGCGCATCCGTGGGCCGACATCGTGCTGAGCGGCGCCGTCACCCGCGCGCAGCTGCGCGAGAACCTCGCCGCCCGGGTTCCCGGCCCCGCGTTCACGGAGGAGGCCCTCGGGGCGCTCGCCGAGCATCCGGAGACCTACTGGCGGGAGCGCTCGGCCCGCGCCTGGACCTGAACGCGGCGGCAGCCCTCGCCGAGCGGCGTGAGGAGCGCTAGCCTCGATCATGGCCATCCCGAGCTCGCCAGACGCCTACGGCAGGGCGCGGCGCGACAAGCGCTTCCGCGAGGCACTGGTGCGGGCCTACGACGGCCGGCACGACGCCCTCGACGCGCTCTGGTGGCTCGGGCGCCCCGATCGGCCCGCTCCCGACGGCACGCCGTCTCCGCACGCCCGACTCGCCGAGCTCGAGGCGGCCGTCTACGGTCCGGATGCGCGACACGGCGACCCCGCGGCACCGGCGGCTCTCGAGGCGCTGCTGGCCGAGCTGGCCGCCGACCGGGCCGCGATCGAGCGGGCCGTGCGGGCGGCGGAGCGGGAGGTGGACGACGCGGCACAGCCCCTTGGGGGCTCAGGCGGCGGTGACTCCTCCGACCTCGCACGCGTCGACGGCCCCCTCGGCACCGCCGACCCCCTCCGCACCGGCGACCCTCTCGGCACCGACCCCCTCGGCGTCGACGACCTCGAGCCTGGCCCCACCGTCCTCGACCCGCGCCGCCCCCGCTCCCCCTCCGCCCTCACCCTCGCCGCGGTCGCCGCAGTCGCCCTCCTCGCGGGCGTCGCCGGCGGGATCGCCCTGGGCAGCGGGGCGCTCGGCGGCCCCTCCGCCGAGGGCGTCTCGGCGGGGTGGACAGGCAACTCCGAAGGCGGCTTCAACGGCCTCGCCCCGGGCGCCCAGGCCTCCCCGGGCGCCACGGTCGACACCCCCGCGGCCCTGCAGATCTTCGACCGCGAGCAGGTGCCGAGCGACCTCCCCCCGGTGCTGCACTCACTGCGGCTGCGCGAGACGACCCTGCGGCCGCTCGGCCCGACCGCCACCGGCGCGCTCTACGCCGCACGCGACGTCGACGACCGGGTGTGCCTCGTGCACGTCGACACCCAGGGGTCGTACGCCGCCTCGTGCGTGTGGCAGACGGCCTTCCCCGCCGACGGCCTGCTGCTGCGGGTGTCGTCGCCGGTGCCGGCACCCGGCCCCGACACCGGGAGCCTCCCCTCCGGCGCGCAGATCTCCGACCTCGAGGTGCGCTGGATGCCCGACGGCACGCTCACCGGCCAGGAGAACCCGATGCAGCTCGACCCCGCCTCCTGACGGGCGGCGCGCATCTCACGATTTGCCCCTCGACCGGGAGGGTCGCGACGGCTACGGTGATGATGTTCGTGCCCGTGACGCCGCCGACCAGAAGAGGTTCCCGCCGATGACCCCGGCTCCTCCCCCTCCCGCGAGGCGATCGCGCGCGGGTGCCGTGGTGCACACCGTGATCAGGGCGGTTCTGGGCGCGACGCTCCTGGTGCTCCTCGTGCTCATCGCCCTGCGCTACGTCAGCGCCCCGTCGAGCACGGTCGCCGACCCGGTCGCCACCGAGACGGCGACGTCAGGGCCGGCGACGCCGTCAGCGACGCCCACACCCACCCCGACGCCCACACCGACGCCGACTCCGACTCTCCCCTCGGCGGGCGACGGCGGGGGCACCGGCGACGGTGGCAGCGGTGGCGGCACCGACGGCGGGGGCACCGGCGGCACGGCCGCCCCGGTGATCGAGTCGTTCACCTCCTCGGGACCTGTCGCCTGCTCGCCGCCCTCCGAGGCCCCCGACGGGAACGTCGGCATCGCCCCCGCACCGGTCGTGAGCTTCAGCTGGACCAGCAGCGGCGGCGAGGAGGCCTGGTTCGGCATCAGCACCTCCGACGCCCAGGCCGCGCCCTTCAGCCAGGTGGGGCTGAACGGCTCCATCTCGCTCGACTTCCAGTGTTCGAACGCCATGGAGACCTACGCGGTGACCGTCGTCGGCCCCGGCGGCAAGACCTCGAAGACCGTCGACGTCGTGAACACGGGGTACGTCGGATGACGGGCCTGCCACCGCTGCTCGACGGCTTCGACTACCTCGACACCCTGGGGTCGGGCGGTTTCGCCGACGTGTTCCTCTACGAGCAGCACCTGCCCCGGCGACGCGTCGCCGTGAAGGTGCTGCACGACGATGCGGTCGACGACGCCGCTGTGGCACGGTTCCGCGATGAGGCGAACCTCATGGCGCAGCTGTCGTCGCATCCGTCGATCGTCACCATCCACCAGGCGGGGGTCACGGGCGACGGCCGCGCCTATCTCGTCATGGAGTACTGCGCACTGCCCGACTACGGCCGGCGGTTCCGGCAGCAGAGCATCCCGGTCGAGGAGGCGCTGGCCGTGGGGGTGCAGCTCGCGGGTGCCGTCGAGACCGCCCACCGCGCGGGCGTGCTGCACCGCGACATCAAGCCCGCCAACGTGCTCGTCACCGACTACCGCCGCCCCGCCCTCGCCGACTTCGGCATCGCCGGAACGGTCGGCACCTCCCACGCGCCCGACGCCTACTCGGTGCCCTGGGCGGCCCCCGAGACCTTCGGCGACGGGGCCGTGCTGCGCCCCACCGCCGACGTCTACTCCCTCGCCGCCACCGTGTACACGCTACTGGCGGGCCGGGCGCCGTTCGAGGTCGTGGGCGGCGACAACACCCCCGACGCGCTTCTCGCCCGGGCCGCCGCGGGAGCTCTGCCCCCCATCGGTCGAGCGGATGTTCCCCCCGCCCTGGAAGCGCTGCTCGCCACCGCGCTCGCCACGTCGCCGACCGCCCGCCACACCTCGGCACTGTCGTTCGGCCGCGCCCTGCAGCAGGCGCAGCAGCAGTTCGGCCTCCCGGTGACCGGGCTTGACGTACTCGACGACCCCTTCGCCCGCGGCACCGGCACCCCGACCGCGGCGTTCCCCGCCACGACCGCGCCGACCGGGGCGGGCGCCGTGGGCGCGGGTGGCGCCGCCGCCGCGGGTGCTGCCACCGCAGGGAGCGCAGCGGGCAGTGCCGGCGGCGCTGCCGCCGCGGGTGCTGCCACCGCCGGGGCCGCAGCCGGCGTAGCGGGCGGCGCCGAGGGCACAGCGGGCGCTTCCGGCGGCGCCACCGCAGCCACCACCGCGGCCGCGACCACGCCGCTCCCGCCTGAGGCCGAGGCCGAGGCCCCGCCTCCCACCCAGCTCTACCCGACCGCGCCGGCTGCGCCGACCGCCCCCACCACCGTCCTCCCCGCGGGTGCCGCAGGGGCGGCGACCGCGCCCGCAGCACCGACCGCCCCGACCGTCGCGTTCCCTCCCGCATCCGCCCCCTCCGGTGCTCCGGGCGCACCGGCATCCGCGACCGCTCCACCCACCGCCCCGACCGTGGCGTTCCCACCCGCGGCAGCGCCCCCGGGTGCCCAAGGCACCCCGGGCACGCCAAGCACCCCGGGCGCGCCGGCGAGCGCCGAGACCCTGATGCGCTCGCACCCCGCACCCGCCGCCTCCGCCCCTGCTGCCCGCGGCGGCGCTCCCCTCGAGTCGACGGTGCGGCGCCCCGCCACCGCCCCGGCCCAGGCGGCCCCGGTGTACTCCGCGCCCGAGCGCCGCAGGCCGCGCTGGCCGGGCGTGGTGCTCGACGTCGTGCTCGTGCTGGCGGTGGCCGGAGCCGCCGCCGTGCTCCTGATCGGGGGCTGAGCGGGTGCGCCTGAAGTTCACGCTGCTGCGACGGAACGCCGGGCCCGCCAACATCGTCGTCACCACCGACGCCACCGCCTCGGTGGGCGACATCGCCGCGGCGATCGCGGCCGCCGACCCGGTCGAACCGACCGCGCCCGGCCCGGTCACCCTGGTCGTGTCGCCGCCCGCCTTCTCGACGGAGACCGTGCTCGTGCCGGGCACTCCGATCGGCGAGGCCGAGATCGGCTCGGGCTTCACGGTGCGCATCACCCGCCCCGCCGATCCCTCCGAGCTCAGCCGCGCCACCCCCGGGGCGATCGCGCGGGTGCTCGCCGGGCCCGACGCCGGCCGCGAGTTCCCGCTGCCGTTCGGCGAGAGCACCATCGGGCGCGACCCGTCGTGCACCGTGGTGCTCGCCGACCCGCTGGCGTCGAAGGTGCACGCGAAGGTGATCGTCACCGACACCCTCGAGGTCGCCGACCTCAACTCGGCCAACGGCCTGCTCATCGACGGCGGCGTGGTCACCCGGGTCACCGTCGACGAGCACCAGAGCGTGGTGATCGGCGACACCGAGCTCGGCTTCCGGCGCCTCGACCGCGCCAGCGCTCCCCGCGTCGCCGAGCGCGGCGGCGTGCTGCCCGTCAACCGGGCGCCGCGGGTGGAGCAGCGCTACCCGGGCCGTTCCTTCCCGTCGCCCGCGGCACCGGCGGCGCCCGAGAAGAGCCGCTTCCCATGGATCTCGCTGGTCGCCCCCTTGGTCACCGGCGCGGCGATGTTCGCCCTGTTCCAGAGCCCCTTCGCCCTGCTGTTCGTGGCGCTCGCCCCGGTGCTCGTGCTCGGCAGCTACCTCGACAACGGTCTCACCCGCAGGCGCCGCCTCGACCAGGAGACCGCCCGCTTCGACGCCGAACTGCACGACCTCACCGTGCAGCTCGCCGAGGAGGTGCCGCGCGAACGCGCCGTGCGGTCGGCCGAGACCCCGGCGACGTCCGAGATCGCCGCCGACGCCCTGCAACTCGGCCCGCTGCTCTGGACCCGCCGCGCCGAGCACTGGTCGTTCCTCGCCCTCCGCCTCGGCACCGGCACCCTGACCAGCCGCAACACCGTCGAACCCGGCCCCGACGACCCGCGGGCCGTGCCCGAGCTCCGCACCAGGGCGCGCGACGCCGTCGCACCGTTCGCGACCATCGCCGACGTGCCCCTGGTCGAGAGCGCCTACTCGGCCGGCGCGATCGGCGTCGCGGGCGAGCGGGCCGCGACCGCCGACTACGTGCGCGGTCTGCTCGTGCAGGCCGCCGGGCTGCACTCCCCCGCCGAGGTGGCGATCGCCGCCCTCACCAGCGCCTCGTGGTCGCCCGAGTTCGCCTGGCTCGGCTGGCTGCCGCACAGCTCCTCCCCCCAGTCGCCGCTCGGGGCGCAGCTGCACCTCGCCGACAGCGCCGCGACGGGCCAGGCCCTGCTCGCCTCGCTCGAAGACCTCGTCGCCGCCCGCGCCTCCACCGAGACCTCCCGCCGCGGGGCGATCGACGAAGCGGATGCGGTGGTCGCCGAGGGCGCCAAAGTCGGCCTCAAGGGCGCAACGGCGCCCCCCGCCGGTCGGCGCGGGCCCGCGCTGCTGCTCGTCGTCACCGACGACGCCCCCGTCGACCGGGCACGACTGGTACAGCTCGCCGAACGGGCGGCCGACGCCGACGTGCACATCCTCTGGCTGGCGTCGACCATCCGCGACCTGCCGGCCGTCTGCCGCAGCTGGGTCGACCTGAGCGGCGGGAGCGACGCGGCGACGGTCGGGCTGGTGCGCCTCGGCGATGCCGTCTCCCCCGTGCGCACCGAGCGCGTCGACCTGCCGCAGGCGACGGCGCTCGCCCGACGGCTCGCACCCCTGGTCGACTCCGGCGCGCGCGTCGCCGACTCGAGCGATCTTCCGCCCTCGGTGTCGTTCCTGGCGCTCGTCGGCGGTGAGTTCGGCGAGACGGCTGCCTCGGTCGTCGACCGCTGGCAGCAGAACGACTCGCTGCACGTATCCGCGACGACCCACGCCCACGCCGCTGCCCCGCCCGGCGCACCTGCCGCACCTGGCGCACCGACCGCCGCACCGGCCCGCCCGGCTCGGCGAGCATCCGGACTCCGCGCCCTCGTCGGGGTGGCCGGCCCCGACTCGATGCACCTCGACCTGCGCGCCCAGGGCCCGCACGCCCTCGTCGGCGGCACCACGGGCTCGGGTAAGTCGGAGTTCCTGCAGGCCTGGGTGCTCGGCATGGCGCTGGAGTACAGCCCCGACCGGGTCACGTTCCTCTTCGTCGACTACAAGGGCGGCTCGGCGTTCGCCGAGTGCGTGGCGCTGCCGCACTCCGTCGGGCTCGTCACCGACCTCAGCCCGCACCTCGTGCGCCGGGCGCTCACGAGCCTCCGCGCCGAGCTGCAGCACCGCGAGCGGCTGCTCGGTCGCAAGAAGGCCAAAGACCTCCTCGAGCTCGAGAAGCGCGGCGACCCGGAGTGCCCTCCGGCGCTCGTCATCGTGATCGACGAGTTCGCCGCGCTCGCGACCGACGTTCCCGACTTCGTCGACGGTGTCGTCGACGTGGCCCAGCGGGGCAGGTCGCTCGGCATCCACCTCATCATGGCCACGCAGCGACCGGCCGGTGTCATCAAAGACAATCTGCGCGCGAACACGAATCTCAGGGTCGCGCTGCGCATGGCCGACGAGCACGACTCCACAGACGTCATCGGCGAGAAGAGCGCCGCCGCGTTCGACCCCTCGCTGCCGGGCCGCGCGATCGCGAAGACAGGGCCGGGCAAGGTCACCCCGTTCCAGACCGCGTACGTCGGCGGGCACACCCGCTCCGAGCCGGAGCGCGCCGCGGTGAAGGTCGCCGAGCTGCGCTTCGGCGCCGAGATCGTGTGGGAGGCGAGAACGGGCGCCGTCGCACCGGCCGTCGAGGAGACGGGCCCGAACGACGAGGCGCGCATCGTCGCGACCATCGGCACCGCGGCGCTGGCGGCCGAGGTGCGGCCACCGCGCCGGCCCTGGCTCGACGAGCTCGCCCCGGTGTACGAGCTGCGCGACCTCGTCGTCGCCGACCGCCGCGACCTGGGCGACGAGGCCGCGACCGGCGCTGCCGGCTTCCCGCTCGGCGTCTCCGACCTGCCCGAGACCCAGGAGCAGCGCACCGCCCGCTTCCTTCCCGACGTCGACGGCCACCTCGCCGTGTACGGCACGGGCGGCTCGGGCAAGACCGTGCTGCTGCGCACCCTCGCCGCTGCGGCCGGGCTCACCTCCGGCAGCGACCCCACCGACGTGTACGCGCTCGACTTCGCCGGCGGTGGGCTCCGGATGCTCGAACGGCTCCCCCACGTCGGCTCCGTCATCGCGGGCGACGACACCGAACGGGTCGCCCGGCTGCTGCGCACGCTGGGCGAGCTGCTCGACCGGCGCGGCCGCGACTTCGCCGCCGTCGACGCGGGTTCGCTCGACGACTACCGCCGCATCGCCGGCGCGCCCGGCACCCCGCGGCTCCTCCTCCTCGTCGACGGATTCCCGGCGTTCCGCAGCGAGTGGGAGGCCGGAAGCGGCAGGTCGGCGCGATACTCCGAGTTCCTTCGCCTGCTGTCGGAGGGCAGGCGGGTCGGCGTGCACGTCGCGTTCACGGCCGACCGCCCCGGCAGCGTGCCCACCTCGGTGAGCTCGTCGGTGCCGCGGCGGGTGGTGCTGCGGCTCTCCGACGACTCCTCCTATCTCATGCTCGACGTGCCCGACGACGTGCTCGGGCAGGGCTCCCCCGCCGGCCGGGCGCTGCTCGACGGGCACGAGACGCAGATCGCCGTGCTCGGCGCCACCCGCAACGTGCTCGAGCAGGCGGCAGCCGTCGAGCGGCTCGCCGACGAGCTGCGTGCGGCGGCCCGGACGAGCGGGCGCGCGGAGGCGGCAGCGATCCGCGCGCTGCCCACCGAGGTGCCGCTCGGCGACTTCCCCGAGCACGTCGCCTCGCGGCCGGTGCTCGGCATCTCCGATGACACGCTGCAGCCGATCGGCTTCGAGCCGTCGGGAGCGATGCTCGTCGCCGGGCCTCCCGGCAGCGGCCGCACCTCGGCCCTGCTCACCCTGGCCCAGTCGCTCCGGCGGGCCGACCCGGGCATCCGGCTGCACTACCTCGGTCACCGGCGGTCGCCGCTCGGCGCCGCGCTCGACTGGGAGGGGCAGGCCACGGAGCCCGAGCGGGTCGCCGAGCTGGCCAGGGCCCTCGCCGCCGAGGTGACGGCCGCGCCGACGCCGGCCGCAGCATCCGGGACCTCCACCGACGGCTCCCCCACCGACGGCTCCTCCAACCCCGGTTCCTCCAACGACGGCTCCCCCACCGACGGCACCGCCCCCGCCCGCCGCATCGCCGTGCTGGTCGAGGGCATCGGCGACTTCCTCTCGACGCCGGCCGACGCGCCGATCGTCGAGCTCATCCGTGCGATCAAGCGCAGCGACCACCTGCTGATCGCCGAGGCCGAGTCGAGCGCCTGGATCTCCTCCTGGCCCCTGCTCGCCGAGATCAAGAACACCCGTCGCGGAATCCTGCTGCAGCCGGAGCCCGCCGAAGGAGAGAGCATCCTGCGCACCGTGCTGCCGCGGGTGGCCCGCTCCGAGTTCCCGCCCGGCCGCGGCTACTACGTCGCCGGCAAGGCCGTGCGGGTGCATCTGCCGCTGCCGGCGGCCACCACCGCATCCCCCACCGCTCCATCCACTGCTTAGGAGAAAACACCATGGCCAACCTCAACGTCACCTACGAGGAGATGACCGAAGCCGCCGGGCGGCTCGACACCGGTCGCGACCAGATGACCACGACTCTCACCGACCTGCGGCGGCTGATCGACCAGCTCGTCGCCGACGGGTTCCAGACCCAGATGGCCTCGGGCGCCTTCCACGAGACCTATCAGAAGTTCACCACGGGCACCACGCAGGCCATCGAGGGGCTGCAGGGCCTGTCGCAGTTCCTGCGGTCGGCGGCCGAGGCGATGCAGAAGACCGACGAAGAGCTCGCCAAAGCGATCAGGCAGGACTGATGGCCGATCTGCTCGTCGACACGGGCCTGCTGCAGGAGCTCGACAGCGCCCTGAAGCTCATCGTCGACACCCTCGACGCCGCGGGCGGCATGAGCCGCTCGACGGCGAGCGCGTGCGGCGACGGGGAGCTCGCGGGGGTGCTGATCGACTTCGCCGACGACTGGGAAGACACCCGGGAAGACATGCTCGAGGCGGTGCGGTCGATCAGCGACGCCGTGCACCTCGTCTCCGACGGCTTCGACAAGCTCGACAGCGAGCTCGTGCGCACCCTGGCGGGGTTGGCGAATGGCTGAGCTCGGCCCGCTGCCGGGCGACCCCGACGTCGTGCTGCGCGACGCCACGCAGTACCTGCGCACCGCAGAGGCGATCGCGCAGGCCGCCGAGCAGCTGCGGCAGCTCTCGGGCGACGGCTTCCGCAGCCACGCGGTGTCGGCGCTGGTCTCGTCGGCCGGAGACGCGGCCTCGTCGATCACGCAGGCGCACGCACGCTACGACGAGGCCTCCCAGGCGCTGCTCGAGTACGTCAGGCCCATGCGCGACGCGCACGACAGGGCTCGGATGCTCACCGCAGCCAGCCACGACCTCACCTACCGCGCCGACGAGGTGCGGGCCCGCTTCGTCGAGGCCGACCAGCAGGCGCAGCTGCCCGGACCCGAGCAGCCCGCCGCCCTCGCCCGGGCGGAGCAGCTGCGCGCCGAGTGGGACCAGCTGCAGCGCGAGCTCTCGCAGGCCGAGACGGAGTGGAACGCGGCCCGCGACCAGCTGAGGCATGCGGCGTCGGTGGCGGCGGCGCGCATCCATCGCGGCAACGAGTTCGGCGACCTGAACGACAGCTTCTGGGACGACCTCGGCGACCTGTTCGACATCGTGCAACTGGTGGCGAACATCCTGTCGGTGGTGCTCAAGATCGTCTCGCTCGTGCTCACCGTGCTCGCCGTGGTGTTCGCCGTGCTCGCCGTGGTGATGCCGTTGTTCGCGGCGGTCGCTGCGGCGCTGTTCGGCTACGCGCAGCTGGTGAACATCGCCATCGCGGTGCTCGCGCTGCTGCAGTTCGCGCTGAACGGGTTCCACCTGCTCGACCTGGTGGTGGCCGGGCTCGCCGTGCTGGCGGCGTTCGGCGGGGCGGCCCTCGGCGGGGCGCTCGGGGCTGCGGCGAAGTCGGCGGCGGCCGGGGCGACCCGCATCGTGGGCGAGGCGGCGAGCTCGGCGATCGGCGAGATCGCGAAGCAGGCCGTGGCGAAGGGCATCGAGGCGGTCACCGACACGGTGGTCGACGGGGTGCTGTCGCTCGGCGGGAGCGAGGCGCGGTCGATCTACGACTCGCTGAACCCGCTCGCGGGAGACTTCCTCGATGCGACCTTCGGCTCGGGTGTCGACTCGTTCACCTCGACCATGGAGGGTCTCGGCGAGAAGGTCGGCGCCGACTTCGCCGAGGGCATCGACGCGAGCGGACTTGGCGCGGCCATCACGGCGGCAGCCGATTTCGGTCGCCCCGCCGCTGCGGCGCTCGGCACCGCGTTCGACTCGGTCTACACCACGGGCTCGAGCATCGCCGACGCCGTCGGGCGGGCGGCGAGCAGCGTGCAGCAGACGCTCGACCAGGCTGCGCGCGACGCCCTCGCGCCCCTCGCGGGGAGCGGGTTCGAGCACGTCGCCGACCGGCTGCAGCACGATCTCGGCAGCGTGCTGGGCGGGCCCGACGTCAGCGACAAGGTGGGCAACCTGGTCAGCGGAGCGCTCGGCGACGTCATCGGCGGAGTGCCCGGCGGCGATCAGCTCGCCCAGGCGGCCGGCGACGGTTTCGGGGGCCTCGCGCAGCGTCTGCACGACGCGGCGGTCGACCCCAAGCTCGCCGCTGTCGCGACGGGGGGTGGTGGGCGTGGTTGAGTTCCGCTACAGCCTCGGCCTCCCCACCGGTTGGCACGAGGTACCCGCGGGTGAGCTCGCAGACGACTCGGCGACGGATGCGCCGCTCGCGCGGGCGCGCCGGCTCGTCTCTGCGGAGGGTCGGCCGGGGCGGAGGTACTTCGTGTACCTCGGCGACGGCGAGCCGACCGGGGCGACGGTGAGGGCGTGGGCGTTCCTCGAGCTCCTGCCGCGCGGCGGCGTGACGATCGACGAGTTCGCGGCGGCGGCCTCGGCCCCGCGGGTCGTCTCGGACGAGGCGACGGTGTTCCGGCGGCAGGCGGAGCGGGTCGAGCTGGCGGGCCTGCCGTGCGTGGTGGTGCACGACGTCGTGGAACCGGGGGGAGCATCCGGTGGCCGGGCGCTTCACCAGCGGCTCGTGGTGACGTACTTCCCCGGCGACCCCGCGGTCGTCGTGAGGTTCGAGGTGTCGAGCCCCGATCTGCTCGTGTTCGACGACTTCGTGCGCTCCGGCGTCGAGTTCGCGAACACGCTGCGTCTTCACGAGGAGGCCCCCGCATGAGCGACGAGTCGGCAGCGAGGGCGCGACGCCCCCGTGACGGCGGTTTCGACTTCGCACTCCCGGGTGACTGGTGGGCCGTGCCGGTCGCGCGCGCCGAGGAGACCGAGCGCGCGGTCACCCGACTGGTGCGCGAGACGGTCGGACGCCGCGACGAAGACGCCACGGCTCGCGCCGAGCTGCGCAGCCGCTTCCTCTTCGCCGCCGATCGCGCCCGGGCGGCCGGGGCCACCCAACTGCACCTGTGCCGCGAGGTGATGCCGGGGGTGCCGCTGCCGGCGACGCTCACGGTGTACCACCCGCGGCTGACACTGCGTCGACTGGGCCCGACGCCCGCCGAGGCGCTGCGGGCGGTGCTGGGCACCATCCGCGAGCCGGAGCCGGAGCCGGAGCCCGAGCCCGTCGTGGGGGCGTCGGCCGACGTCGCCCCCGACACCGACCTCGAGTTCCCCTGCGGCCCGGCAGTGCGCCGCGTGCGCGAGGTCGCCGCCCCCGCCGACTCCCCCGAGGCCGGCATCACCACCCTGGAGGTGGACTACTACCTCGCCACGCCGGGCGACCGCGTGCTCCTGCTCTCCTTCGCCTGCGGACTCCCCACCCTCGCCCCCCAGCTCACCGAACTCTTCGACCTCGTGGTCGCCACCGTGTCCTGTGTACCGGCACCGGCAAGGCCGTCGGCCACGCCCGCATCCTGAATCACCGACCCGGCCCGCGGCCGGCCCTCCCCACTCCCCACTCCCGGCTTCCCGAAAGGACCGCATGCCCGACCTCCCGCAGCCCCTCGACCACTCGTTCACCGCACCGATCGGCGTCGACGTGAAGGGCGAGCTCTGGCCGTGCGTCGAGATGCCTGGCGCGACCGAGTTCTTCGGCACCGGCAAGGCAGTGCGGGTCGACGGCGACGTCGACGGCATCCCCATCGAGAACGTCGGCCTCATGCCCACCGGTACGGGCGGCCTCATGCTCTCCCTCAACGCGAAACTCCGCAAGCGCCT
Source organism: Herbiconiux sp. SALV-R1 (assembly GCF_013113715.1). GTDB lineage: Bacteria > Actinomycetota > Actinomycetes > Actinomycetales > Microbacteriaceae > Herbiconiux. The sequence goes on from NZ_CP053344.1 coordinate 2,511,753, forward strand.
CGGTAAAGACCTCGGCGACCCCGTCACCGTCACCCTCACCCGCCGCCTGACCTGACCCGCGCATCCGCTCGCCCGACCTCGCGACGTCGCCGCCACCGAGCCGCTCAGGGCCGAGGCCGGCGGCGGGCGCACGTCGCCCGGCAGCGGAGTGGGCGCGCCGCGCTCGGGTCAGCGCGGGGCGCCGGCGCGGGGCGCGTCGACGGGCGACCCCGAGCCCGTGCCGGCCTGCGCCGCAGGTCGCCCGCGCGCGATCGACACGCTCACCACCGCCGCCACCGCGCACAGCCCCGCCGCGCCGAACCAGGCGAGCGTGTACTCCCCCGTCGAGTCGCGCACCACGCCCGCCACCGTCGCGGCGATCGCCGCACCCACCTGGTGCGCGGCGAACACCCACCCGAACACCACCGGACCGTCGGCCCCGAACACCTCGCGGCAGAGCGCGACGGTCGGCGGCACCGTCGCCACCCAGTCGAGTCCGTAGATGACGACGAACACGATGATCGGCGGATGCACGGCCTCCGACAACAGGAACGGCAGCACCAGCAACCCCAGCCCCCGCCCCGCGTAGTACACCGCGAGCAGGATGCGCGGGTTCACCCGGTCGGTGAGCCACCCCGAGGCGATCGTCCCGACGATGTCGAAGATGCCGACCACGGCGAGCAGCCCCGCCGCCGTGGTCTCGGGCATGCCATGGTCGTGGGCGCTCGGGATGAAGTGCGTGCCGACGAGCCCGTTCGTCGTCGCCCCGCAGATGGCGAAGCCCGCCACCAGCGCCCAGAAGGTGCGCCGGCGGGCCGCCCGCGCGAGCGTGCCGAGCGCGATGCGCGCGGGGTTGCCCGCGGCGCGGGGAGCCGGCGTCCAGTCGGCCGCAGCACCGAACGGCGTGATGCCGAGGTCGGAGGGCCGGTTGCGCAGGAACAGCAGCACGAGCGGCACCACCACGAACGCGCCCACCGCCACGAGCAGCGACGCCTGCTGCCACCCCTGCTCCTCGACGAGCAGCGCGATGAAGGGCAGGAAGGCGAGCTGCCCGGTGGCGCTGCCCGCGGTGAGCACCCCCACGACGAGCCCGCGCCGGCGCACGAACCACTGGTCGGCGACGGTCGCGGCGAACACGAGCGCCATCGATCCGGTGCCGAGCCCGATCATCACGCCCCAGGTGAGTACGAGCACCCACGGCGCGGTGGCGTAGATGCTGAGCGCCGCCCCCGCTCCCACCAGCAGCAGTGCCGCCGTGGTGACGGCGCGCATCCCGAACCTGGCCATGAGCGCGGCGGCGAACGGTGCCATGAGCCCGTAGAGCAGCAGGTTCACGGTGACCGCGAGCGAGAGCTCGGTGC